>NZ_JAQTZC010000033.1 GCF_028687955.1 Acidocella sp.
TAACGGCGTACCGGGAGGAATTTAATTCCCGGCAGCCACCGGCTGCGCGGCGATACCTATGTCCGTAACCCCAGCCTTACGGGCGGCGTCGATCACGCTCATGAAATCCTGGAACGGCGTGGTCTTGTCGGTTGCGATCGTCAGGTCGGTCTTTTCGGGCGCGCCGTCGGCCTGGAACATGGCCGTCAGCTGGTCAGGCGTCATCACCTGGTCCTTCACTTTAATCGTCCCGTCGGGCAGCACGTTCACGGTGAATTTTGGATGCGGCAGCGTATCAGCCTGGCTGGAGGTCGGCAGTTGCAGGCTCACCCCGGCATCGGGGATCATCTGCAATGTCACGATGACAAAGAACACAAGCAGGAACAGCATCACGTCGATCATCGGAATGATCTCGATGCGCGCCTTGCGGCGTTCGAAATAGCGCATTTTCATCGGTTCAGGCGTTCACTAGCCGCGGGCTGGCCTGGGTCTTTGGCGCCGCGCCGCGCGAGGGCACCATGGGAGAACCATCCGTGCGGTTCACGATCATCATCTTCATCGAGTCGAGCTGATGCACGACCAACTGTACCTGGTTGCTCAGGGCGTTGAAGCCGGTGAGCCCGAGCATGGCGATGAAAATACCAAATGCGGTGGCGACCAGCGCATCGGCGACGCCGCCGGTCACTTCGGCCGGGGCATGGCCCGGCTGGGCCAGCACGTTAAAGGCGTGGAACATGCCGATGATGGTGCCAAACAGACCGAGCAGCGGCGCAAGGGTCACCACGGTGTCGAGAATCCATAAGCGGCGATCAAGCATCGGGGCAATCAGCATGATCGACTCATCCAGCCGGTTGGCCATGCCCTCGGAATCGGCGGTGTCGAGATGGCGGATCGCGGTATCCAGCAATACCGCTTCCGGCAGGCTGCCCGCGGCGTGCAGCAGGCCCGTGAGGTCCTGGTGCGAGAGCGCGGATTTTTCGGCGGTTGCGCGGATGATCGACTTGCCGCGCAGGATCGTGCTCCGCAACGACCAGGCGCGGTCGATCATAACGGCCAAGGCCAGCAGCAGCAGCGTTGCCAGGACGTAGAGTACCCCATCCGAGTAGTCGGCGAGATAAATGATATACGCGATACTCAACTTCTTAACCCCTAATGTGTTTAGGTGGCCGATACATCAACTCGCCTTGCCGCAGTGTGATAGATTTGTGTCAGTAACGTTCCCCCGCGCGGCGAACCTTTTGGTTTTGCCCCGCGGGCGCCCGCGGGCTAAGACCTCACCGTATGACTCACGCAACCGCCACCGAGGGGCGCGGAAAGATCCCTCCTGAGCTGGTTCTGGTATCTATCACCATGGTCTGGGGCTTCACCTTTCTAGCCATCAAGCTGGGGCTGGCGCATGGCGGCGCCCTGGCGCTGGTAGGCCTTCGTTTTGCCATTGGCGCCGTGCTGCTCGTTGTCATCACCCGTCCGTCCTGGCCCCGCCTGGCGGAATGGCGCGCCGGGTTTTTCATCGGCGCCTCGCTCTTCGCGGGCTATGCGCTGCAAGCCCAGGGCCTTACGGACATTGCCTCCAGCCGGTCGGCTTTTTTCACGGCTCTTTATGTACCTCTGGTGCCGGTGCTGCAGTTGCTGCTGTTCCGCAAGCCCCCGGGGTGGAGCGGCCTGCTCACCATCATCCTGGCATTCGCCGGGCTTGCCCTGCTCGCGCATCCCAAGGGCGGCGTGTTCCGGCTCTCCCTGGGTGACATGCTGACCCTCGCCGCCGCGCTGGCCTGCGCGCTCGAGATCATCCTGCTCAGCCGCTATGCGCCGCGCTGCAATCCGCAGCGGCTGGCGATCGTGCAGATGAGCGTGGTGGCGGTGCTCAGCCTGGGCGCTAACCTGCTTACCGGCGCGGCGGTGCCCTGGGGCTACCCGCCGTTCTGGTACAGCACCATCGGCCTGGGATTCGCCACGAGCGTTATCATGTTTGGTCAGGCCTGGGGGCAGGCGCACGTCCCGGCGCTGCGGGCCAGCGTTATCTTCGCCATGGAGCCGGTCTGGGCGGGGGCCGTGGGCGCCGTGGCGGGCGATCCGATGGGCCTCGCCACCATCGCCGGCGCCGGCATGATCGTGACCGGCATCCTGGCCGAGCCGTTCAGAAGGTTTTTGGCCCGCAAAGCCGCTCCGCCCGCAACTGCTCGGGCGGCGCGCCAAACCAGCGGCGGCACGCCCGGCTGAACGGGCTCAGCTCGGCATAGCCCAACAGCTGGCCGATGCTTGAAATCGAGAGATGCGGCAACGGCAAATAGCTAAGCGCCAGCGCCTGGCGCACTTGCTGCACGGCGTCTGAGTAGCTGAGGCCAAGCGCCCCCAGGCGCCGCTGCAAGGTCCAGCGGGCGATGCCCAGCGCATCCGCCACCTCTTCCATGGGCGGGTATCCATCGGGCAGGCGGGCGCGAATCTCTCCGCGCACACGCGCCGCCAGCGGTACGGCCCCGCGCGGCAACCGGCGCATGCACGCCTCCGCCAGCAAGCGCGAGAATCTGCCGGCATCCGTGCCCGGCATCGCCCGGTTCAAATCGCGCGGGCGGAAGGCAATGGCATTGGTGCGCTGGCCAAAATACACCGGCGCGCCAAACGTCTCCTCATGCTCGCCGCAATGCCCAGGGTTCGGATGCTCAAAATGCACCTCCTCGGGCATAAACCCCGGCCCGAACGCATGCCGCAACAGGTTCTGGAACATCGCGATGGTCAGCTCCGCATCCTGGCGCCGGTCGAATATCCGCCAATCGAGAATCCGGTACTCCAGCCGCAGCAACCCGCCCTCGGCCCGCAAGCCGACCTGGCTGGCCTCCTGGTGCAACGGAAACAGATCCACGAACTGGCGTAACGCGGTGCCGATGGTGGGCGCAGCCAGCGCGATATCGCCCACCAGCCCGTGGCTGGAGGCTGGGAACTGCCGCCCATAACGCAGCCCGAAACTGTCGCAGCGGGAAATTTTCGCCGCCCGCTCCATCATGTCCACATAGGTTGAAAGCGCCAGGCTGCCCTCGCTGGCCCCATTCAGCCGGCTGGCATCAATCCCCGCCGGCCCCATTACCCGGCCGGCATCCGCACCGATTTCATCAAGAAACGGCAAAAGTCCCAAAGTCGCCACCAGGGCGACCTGCGCGCTCCCGCTCTGTTCAGCCTGGGTCTGTTCAGACGGCTGGCTTATCATTTCAAACTCTGCCCTTCGTCCCGGGTGCGGTGCGCATGGCATATCCCGAAGTTCGCAAGCTAAGCTGATAACGATCCAGCGTGCAACCCGCCCGGGATCACCGGGCGGCCAGCATCTGCGGCGGCTTTTGGCGGACTTTTATTCTATTCTTACTCTGTCATAAAACTCTTGCCCGTTTCGGAGTTGATCTGTCAGATTTGAGATTCTCACTCGTGGAGGCGGCGGGGGTTTTACCCAGCAGAAGGCAGATCGCGTGGCATAATGCCGCGCGGTTGAGCGTGTAGAAATGGAAGTGGCGCACCCCGCTGTCATAAAGCTTCAGGCACATTTCAGCGGCGATGGTGGCGGCCACGATCTGGCGTGTCTCGGGGTGCTCATCCAGCCCCTCGAGCAGCCGGTTCATCCATGGCGGGATTGCGGTGCCGCACTGGGCGGCGAATTTGCGCGTCTGCGCGACGTTGGCGGCCGGAAGAATGCCGGGGACGATCTCGGCGTTGATGCCAGCGGCGGCGGCGCGGTCTCGCAAGCGCAAGAACGCCTCGGGCGAGAAGAAGAACTGCGTGATGGCGCGGTCCGCGCCGGCGTCAATTTTGGCCTTCAGGTTGTCGAGATCAGCCTGGACGCTGAGGGATTCCGGATGGCATTCAGGATAGGCCGCAACCGAAATCTCAAACGGGGCAACGGCTTTCAGCCCGGCGGTCAGCTCCGTGGCGTTGGCAAAGCCCTCCGGGTGCGGGGTAAAGCGCTGGCCCGCCTGTGGTGCATCGCCGCGCAGGGCGACGATATGGCGGATGCCCGCCGCCCAGTAGCTCTGCGCGATCTCCAGCACCTCGCGCTTGCTGGCCCCCACGCAGGTGAGGTGCGCCGCCGCCGGAATCGGGGTCTCATGCGCGATGCGGGTAACCGTGGCATGGGTGCGCTCGCGCGTGGAGCCGTCCGCACCATAGGTCACGGAGACAAATCGCGGGCCGAGCGGCGCCAGGTTTTGCACGGTCTCCCATAACCCGGCGTCCATTTTATCGGTCTTTGGCGGGAAAAACTCGAAGGAAACCTCAATATCCCCCGCGGCATGAGCAAAAGCAGGGGCGCCCTGGCGCATCGGAGAGAGCGAATTCATGCGGCAATGTCTTTCATGTCAGCCAGGGCCGGGCGCTGGCCCAGCCAGAGTTTCACGGTTAATTCGCCACCCTCGAGCGGCTGGGGCGGCGTGGTCTCAAGTCCCGCGCCGACGAACCAACCGGCGATCTGCTCATCGGTGAAGCCCAGCCGGGCGTGCGCGTGGCGGGTGCGCAGCTCCTCTTTCTCGTGCGGGCCGAAATCCACCACCAGCAGCCGCCCACCGGAGGCAAGCAGGCGCGCCGCCTCGGCAACCGCCGTTTCGGGCTGCTGGGCGTAGTGCAGCACCTGGTGGATGATCACGGTATCGGCGCAGCCGCCCGGCAGCGGCAGGGCATGAAAATCCCCCTGGCGCAGCTCCGCTCGTTCCAGCCCGGCGCGGGCCAGCTTGGCGCGGGCGAGGCGCAGCATCTCGGGGCTGCGGTCGATTCCGATGACGCTGCGCGCCGTCTCCCCGAAAAGCTCGATCATCCGCCCGATGCCGGTGCCGATATCAACCAGCCGGCCGATGGGCGCGGCGCTCAGCGTGGCGCGGATCGCCGCTTCAACCTGGCTCTCCGCCACATGCAGGGAGCGCATTTCGTCCCATTCGGCGGCATGGGCGTTGAAGTATTCGGCCGCGGCGCGGGCGCGCTCGTCCCGCACGGCGGCGAGGCGGGCCATATCCGCAACAGCCTGGTCATCGCCTTCCTCCGGCCCGCTCCAGGAGTCGATGGCGGCCAGCAACGGCGCCACCCGCGCCGCCGCACCCAGGCTGAGAAAAACCCAGCTCCCCTCCTTGCGCCGCCGCGCGATCCCGGCATCGGCCAGGATTTTCACATGCCGTGATACACGTGGCTGGCTCTGCCCCAGCACCTGCGCCAGCTCACCGATGGAAAGTTCCATCGCCCGCAGCAGGGCCAGCATCCGCAGCCGCGTGGGATCGGCCAGGGCACGGAAAATTTCAAGCGCATCGTTCATCATAATTAATTATATAAAGATATGCTTATATCTTTGTCAAAGCCAGCCGCCGCATGGCGCCGGGCATCGCTATGTCTCCAATGCGGTTAAAAACCAGCGTTCCGGCGGTTTTCTGGTTTTGTTTGTCTGGCCTCGTATTTCCGGGCTGGGCCGCGATTTCACTTGCTCTGGAAAAGATATTGAAATCGGAGTGCTGTGGTGACAGCGGCATTACCCTTTTTTTATCAGGTTTCGCGCCCCTAGCCATGCCAGTTTTCCGCGCTTACAAATTGCGCTAGCGGAATACCGAAGGACGAACTGGCGTGGTCAATCTGCATGGATGAAACAGTAAAGCCGCGCCAGCGGTACCGGGTTGCTTTTTGCGCCGTGCTGGCCGCCTTCGCGGGCGGCGCCGCGCTGGCCGCTCCCGCCAGCGTGGACTGGGTGGCGGCAAAATCGGCGCCGCAGACTCCCGAAATTTCAGCCTTCGCAAGTGAGCAGCCGGGCGGGGTTGTCATGGTCACCTCCGTTCAGCACGGGGTTGTTTCCGGGCTTGCCGTGCTACCCGGCCAGAGCGTCGCGCCGGGGCAGGTCATCGCCCGGCTGGGCGGCCCGCAGGTTGCCGCCGCCCTGGCCCAGGCGCAAGGCGCGCTGGTGGATGCCACGGCCGCGCGGGATGCAGCGGCCATATCCCTGGCGGCGGAACAGCAGAAGCTGCAACAGCACCTCTCCACCCGCCAGCTGGTCGCGCAGGCCAGGGCCGCGCTCGCCACCGCAACGGCGCGCCGCGCAACGGCGGCGGCGGATTTAACGGCGCTGCGCCAAGCGGTGGTTTTGCGCAGCCCGCTGGCCGGGGTGGTGCAGAGCGTACCGGCCGTCAGCGGTGGCTTTCTGGCGGCGGGGCAGGTTGCTGCCACCATACAGCCCGCAGCGGGCAACTGGCTCCGCGCCGTGTTCTACAACGCCGCCGCGGCGGATATCGCCCCCGGCGCCCCGGGCATATTCACGCCCGGCAGCGGCGGCGCCCCGGTGCCGGTGCGCGTGCGCGGCGCGCTTGGCACGGCGCAAGCCGATGGCGGCCAGCCGGTGGCCTTAACGCCGGGCGTCCCCCTGGCGCCGGGGGTGTTCGGCACGGTCACGCTCGCCCAGCCGGCGCGCGAGGCCGTCATGGTGCCCTCCAGCGCCCTGATTCTCGACAAAGGCCAATGGTGGGTGATGCTGCACACCGCGCGGGGGGATCATCCGGTCCCGGTTGTGCCAGGCCCGGCGCAAGGCGCTGACACGGTAATAAAATCCGGCCTGAAGCCGGGCGAAGATGTGGTGGTGGTGAACGCGTATCTGCTTTACCATCGCGGCATCGCCGCCTTGTATCAGCCGCCTGATTAGCGCCGCGCCCATGATGTCTTCATTCAGCCGCGTTTTGCTGCGGCCCGCGCTGTGGATTTTGCTGTACGGCGGGATGATCGGCTACGGCGTTTACGCGCTGGTGAACATTCCGGTCGAGGTTCTGCCGGCGTTCAATTTTCCGGCGATCAGCGTCATCACGCATCTGCCGGGCACCACGGCCACCAGCATGGAAACCCTGGTCGCCACCCCGCTTGAGGGCCAACTGCTCGGCCTGCCGGACGTGACGCAGGTGCGCTCGGCCATCGGCGATGGGGTGGTTGAAACCGATTTGCGCTTCCGTGCGGGTACGGACCCCAACGCCGATCTCCAGGCCGTCAACGGCGCGATCGACCGCGTGCGCGCCAGCCTGCCGCCCGCCGCCCAGCCTTTGTCCGAGATCATGGGCAATGCGATCAACGAGGTGGCCGATTATGCGCTGCAAATCCCCGCCGGGGTGCCGCATGAGGAGGTTTCCCGCGTGGTCGCCGCCACCATCGTCCCCGCCTTGCGCGCGATATCGGGCGTGCAGCTGGTTGATAGCGCCGGCATTGGCGATGCGGCGCTCTGGGTGCAGCCGGACCTGAACGCCCTGCGCCAGGCGCATATCCCGGTGAGCGCGCTCACCGCCGCGCTGGCCGGGCAGGTGAGCCTGGCGCCCGGCGGGTATCTCACGCTCGGGCATCAGGATTCACTGATCGAGCTGCATAACCTGCCCACGCGCATTGCCGATTTAAACGCAACGCCGGTCGCCGGGCCAAACGGGCCGGTGACGCTGGGCAGCCTGGCGCGCATCATCCATGCCACGCTGCCCACCCATCAGCGTGAATTGCTGGACGGCCAGCCAAGCATCGCGCTGACGATTTTCAAGCAGCAGGGCGCCTCCACTTTGCCGGTCACGCAAGCCATCGCCCGCAGGCTGGCGGCGTTGCGCGGCCAGTTGCCACCCGGCGTGCGGTTCATCCGCATTTATGACCAAGGCCATCTGGTGCATGCGGTGGGGACGGATCTGCGGCGCAACCTCATCATCGGCGGCGTGCTGGCGATTGCGATGATGCTCTTCGTGCTGGGCGCGCGCAGCGGCGCGTGGCTGCTGGCGTTGAGCATCCCGGTCTCGCTGCTGCTGGGCATCGCCGGGTTGTATGCCGCCGGGCAGAGCCTCAATTTGATGACGCTGGGCGCGATCACCGTGGCGCTGGGGCTGGTGGCCGATGACGCGATCATCGTGCTGGAGAGCGTCTGCCACCGCTGGGAGGCGGGCGATGCCCCCGCCGCCGGTGTTTTGCGCGGCCTGCGCGACATCGCGGCGCCGGACATCATCGGCACGCTCACCACCATCCTGGTGTTCGTCCCCTTGTTGTTCACCGGCGGGCTGGCCGGGCTGTTTTTCATCCCCTTCGCTTTGGGCATGGTGTTTTCCTTGCTGGCCTCCCTGCTGGTGTCGCTCACGCTCATCCCGCTCGGCCTCAGCCTGGTGCGCCATGGCGGGGCCATCCCGCAGCCCTCGCGGCGCAGCGAGCAGCTTCTGGCCGCGCTACGGCGCCACAACCGCCGCCTGTTCAATTTCGTGCTGCGCCATCCGCGCTGGGCCATCGGCGGCTGCTTCCTGCTGCTACTGCTCAGCCTGGCGGCGATGAGCCTGGTCTCGGTGAACATTCTCCCCTTGCCGAATGAGGGCGTGCTGCTGGAATCCTTCACCCTGCCTCCCGGCACCGCGCTGCTGGACACGCAGGCGGCGGTCAATTCAATCGTCACCCGCATCAACACCAACCCCGCGGTGGCCCACAGCCTGGCGCGCATCGGCTCGGCCGCGGGCAGCAACTACACCGAGCCGGCCTACGCTGGAGAGATCGAGATTCTGCTGAAACCCGGCGCCGGGGCAAACAGCCTGGATGCGATCGCCGCCCAGATACTCGCCGCCAGCCAGACCCCCTCGGTGCAGCTCGGGGTGGACACGCCGACAGTCGAGCGCCTGGGCGAGAGCCTCTCGGGCCTGCCGCAACCCTTTGAAATCCAGCTGTACGGCGCGAAATTCGCAGAGATGGCCACGCTGGCGGATGCGATCACCTCCCGGCTAGACAAGGTGAGCGGCCTCTCCGGCGTGTTCAATAACGACGGCTACCCAGAAACGCAGATCAACGTGCAGCCGCGCCCCGCCGCCCTGGCCGCGGCCGGACTCACGCCCGCGCAGTTGAGCCATGAGCTGGCCGCCCTGCTGGCCGGGCAGGTGGTGGCGCGCGTGCCGGACGGCAACATCGCGCTGCCGGTTTATCTCCGCCTGCCTGATCCGGCCGCGTTTTCCCTCGATGACCTGGCCGCCCTGCCTGTTGGCAGCGAGAGCGGCACGCCGCTCGGCCAGCTCGCCAGCATCAGCCTCGTCACCAGCCCGAACCAGTTTCACCATATCGACGGCGCGCGCGCCTTCGATATTCTGGCAACCCCCACCACCGCGCCGGGGAGCGCCATCGCCGCCGCCAAACGGGCGCTGGCCAGCCTGAAGCTGCCGCCCGACTGCCGCATCGCCTTTGGCGGGTTGTACCCCATGCTGGAGAGGGCCGTTCTCGGCCTGGGCATCGCCTCGCTCGCCGCGGTCATCCTCATGGCCGGCGTGCTGGTGCTGCGCTTTGGCGGCCGGCATGCGCCAGGATTGCTGATGATGCAGATCCCCCTGGCGATGACCGGCGGCGCGCTGGCCCTGGCGGCCAGCGGGCTGGGGTTGAACGGGATCGGCCTGGTCGGCTTCCTCACCCTGGCCGGCGTCAGCCTGAACCACGGCATTGTGCTGCTTGACCGCGCCCAGCAAAACGAGAACGCCGGGCTGGCCCCGGCGCAGGCCATGGAGGAAGCGCTGAATGTGCGCTTCCGCCCGATTTTTCTCACCACCGTCGTCGCCGTGCTGGGCATGCTGCCCACCGCTCTGGGGTTTGGCGCGGGCGCCGCGCCCGAGCAGGGGCTGGCCATCGTCATCGCAGGCGGCATCGTCTGGAGCGCGCTGCTCAGCACCAACCTGATCCCAGCTTTATACATTCGCTACCGTGGCAAATAAGCGCCGGGTATGGCCGGTTTTTTACACCAGCCCGCCAAGAGCTTGACTCTCTGGGTTTGGTGGCAGGCTGGTATAAGCTCTTGATTTTGCGCGCGGCCGCCCCACCAGCCCCGCGCGCATACTTGTCAGCCTTAAGGCTGACAAGTATTACACCGGCCCGCTCTCTCGACAGGCTTGTCTCAGGCGTGGCACCGCGCCGACCAGGCGGCATTGCCGCTGGTGGTGTCTGGTTTGGAAGCTCTGGTGAGAGCCCCGCCCTTATCCCGCCGCGTAACCGACAACGCCCTTAATTTCGAGGAACTCCTCAAGCCCCCATTGGCCCCATTCGCGGCCGTTGCCGGACTGCTTGTAGCCGCCGAAGGGGGCGTTCAAATCACCTTTCGGGTAATTGATGTACACATTGCCGCTGCGCATCTTGCGCGAGATTTCCTGCGCCCGTTCGCGGCTGCCCGATTGCACATAGGCGGCCAGGCCATACACGGTGTCATTCGCCAGCGCGATCACCTCCGCCTGGGTCTCATAGGTGAGGATGGAGAGCACGGGGCCGAAAATCTCCTCCCGCGCGATACGCATATCCGGCGTTACATCGGCAAACACGGTCGGGCGGACGTAATAGCCCCGGTTCAGCCCGTCCGGGCGGCCGGTGCCCCCGGTCACGAGTGTGGCGCCCTCGTCGATCCCGGCCTGGATCATCGCCTGGATCTTGTCATATTGCAGCAGGCTGATCACCGGGCCTATATAAACCGCCGGGTCAGACGGCGCGCCCACCTTGATCGACTCCGCCGCACGCCGGGCGGCGTCCACCGCCACGCCGCGGAACTGCGCGGGGACGAACATGCGCGTCGGCGCGTTGCAGGACTGGCCGCTGTTCTGGAAGCAATCCACCACGCCGGTGCTCACCGCGGCTTCAATATCCACATCGTCAAGCAGGATATTTGCCGATTTCCCGCCCAGCTCCTGGTGGACGCGCTTGATGGTATCCGCCGCGGCCTTGGCGATGAGAATCCCCGCGCGCGTGGAACCGGTGAAGGAGATCATGTCGATATCAGGATGCTCTGACATCGCGGTGCCAACACCCGGGCCATCGCCGTTGACCAGATTGAACACGCCGGGCGGAACCCCCGCCGCGTGCATCACCTCGGCGAAGATGATGGCATCCAGCGGCGCGATCTCGGATGGTTTGAGCACCATGGTGCAACCGGCGGCAATCGCCGGGCAGACCTTGCAGGTGATCTGGTTGATCGGCCAGTTCCATGGCGTGATCATGCCGACCACGCCGATCGGCTCCTTGGCGATCAGCGTCGTGCCCTGCATGTGCTCGAACGCGAAAGTCTCCAGCACCGAGATCATCTGGGTCAGATGCCCAACACCGATGGCCGCCTGCGATTTATGCGCCAGCGTCACCGGCGCGCCGAGCTCCAGGGTGATCGCGTTGGCGATATCCTCATAGCGGGCCTGGAAGGCTGACAGAATCCGCTTGAGCAGGTCGAGCCGCTCCGCGCGCGTCGTCTGGCTGAAGCTCTCGAACGCCTTGCGCGCGGCGGCCACGGCGCGGTCCACATCGGCCTTCGAGCCCAGCGAGATCTGCGTGAACGCCTCCTCGGTCGCGGGGTTGATCACATCCATCGTGCGCGGCGTGACCGGGTTCACCCATTCGCCATTGATATAAAACTGCCGCTCATGTGCCATCGTTGTTATTCCTTATGAAAAATCTGAAAACGCCGGTTTCATGCGTCCCGCCGGGCGCGCACGGCCTGGCCAAAATGTTCAAACAGCGCCCGGTTGGGTGCGCTCAGCTCGGGGCGGTATTCCGGGTGCCATTGTACGCCGACGGCGAAGGGATGCCCATCCGCGGCGACGATTTCGGCAATGCCATCCTCGGCATAGCCATGCACGGTGAGGCCGCCGCCGATTTTCGCCAACGCCTGATAATGCAGCGAATTCACCGCGAAAGACGGCGCGCCGAACACATCGGCCAGCGGCGAGGATTCGATCAGGCTCACCCGGTGCAGCGGCGCGTAGCGGTCCTCGTAGCCGGCGTCTTCCGGGGCGTGATGCTCAACCGCCGGCTCCCGCGCGGGAATCTTGGTTTGCAGCGTGCCGCCCTGCGCGACATTCAATTCCTGCAACCCCCGGCAGATGAAAAGCGCTGGCACCCGCGCGCGCAGAATCGCGGGGATGAGCGCGAGCGAGAGCGCATCGCGCGCATCGTCAAACGGCCCATCCCCCGCCGCCGTATCGCCATAGCGCCAGGGCCGGATGTTCGAGGGGCTGCCGGTGAAGAGAAACCCATCGCACAACGCCAGCAGTTCCTCCACCCCGCCGCGCCCCTGTTCGCTCAGCACCGCGATGGGCAGGCAACCAGCAAATTGCGACACCGCCTGCACATATTTATCGCCGATGATCTGATACGCCATGCCGCCCAAATCGCGCATATCACTGATAACGCCCACCACGGGCCTGCGTGTTGTTTTCATTTGTCAGCCTCGGAGCCTTGGTTTTTTATACCGTTCAGCACATGAAAAATCCGCCCGCTCACACAACACTGGCCTGCCGCAGCGCGTCCAGCTCCTCGCCGGAAATTCCAAGCAGCCCGCCCAGCACATCCCGCGTATCCGCGCCCAGCAGCGGGGAGGCGCGCGCATCCTCCACCTGGGTGCGCGAGAAACGCATCGGGCTGGCGACGCTGCGCATCGAACC
Source organism: Acidocella sp. (assembly GCF_028687955.1). Lineage (GTDB taxonomy): Bacteria > Pseudomonadota > Alphaproteobacteria > Acetobacterales > Acetobacteraceae > Acidocella. The sequence goes on from NZ_JAQTZC010000033.1 coordinate 12,366, forward strand.
GGCGGCGGGGTGCGGCACGGTTTTGAAGATGCCGCGCGCCCGCACTTGCTCATGTGTCTCCAGATCGGCGAATTGGTTGATCGGGCCGCAAGGCACGCCGATCGTCTCCAGCTCGGCAATCCAGCTCTGGGCCGGGCGCTGGCGCATCAGCACTTCCAGCAGGGGGATCAGCACCGCCCGGTTGGCCACCCGCGCCGGGTTGGTGGCAAAGCGCGCATCGAGCGCCAGCTCCGGCGCGCCGGCAAGCTGGGTGAACCGCCTGAACTGCTCATCATTGCCGATAGCCAGGATCACATGACCATCCTGCGCCGGAAACACCTGATAAGGCACAATGCTCGGATGCGCGTTGCCCAGCCGCGGCGGCTGCTCCCCGGAGACGAGATAACTCATGATCTGGTTGGCCAGCGTGGCGATCTGCACATCAAACAGCGCGATATCGATATGCTGCCCCAGCCCGCTGCGCGCACGCTCGGCCAGCGCCGCCAGCACGGAGGTGGCGGCATACATGCCGGTGAACACATCGGTCACGGCCACGCCCACCTTCATCGGCTCCCCGTCCGGCTCCCCGGTCAGGCTCATCAGCCCGCCCATGCCCTGCATCAAAAAATCATAACCGGCGCGGGCGCGGTAGGGGCCGGTCTGGCCAAACCCGGTGATCGAACAATAAATCAGCCTGGGGTTGACCGCCGCCATATCCGCCGGGCCGAGCCCCAGCCTGGCCAGACCGTCAACCTTGAAGTTCTCCAACAGAATGTCGCTCTGCGCGGCCAGCCGCTTCACCAGCGCCTGCCCCTCGGGTTTGGCGAAGTCGATCGTCACCGATTTTTTGCCCCGGTTGGCGCAGAGGAAATAGGCGCTCTCGCCGCGCCCGCGCCCGCCCGCCGCGGGCGGCAGGAACGGCGGCCCCCAGCTGCGCGTATCGTCGCCCGCCTCCGGCCGCTCGACCTTGATAACCTCAGCCCCCAGATCCGCCAGCACCTGCCCTGCCCAAGGGCCGGCCAGAATACGGCTGAGGTCGAGGACGCGAACACCCTGCAGCGGGCCGGGCATGGTCTAAAATGCCGCGATGCCGGTCATCGCGCGGCCCAGGATCAGCGCATGCACATCATGCGCACCCTCATAGGTGTTCACCGTCTCCAGGTTCACCATATGGCGGATCACATGATACTCATCGGCGATGCCATTGCCGCCGTGCATGTCGCGCGCAACGCGGGCAATATCGAGCGCCTTGCCGCAGTTGTTGCGCTTGAGCAGCGAGATCATCTCCGGCGCGGCCGCTCCCGCATCGAGCAGGCGGCCCAGCTGCAACACGCTATGCAGACCAAGGGTGATCTCGGTCTGCATATCGGCCAGTTTTTTCTGCACCAGCTGCGTCGCGGCGAGCGGGCGGCCGAACATCTTGCGCCCCAGCGTATAGTCGCGCGCGGCGTGCCAGCAGAACTCCGCCGCCCCCAGCGCGCCCCAGGCGATGCCGTAGCGCGCGTTGTTGAGGCAGGAGAACGGGCCGCGCAGACCCTTCACGCCGGGCAGCATCGCCTCCTCAGGCACGAACACATCCTGCATCATGATCATACCGGTGGTGGAGGCGCGCAGGCTCACCTTACCCTCGATCTTGGGCGTGCTCAGCCCGGCGGCGCCGCACTCGATGAGGAAGCCGCGAATATCGCCCGCATCGTCCTTGGCCCAGACCAGCAGCACATCCGCCAGCGGCGAATTGGTGATCCAGGTTTTCGAGCCGTTGAGCACATAACCGCCATCCACCTTCACCGCCTTGGTGCGCATCGAGGCGGGGTCAGACCCGGCATCCGGCTCGGTCAGGCCAAAACAGCCGACAAATTCACCCGTGCGCAGCCTGGGCAGATATTTATCTTTCTGCGCCTGCGAGCCGAACGCATAAATCGGGTACATCACCAGCGAGGACTGCACCGAGAAAGCGGAGCGGTAGCCGCTGTCCACGCGCTCCACCTCGCGCGAGATCAGCCCATAGGCCACATAGCTCACATCGGCGCAGCCATGGGTGCTAAGCGTCGCGCCGAGGAAACCCAGCTCGCCCAGCTCGTTCATGATCGAGCGGTCAAAATGCTCCTCGCGGAAGGCTTTCAGCACGCGGGGCTGCAATTTCTCCTGGCAATAATCATGCGCGGCATCGCGGATGGCGCGCTCTTCCTCGCTCAGCAAGCTCTCAAGCCGCAACGGGTCGCTCCATTCGAACGGACCCATTTTCCCTTTGGTGGTTTGCGGCTGCGTCATGGTGAACTCCTTGCTGAAAAACGCCCGGCTTGCGGGGTGGCGGCGCTACTCTTGCCGCACCTTCAAAACCGGCGCAAAGGAATTAAAAGGTAAGTTTAATGTGATTTTAGCATTAAACTCCCGATGCCGGGGGTCAAGCCGTGGAACTGCATCAGCTGCGCTGCTTCGAGATGGTTGCTGAGGAGCTGCATTTTGCCCGCGCGGCGGACCGCCTGGGCATGACCCAATCTGCCGTCAGCCGCACGGTCATGGCGCTGGAGGCCCTGCTCGGCGCCCGCCTATTCAACCGCAGCAAGCGCTCCAGCGTCACCCTCACCACCACCGGCGCGCTGTTTCTGCCCGAGGCCAGGCTGATCCTGCGCCAGGCCGAGCGCGGGGAGATGGTGGGCAGGCGGGCCGGGCGCGGCGAGCTTGGCCGGATCGAGATCGGCTATGTCGCCTCGGCGGCGCTGGCCGGCACCGTGTCAGACTTCGTTCGCCGCTACCGCGTAGTGGCGCCGGGCGTGGATGTGCATCTGCGCGAGCTGGAAACCCCCCGCCAGATTGAGGACATCGCCACCGGCCGGCTGGACCTCGGCTTCATCCGCGCGCGCAAGCAATACCCGGTCGAGATCAAGGTGTTCCGTCTCAGCCGCGACCCTCTGCTGATCGCCCTGCCGGCCGGCCACCCGCTGGCGCGCCAGGAGGCGGTCACCCCGGCGGATCTCGCGGGCATTCCCTTGCTGGTGCCCCATTTCGGCGAGGAGGCGGGGTTTCTCACCCGCATCCAGGAGCTGGGCCGCGCCGGGGGGTTCAACCCGGTCATCATGGAGCCGGTGCGCAACTTTCTCACAGTCATCACCACGGTCGCCGCCGGGCTTGGCTTCGGGCTGGTGCCCGTCTCGGTGGGCAATCTGCGCATCCCTGGCACGGTGCTGCGCCCGGTGCGCGGGTTAGATCTCAGCTCCGATCTGGTGCTAGCCTCCCGCCACGCCGAAGCCTCTCCCGCAGTCAGGCAGTTCATCGCGCTGCTGGGCCAGTTCAAGCGCGATCGTTTGAGGTTCGCTCAGCCGAGCGAGCCGCCGCCCGCGCACTAGCCTAAATCTCCATGTTCCATACCGATGCCGGCAGCGATAATTTCGGCCAGATCGCGAAGAACTTTTTCGTAGGGAATGACGGCCTGCGCCTGGAATTTTATGGCGGCTCCGGCCGCGCGAATCCTGACGGCGTGCCGGGCACGGTGCATTACCAGAGTTCCATCCCCGTATTCGGCGCGCAGGCAAGCTACCCGCTGAACCGGTAGCGTTCTAACGCCAGACCGTCATCGCTCCAATGAGCAGCAGCACCACCGCCGCGGCGATCGTGTTGAAGGTAAGGAACTTGGTAAAATGTTCCCACCCCTTTTTGGAAGCCGCGTCGAACTCCTGTTCGCCCGGCGCATCGTGCTGGTGAGCTGTGTTGGATGCCATGTCTCGTCTACCTTCCCGGAGCAATTTCAAGAAACCAAATTTCTGGCCAAGCTTTACGGTTATGCCCCAGCCTCTGGCAAGTGGATTTTGCGCGCCAGCGCCGCCAACGCCTCCGGATAAAGCCTGTGTTCCTGCACCAGCACCCGCGCCGCCAGCGCCTGTTCGCTATCGCCGGGCAGAACCGCCACCCGCGCCTGCGCCAGCACCGGCCCAGCATCCATCTCCTCTGTCACCAGATGCACCGTGCAGCCATGCGCCGCCTCACCCGCCGCCAGCACCCGCGCATGGGTATCCACCCCCGGATAGGCGGGCAGCAGACTCGGGTGGATATTCAGCATCCGCCCGGCCCAGCGCTTTACTAAATAAGGTGTCAGCAGCCGCATATATCCGGCCAGACACACGATCTCGATGTTGCGCGCTACCAGGGCCGCGTCAATCGCCCGTTCATGCGCCTCGCGGTCCCGGCCGAACGGCCTGGCCGGAACCGCCAGCGCCTCCACCCCCAGCCCGCGCGCAATCTCCAGCCCCGCCGCATCCTCCTTGTTGGAGATCACAAGCGTAATCTCAGCCGGATAGTCCGCCTCCCGCGCCGCCCTGATCAGCGCCTCCATATTGGAGCCGCGCCCGGAAATCAGAATCGCAACGCGTGGTTTAAGCAAACAGGCTCTCCTGCCCCGCGATCACGACACCCGGCCGGTCCGTCACATGCCCAAGCAGAAACGGCGCCTCCCCGGCCTCACGCAACAGCGCCATCGCCGCACCGGCATCGCTCACGATCAGCGTCATGCCGGCGCCGCAGTTGAACACCCGCAGCATTTCCTCTGGGGCCACATTGCCGGTTTTCGCCAACCACGGGAAAATCGCCGGCATGTTCCACGGCCCGTTCAACGCCGCGCCGCAGGTCTCGGGCAGCGCGCGCGGCAAATTGCCCGGCAGCCCGCCGCCGGTAATATGTGCCGCCCCCTTCAACAATCCGGCCTTATGCAGCGCCAGCACCGGCTTCACATAAATCCGCGTCGGCTGCATCAGCACCTCGGCAAGCGGCCGCCCATCGCCAAACGCCGAACCCCAGTTCAGCCCCGCAGTGGCGATAATCCGCCGCACCAGCGAGAAACCGTTGGAATGCACGCCCGATGACGGCAACGCCAGAATCGCATCGCCCGCCGCAACGCCCGCCGGCAGCAGCGCGCCACGCTCGGCCGCCCCCACCGAGAACCCCGCGAGGTCATAATCCCCCGCAGCGTACATCCCGGGCATTTCCGCCGTCTCGCCGCCCACCAGCGCGCAACCGGCCAGCGTGCACCCCTGCGCAATCCCCGCGATCACCCGCTTGGCCGCGTCCACATCCAGCGCCCCGGTCGCGAAATAATCCAGGAAAAACAGCGGCGCCGCTCCCTGCACGATCAAATCATTCACACACATCGCCACCAGGTCGATGCCGACATGGTCATGAATCCCCGTCTCGATGGCGATCTTCAGCTTGGTCCCCACGCCATCGGTGGTCGAAACCAGAATCGGGTCCACGAACCCCGCCGCCTTCAAATCGAACAACGCGCCGAAGCCGCCCAACCCCCCCAGCACCCCGGCGCGCGAGGTCGCCTTGGCCAATGGTTTAATCGCCTCAACCAGCGCGTCGCCGGCCTCGATATCCACACCGGCATCCCGGTACGTTACGCTGGTCATGTCAGCCTCCAATGCGCTAAGCCTGCGGCATGGGTTTGCGAGTCCACGCCGAGAAATTTCTGCCGCGTTTCAACACAGGCTTTTGCCGCGCGCAATCGCTGGCGGGGCGGCCATGAGCAATCCCCTCTACGATTCTTCCCCCGGCAACAAGCTGCGCTGGCAGCGCCTGGCCCTCGGCATCGCGATCCTGTTGGTTTCATGGGAATTTCTCCGCCTCTTCTCGGCCATTCTCACCCCCTTCGTGGTGGCGGCCGGCCTAGCTTATTTTCTGGACCCCGCGGTAAGCCGCCTCGCCAGACTCGGCGTGCGCCGCTCGGTGGGCACCCTGCTCATCCTCTCCGCTGCCGGCATTTTCGTGGTTTTGTTCATTTTGTTGCTCTATCCGGTCATCGCCGTCCAGGCCAGCGCCTTCGCCACCAACCTGCCCGGCTATATCCAAACGGCGCAGAAAGACTTCGGCTACCTCATCCTTGAGCTGCAACGCCGGCTTGGCCCCGGCGCCATGAGCCAGAAGCTGCGCGACATTGCCGCCAACCAGGCCGGCACCGTCGTCTCCTTCGCCGGCACCGCCGCGCGCAACATCATCGGCAGCGGCTTCGCCGTAGTGAACATCCTCACCTTGCTCATCATCACCCCCATCGTCACCTTCTACTTCCTGCGGGACTGGCCATCGATCATCCGCCATGCCGACACCTGGCTCCCCCGCCCCTATGAGGCGGTGATCCGCGCCCAGGCACTCGAGGTCAACCGCATCCTCGCCGCCTGGATCCGCGGCCAGGCGATCTGCTGCCTCCTGCTCGCCCTGGTCTACGCGGTGGGACTCACCGTCATCGGGCTGGACCTCGGGCTCATCGTCGGGCTGGCGGCGGGCATCCTCTCGTTCATCCCCTATGTCGGCACCATCGTCGGCGGCGTCACGGCACTTCTACTCTCGCTCACCCAAAACCCCGGCTGGCACGGCGTCCTGCTGGTGGCCCTGGTGTTCGGCTTCGGCCAAGCGCTTAACGACTACGTCATCCAGCCCCGCTTTCTGGGCGACCGCGTGGGCCTGCCCGCGGTCTGGGTCATCTTCTCGCTGTTCGCCGGCGGCGCCGCCTTTGGGTTTCTCGGCATCATGCTGGCCGTGCCGGTCACCGCCACGCTGGGCGTGCTCGCCCGCTTCTGGCTGCGCCGCTACCTGCAAAGCCCGCTGTACCTAGACTCCTCCCCCCCTCCATGAAGCAGCTCACCCTGCCCTTCGCGGAAACAGAAAATTTCTCCGCCGAGGATTTCTGCGCCGCCCCCTCCAACGCCCCGGCGCGGGACTGGCTGGCCCGCCCCGACAGCTGGAGCAACGGCCGGCTCGTCCTCTGGGGCGAACCCGGCTGCGGCAAATCCCACCTGCTGCACATCTGGGCGGCCGCCCATGGCGCCACCGTCATCAACGGCGCCACGCTGCACGGCCTGGTCCGTCCCACCGGCCCCATCGCGGTGGACGACGCCGATATCGTGCTCGACCCCCAGGCGCTGCTGCACCTGCTCAACGCCGCCGCCGAAGCGCATTTCCCTGCACTCATGGCCGCCCGCCTGCCCCCCTTGCGCCAGTCCTACCGGCTGGCCGATCTCACCAGCCGCCTGCGCGCCGCCGAGGCGGTGGAAATCCGCGCCCCGGAGGATGAGCTGCTGGAGCGCCTGCTCACCCGCCTCTCGGCTGACCGTCAACTCTCCTTAAGCTTCCCCGTGCGCAACTTCCTGCTCCTGCACCTGCCGCGCACCGCCGCCGCCTTGCGTGAGGCCGTCGCCCGGCTGGACCGCACCACCCTGGGCGAAGGCAAAAAAATCACCCGCCAGCTCGCCGCCGAAATCCTCGCCCCGCTCTTCGAAATGGCCTGATCCGGCCCCGCCAGAAAATTCGTTACAAACTCGTCATCCCCAGGCAGAATGGTTTGGTATAGGAGAGGATATGGACCAGATCACCACGCCACCAGCGCCGGAACTCAGCCTGAGCGACCCCGCCCGCTTCATCAACCGCGAGCTTTCCTGGCTGGATTTCAACTTCCGCGTGGTCTCCGAGGCCGAAAACCCCCGCCACCCCCTGCTTGAGCGGCTGCGCTTCGTCTCCATCAGCGCCTCCAACCTTGATGAATTCTACTCCGTGCGAGTCGCGGGCCTCATCGGCCAGGCCCGCGCCGGCGTGCTGGAACGCTCCGCTGACGGCGCCACCCCCGCCCAGCAGCTGCACCAGATCAACACCCGCGCGCGCGACCTCATCGCAGCCCAGCAGGCCGCCTTCACACATGTGCGCACCATGCTCGGCCCTGCCGGCATGGTCATCTGCACCGCCGTGCAGCTGACCTCTGACGATGCCCACTTCCTCGACGGCTATTTCATGGAGCGCATCTTCCCCGTGCTCACCCCGCTGGCGGTAGACCCCGCGCACCCCTTCCCCTTCATCCCCAACATGGGCCTCGTCATGGCCCTCACCCTGGCCCGTAACGACGATCACGGCCACATGTCCGCCCTCATCCCCCTGCCCAGCCAGATTGACCGTTTCGTCCGCCTGCCCAGCCCGCCCGGCGGACCGCTGCGCTTCGTCATGCTCGAGGATCTGGTCGGCATGTTCCTCTCGCGCCTGTTCCCCGGCTTCCAGCTCCAAGGCTCCGGCCTCTTCCGCCTGATCCGCGACACTGACGTGGAATTCGAGGAAGAAGCCGAAGACCTCGTGCAATCCTACGAGACCGCGCTGAAACGCCGGCGCCGCGGCGTCGCCATCCAGCTCACCATCCAGGCGGACATGCCAGCCGGCCTGCGCGAACTGGTGATCGACGCCATCGAGGCCCCCGCCGAGGAGGTCTACATGGAAACCGGCATCATCGGCCTGGTCGATGTCAAACAACTCATCGTCGATGACCGCCCCGACCTGCTCTTCCCCCCCTACACCGCCCGCTTCCCCGAGCGCATCCGCGATTTCGGCGGTGATTGCTTCGCCGCCATCCGCGCGAAGGACATCCTGGTGCATCACCCCTTCGAGAGCTTCGACGTCGTGGTGCAGTTCCTCCGCCAGGCCGCGCTGGACCCCGCCGTCGTCGCCATCAAACAAACCCTCTACCGCACCAGCCGCAACTCCCCCATCGTCAAAGCCCTCATCGAAGCCGCCGAAGCGGGCAAATCCGTCACCGCCATGGTGGAGCTGCGCGCCCGTTTCGACGAAGAAGCCAACATCCGCCTCTCGCGCGCGCTGGAAGCCGCCGGCGTGCAGGTCGTGTTCGGCTTCGTCGGCCTCAAAACCCACGCCAAAATGTCCTATGTGGTCCGGCGCGAGGGCGGCTCCCTGCGCGCCTACGCGCATTTCGGCACCGGCAACTACCACCCCATCACCGCGCGCATCTATACCGATCTCTCCTTCTTCACCTGCGACCCGGCGCTAACGCGCGACGCCGCCCGGCTGTTCAATTACATGACCGGCTACGCCCGCCCCGAAACCATGGAGCAGCTCGCCTTCTCGCCGCTCACCACGCGCAAAACCATCGTCACCCTCATCGATACCGAGATCGCCAACGCCAAGGCGGGCAAACCCGCGGGCATCTGGCTGAAGATGAACTCCCTGGTCGATGACCGGCTGATCGACCTTCTCTATGAAGCCTCGCGCGCGGGCGTGTCGATCCAGATCGTCGTGCGCGGCATCTGCTGCCTGCGTCCTGGCGTTCCCGGCCTGTCGGAGAACATCAAGGTCAAATCCATCGTCGGCCGTTTTTTGGAGCACGCCCGCATCTGCGCCTTCGCCAACGGCCAACCGCTGCCCTCACGGGCGGCAAAAGTGTTCATGTCCAGTGCTGACTGGATGGCCCGCAACATGGAAGGCCGGGTCGAAACCTTCGTGCCGATCCACAACCCCACCGTCCACGCCCAGGTGCTTGACCAGATCATGGTGGTGAACCTGCGTGACGACGCGCAAAGCTCCGAGCTGGCGGCTGACGGCACCTGGCACCGCGTCACCCCCGGCGACCCGCCCGCCTCGGCGCATGAATACTTCATGACCAACCCCTCCCTCTCCGGCCGCGGCTCCGCCCTGCACGGCGGGCTGCACGCGGACCGCCCGAAAGCGAAATACAAGCCC
>NZ_JAQTZC010000034.1 GCF_028687955.1 Acidocella sp.
ATGGCGGGGCGACGCGGCAAAAAAATCCTGGTGCTTGACCATGCGGTGGAACCGGGCGCCAAAATCCTCATCTCCGGCGGCGGGCGCTGCAATTTCACCAACACCAAGGTTGGGGGTGAGAACTTCATCTCGAAAAATCAGAATTTCTGCAAATCCGCGCTGGCCAGTTTCAAACCGGGCGATTTCATCGCGCTGGTCGAGGCGCATGGTATCAAATATCACGAGAAAAAACTTGGGCAGTTGTTTTGCGATAATTCCGCGAAGGAAATTCTGGCGATGCTGCTGGGCCTGTGCGCCGCCGCCGGGGTAGAATTGCGCACCGGGCACAGCGTTACCGAGATTACAAAAGCGGCGCATTTTTGTGTGGAAACCACGGGCGGCACCGTGGAATCCACCGCTTTGGTGCTGGCCACCGGGGGCTTGTCGATCCCCAAGATGGGCGCCACCGGATTTTCCTATGACGTGGCGCGCAAATTTGGCATCGGCATCGTGGAGACCCGCCCTGGCCTGGTGCCTCTGGTGTTCACCGGCGAGCGCTGGGCCTGGATGCAGGGGTTGAGCGGCGTCTCGTTTGATTCCATCGCCAGCCACGGCAAGCGCAAGTTCCGCGAGAACACCCTCTTCACCCATCGCGGCCTCTCCGGCCCGGCGATTTTGCAAATCTCCTCCTACCTGCCGCCCGGCGGCACGCTGGTGCTGGACATGCTCCCCGGCCAGGATGCCTATGAGGTGCTGCTGGAACGCAAGGCCAGCCGCAAAAAGGCCGAGCTGAAAACTGTGCTGGGCGAGTTTCTGCCCGCGCGCCTCGCGCATGCGCTATTGCAACCGCCGCTTGGCAACCACACCATTGGCGATATGCCCAATAAAGCCCTGAGAAACACAGCGGAGATGATAAACCGCTTCACCCTCACCCCAGCGGGAACCGAGGGCTACGCCAAGGCTGAGGTCACGGTGGGCGGGGTGGATACTGATGGCCTGTTCTCAAAAACCATGGGCGCGCGCGAGGTGCCGGGGCTGTTTGTGATCGGCGAGGCGGTGGATGTAACTGGCTGGCTTGGCGGCTATAATTTCCAATGGGCTTGGTCCAGTGGATTTTCGGCGGCGCAGGCGCTGTAGAGCGGGTTCGCGCTCCGGATGCTCCACGTGGAGCATCCCTGAGGATTCGATTATAACGCAATGTTAGTTAAGATTTATTTTTTGCTTGCACCCCAATTTGGGTGGTTTCGGAACGGAATATTAACGAGTTTTGAACTGCGTATAACCCTGGGCGCGCAGCACGCAGGCCGGGCAGGCACCGCAGCCGTAGCCCCAGTCATGCAGCTGGCCGCGCTCGCCGTTGTAACAAGTGTGGGTGCCGGTGCGGATCAGCTCGACCAGCGCCGCGCCGCCCAGGGTTTGCGCCAGTTTCCAGGTCTGCGCCTTGTCGATCCACATCAGCGGGGTATGCAATACGAAATTCGTGCCCATGCCGGTGTTGAGCGCCAGCTGCATGGCTTTCACCGAATCATCGCGGCAATCGGGGTAGCCGGAAAAATCGGTCTCGCACATGCCGCCGATGATGTGGCGCGCACCCCGGCGATAGGCCAGCATGGCGGCGAAGGTGAGGAAGACGAGGTTGCGGCCGGGGACAAAGGTGGTCGGCAGGCCGGAGGCGGCGAGGGTGATCTCGCTCTCGCGCGTGAGGGCGGATTCAGAGACCTGGCCGAGCACGGCGAGGTCGATCACATGGTCATCGCCCAGTTTTTCCGCCCAGGCGGGGAAACCGGCGCGGATCGCCTCGCGCACCGGGGCGCGCACCGACATCTCGATGTTGTGGCGCTGGCCATAAGTGAAACCAAGGGTCTCGACCACGGCGAAATTCTCCAGCGCCCAGGCGAGGCAGGTGGTGGAGTCCTGCCCGCCGGAGAAGAGAACGAGGGCTTTGCGATTTTGCTCCATGCGCCTTGAGTCGCCGGATTGGCGCGCGGCGTCAAGCGCCATGCCCGCGCCGTTTACCGCGAGATGACCTCCGGCACGATGGTTTTCACGATGGTGGCGTCCAGCGTCTCAAACCCCTCGTAGTCTATGGTGGCGTAGAGATCCTTGCGGGTCAGCATCTGGTCCACGCAGTTCTGCGCGCCGCCGTCCTTCATGATGTTCCGGTAGAGCTTCTCCTGCGCCAACGCCGCGACGCGCAGGCTGGTGACCGGCCAGATCAGCATTTTATAGCCGAAGGATTCGAACTGATCCTTAGTGTAGAACGGTGTGCGGCCGAACTCGGTCATGTTGGCGAGCAGCGGCACGCCGGGCATGCGGCGCGCGAACTCGCGAAACATTTCCTCGGTGTTGAGCGCCTCGGGGAAGATCGCATCCGCGCCGGCTTCCATGTAGAGCTTGGCGCGGGCCACCGCGCCGTCCATGCCCTCGGAGGCGGCGGCATCGGTGCGGGCGATGATGTAGAGATGGCGGCGGGCATGCGCGGCGGCGGAGATTTTGGCTGCCATGTCCTGCGGGGTTGCCAGTTTTTTGTCGTTCAGATGGCCGCATTTTTTGGGCAGGATCTGGTCTTCGAGATGCACGGCGGCGGCGCCAGAATCCTCGAAAGCGCGAACCATGTGCATCACGTTCAGGGCTTCGCCGTAGCCGGTGTCGCCATCGACCAGAACAGGCAGGCCCGAAGCGCGGGTAACCTGTTTGATGAAGAAGCAGACTTCATCGACGGTGATGATGCCAAGGTCGGGCAGGCCCATGGAGGCGGTCATCGCAGCGCCTGAGAGGTAGCAGGCGTTGAAACCGGCGGCCTTGGCCTGCTGCGAGGCGAGGCCGTTATGCGTGCCGGGCAGAGGCAGAATGCCCGGGCGGGCGAGCAACGCGCGGAAGCGTTCGCCGGCGGGCTGGGTGGGGAGGTCTGATGCGCGCAGATAAGGCATGATGATAATCCCTTGAGAAGAAAAAACCCCGCCAGGGCAACCCGGCGGGGGAACGGCTAGCGTTTCGACAGGGGCACGAATTCCAGGTTCTCCGGGCCGACATAGTTGGCGGAGGGCCGGATGATCTTGCCGTCGATCCGCTGCTCGATGATATGCGCGCTCCAGCCGGAGGTGCGCGCGATTACGAACAGGGGGGTGAACATGAGGGTGGGAACACCCATCATGTGGTAGGAAACGGCGGAGAACCAGTCGAGATTCGGGAACATTTTCTTGATTTCCAGCATCACCGTTTCAAGGCGTTCGGCGATGTCGAACATCTTGGTGGAACCGGCTTCATCGGAAAGCTTTTTGGCAACGCGTTTGATGACAACGTTGCGCGGGTCGGCGATGGTGTAGACCGGGTGGCCGAAACCGATGACGACCTCCTTGTTGGCAACGCGGGCGCGGATGTCGGCCTCGGCCTCGTCCGGGTTGGCGTAGCGCTTCTGGATTTCGAAGGCGACCTCGTTGGCGCCGCCATGTTTGGGCCCGCGCAGGGCGCCGATGCCGCCGGTGATAGCGGAATAGACGTCCGACCCGGTGCCGGCGATGACGCGGGCGGCGAAGGTGGAGGCGTTGAACTCATGCTCGGCGTAGAGCACCAGCGAGGTGTGCATGGCGCGCACCCAGCTCTCGGAAGGCGCCGTGCCGTGCAGCAGGTGCAGGAAATGGCCGCCGATGGAATCATCGCCGGTTTCCACCTCGATGCGTTTGCCGTTGGTGGAGAAATGATGCCAGTACAGCAGCGCGGAGCCCAGCGAGGCCATGAGACGATCGGCAATGTCCCTGGCGCCCGGCTGGTTATGGTCATGCGCCTCGGGCAGGATGGTGCCGAGCGCTGAGACGTAGGTGCGCATGACATCCATGGGGTGGGCGCTCGCGGGAATGGCTTCCAGCACGATCTTCACCGCGGCCGGGAGGCCGCGCAGCGCGCGCAGCTTTTGCTTGTAGGCTTTCAGCTCCGCGGCGTTGGGCAGGGTGCCGTGGACGAGAAGATGCGCGATCTCCTCGAACTCACAGGCATCCGCGACGTCGAGAATATCGTAGCCCCGGTAATGCAGATCGTTGCCCGAACGGCCGACGGTGCAAAGAGCGGTGTTGCCAGCGGCAACACCTGAGAGGGCGACGGATTTCTTCGGCTTGGGCAGGACGTTTTCGTTCATCGATGCGTCCTTTCTCAGAAGATGCCGGGCTTGGAGTCGAGCAGTTCGCCAGCCGGGAGCGCCACGTTGAGGCTGGAGAGCTCACCGGCGCCGAGCTTGGGCAGGTTCTGCACGGCCTCGAGGAAGCGGTTGCTCTCGCGGGTGGTGATGATGCCGTTGGTGAGCTGCTCGAACTTGTGGATATAGTCGGCGCGGCCGAACGGCTTGGCGCCGAGCGGATGGGCGTTGGCGACGGCCATTTCGTCGACCAGCTTCGAGCCGTCCTTGAAGAGAATCTCGACGCGCGCGCCAAAGGCTTTTTCGGCAATGTCCAGCGTGTGGTAGCGGCGGGTCCATTCCGGGTCTTCAACGGTTTCGATCTTGTGCCACAGGCGCACGGTATCAGCGCGGCCGGCGCGCTTGGGCGCGTAGGAGGTTTCGTGGTTCCAGAAACCGTCCTGGAGGGCCACCGCGAAGATGTACATGATCGAGTGGTCGAGCGTCTCGCGGCTCGCCTTCGGGTCCATTTTCTGCGGATCGTTCGCGCCGGTGCCGATGACGTAGTGGGTGTGGTGCGAGGTGTGGATGATGATTTTCTCGATGGCGTCCACATTCTCGATGGAATCGCGCATGCGGAAGGCGAGGTCGATCAGCGCCTGGGACTGGTATTCGGCCGAGTGTTCCTTGGTGTAGGTGTCCATGATGGCGCGCTTGGCTTCGCCGGGGGTGGGCAGGGGGACGTGATACACCGCGTCCTTGCCGCCGAGCAGCCAGGCGATGACGGAGTCTTCACCCTCATAGATCGGGCTCGGCGCACCCTCGCCGCGCATCACGCGGTCCACCGCCTCAACGGCCAGCTTGCCGGCATGGGCGGGGGCGAAAGCCTTCCAGGAGGAGATTTCACCCTTGCGGCTCTGGCGCGTGGTGAACGAGACATGCACGGCCTGTTGCACGGCTTGGTAGATCACATCCTGCTTGAGGCCGAGCAGGGTGCCGATGCCGGCGGCCTGGGCGGGGCAGAGATGGGCGATATGGTCGATTTTATGTTCGTGCAGGCAAATCGCCTTCACCAGATCGACCTGGATCTCATACCCCGTGGCGATGCCGCGGATGAGGTCGCGGCCGGAGCGGTCCAGAGTTTGGGCAACGGCCAGGATGGGGGGGATGTTGTCGCCGGGGTGGGAGTAGTCGGCGGCGAGGAAGGTGTCGTGATAGTCAAGCTCGCGCACCGCGGTGCCGTTGGCCCAGGCGGCCCATTCGGGCGAGACGGTGACGCGGGCGGGGGCGCCGAAGATTTGCGCGCCGCCTTTGCGCGGGTGGCCCAGGGCGCCGCCGCGCGCGGAGACCGCCGGGTGGCGGTTGACGGAGGCGATGGCGACGGAGGCGTTGTCGATGATGCGGTTGATGATCATGTCGGTCACGTCCTTGGTGACGGCGACTTTGTCGGCGGCGACGCCGGCGATCTTCCAGGCCAGCTGGTCTTCACGCTTCAGCGTGACTTTTGAGGGATAAACGCGAACTTCGTTGAGTTTCATGTTCCGGTGGCTCCTTGGTCTTATGTGTCTGGCGGCTTTGGCGGCTTGGGTGTTTGACGCGCAGGCGGTTGTTCGCGCGGGGCGCGAGGTCCGGCGTGTTCATCGCGCCAAATGTTGGGAGCGTCCAGGGTTTGGGTTGCGGATAATGGTGAATGCCTTGCGCCGGTTTGTAAATTTTGCGAAGAATTTTGTATGGCTGAGAAGAAAATCTTTGCAGGCGACAGGCTGCGCCGGGTGCGCGAGCAGGCGGGGCTGAAGCAGGCGGCGCTGGCGGTGAAGCTGGAGATTTCGGCCAGTTATCTGAACCAGATCGAGAGTGACCAGCGGCCGTTGACGGCGGTGCTGCTGGCACGGCTGGCGATGGTGCTGAATGTGCCGGAGGTTTATTTCGCGGACCATGAGGATGCCAGGCGCGAGAGCCAGCTGCGCGAGGACCTGGGAGACCCGCTGTTCCGCGCCATGCCGGGGGCGCAGGCGGAGGTGCGGGCGCTGGTACGCGCGGCGCCTGCGTTTGCGGAGGCGTTCATGACGCTCTACCGCGCCTATAGCGGGCAGGCGGAGCAGCGCGCGGCGCGGGCGGGCGGGGTGTTGCCCAGGTTTCCCTATGATGAGGTGCGCGACTGGGTGCAGTCCCGCCAGAACCATTTTGCCGCATTGGACCATGCGGCTGAGGGGATGTTCGAGGAATGGGGGTTCTCCCACGCCAGCCTACGCGAGGATATGCGGCGCTATTTGCGCGATGTGCATGGGATTACCACGGCGCACACGCCGGGGATGCTGGCGGAGGGGGTGTTCTGGCGGCTGAGCCGGGGGTCTAAGCGGTTGCATCTGGCGGAGGATGTCTCGCCGGAGAGCGAGATGTTCTGGCTGGCGCATGTGATCGGCCAGTTGCAGCAGCGGCCTTTGATAGAGCGCGAATTGCGGCGCGCGAAGTTCACCACCGAGGAGGCGCTGGGGCTGGCGCGGATTG
The DNA here is from genome assembly GCF_028687955.1 of Acidocella sp. Classification (GTDB taxonomy): domain Bacteria; phylum Pseudomonadota; class Alphaproteobacteria; order Acetobacterales; family Acetobacteraceae; genus Acidocella. Next base: position 6,596 of record NZ_JAQTZC010000034.1, read on the forward strand.
CGCTGGCGAATTATTTCGCGGGGGCGCTGATGATGCCCTACGGGATGTTTCATGCGGCGGCGGTGACGGCGCGCTATGATGTGCAACGCTTGCAGCGGCAGTTTGGCGCGAGTTTTGAGCAGATTTGCCACCGGCTGAGCACGATGCAGCGGCCGGAGCTGCCGGGGATACCGTTTTACTTCGCCAAGACCGATATTGCCGGGAATATATTGAAGCGCAGCAGCGCCACGCGGTTTCAGTTCGCGCAGTTTGGCGGGCCTTGTCCGCTTTGGAATGTGTACAGGGCGTTCGCGCGGCCGGGGGAGGTTTTGGTGCAGCTGGCCAGCACGCCGGATAATATGAGCTATTTGAACATCGCGCGGACCGTTGGGCGGGGCGGGGGGTCTTACCTCAGCCGGCCGCGCGCGGTGGCGGTGGTGCTGGGGTGCGAGATACGATACGCGCCGCTGACGGTGTATGCGGCGGGGCTGGATTTAGGCAATCCGGATGCGGCGGACCCGATTGGCCCCGGCTGCCGGGCGTGTGAGCGCACGAACTGCCGTCACCGCTCCGTGCCGCCGATGGGCCATGCGCTGGATATGGGCACGGCGGAACGCGGGGTGGTGCCCTACCGGTTGAAGCCGGGCTGAGGCTGGCGCATGATCGCCCCGGCTATCCCGATAGGGTTGCCGGGCCGCCGCCCGAGGTGCTTGAGCCGGGGACTGAGCAGGTAAAGCCGACGACCGCGTTCCAGTAGCCGAGGTCGTCCGAGCCGTAAGTGCCGAGGTCGTTCCAGTATAATGCGTAGGTCTCGGGCGGGTTGCTGTTGCAGAGGATGGCGCCGAGTTGCGGGTTGGCGACGGCGTCGACCGGGCTGCCGTTATTCTGCCCGCCGATTGAGTTGAACAATGTGGGCTGGTTCGTGCCGTTCTGGATGCTTACCTGTGTGGCGGAGTTGCCGTTTTTCTGCGGGTTATAGCATTGATGGGATGTGTCCTGCGGCAGATTGAAATCAGAATGATTACTGTAGGCCGGTGGTTCAACTACGGCGGTATCACCCGCGTAGATGCCGGAGGTGATGGTGTAGCTGCTGGAGTAATTGGGCGTGTAGCCGTAGCTCTGGAGTATCCCGCTGGAATTAAAGACGGCAGCGGTGTCAGAATCGGTCACGCTACTGCCGCTGAGCGTAACATTGGAGTCAGAGCCGCCCAACTGGTTGGTGATGACGCCTGGTATGAGGTCGGTGAAAGTCTGGCCATCCCATACCGGGTCCATGCCCAGGATTTTTCCAGTGGAATCTTCGATCAGTATATAATAATCGGGCAGCAGCGCCTGGTTTTTGCTGTTCACCGGCGGGGCGGTGCCAAGTGGCTGGATGACAAGCGCGCAATTGCTGTATTGCGGCTGGCCGGATGCCAAAAAGGCTGATTGGTTGGTTGAGTTCTCGTTCGCGCAATTGCCGTAATTGCTGTTGTTCCAGTTCCACCATGGATTTGTTGAGCTTGAGGTTAGGGCTGTGGGGTCCTGCGTGGGCGTGGCGGGGGTGCAGCCGGCGATGCCGGGGGGGTAGATGTCGTTGGCGTCGTTGGTCATCCAGATGCTGCTGGTGCTGTAGGTGCCGGTTGTGTCCTGCGCGGTGTTCGTGGCGCTGTCTGAATAGCTCTGTCCTGGGAAGGCGGTGGAATAGATGTTCAGGCCGGTCCATCCGGTGGCGGTGGCATAGGGGTTGCTGATCGGCGCGCTGATGCTGGTGTTGGAACGGTCATAGTTGGGGCATACGGCGCGGACAACGTAGTTGTTGCCATTGACGTCTGTGTAGTTGTTGGCCATCGACACTGGCGCGATGAAGGGAATTAATGCGTGATTGGTCTCATAGGTGGGGGGGTAGCCGACCACTTCATAGGCGGATGAATAGACATTCAAACTATCCGCCACCGGGATGCCGACAGTGTTCTGGCCTGTGGTGGGATCCACGCTGATTGAGTCCAGCGAGCCGTAAAGTGTATGGTCCGGGCAGGCGCCCGTAAGGGTTGCCGTGTTGTCAACTTCAGTGGAGGTGACGACTGTGGTCTGGTAGGTGGTGGTATGGTGATGTGTGTGGCTTTGCGTTGTCGTTCCATCGGTGCCGGATGTGAGGGTGTATGTACTCGTGAGATAGTTTGGCGTTTGCGGGCAGTTGCCGGATGAGTCGAGATAATTATATGCGCATTGATAGACATTATAGGTGTAAGTGGTAGTTTCTGATGTCGTAATCGTTGTGCTGTTTTGATGATAGGTTGGCGTGTTCGATCCGTTTGTATAAACTTCCAGATTGGTTGAGGTTGGGTAGTAGCCGTTGGAGTGATAGCCATTGGCGCCGGTATAGTTAACAAAATTGAAGCCGATGGGCTGGTTCTGCTGCAAGGTGATGGAGCCGCCCGCCCCTGCCGTGCCGGAGCTGGTGGACAGCGCGATGAACAGATAATTACAGGCAGCCGCCGCGCCGGTGGACTCGGCAAGTTGCGCCAGCGGGCCGATGGCGGCGTAGATGTCGCAGGCGGAGTTGGGCGTGGGCAGGCTGGTATAGTCCGGCGTGGCGTTTGCGCCGGAGCCTGACATTGGCACCGCGTAAGCGTAAATCCCGCTGACGTCACCCGCCGAGCCGAAACCGGGGCTGGGGGGGATGTTTTTGCCGGAGATTGTCTGGGCGGGAAAGGCCGTGGTGGCCATGCTGCGCGCGGTCAGCAGTTCGGACGGGATCAGAAAGCCTAGAAGAGAGTTTTTAAGGACCCCGGTGGCGGTGACAACGACGCAATATTCAGCCGAGCTGGGGCAGCCGTAGGTGGATGTTGTTGTGACGTAGCTGCTGGAGCCCGCTGTGCCGCCGCATTGCGTGGTTGAGCCGGTGCAGGTTAGATTTGGCGTTGGCGTTGTTGTGGCAATGAATTTTGGCAGCTGGCTCGCGGTGCCGGTGTAGGCGGCGGTTGTGACGCTGGCGGCGTATTTATAAGATTCGGAGGATTGCCACGCGCCGGCGCCAGCGATTGCGGCGGCGTCCGTCGAGGCTTGGATCAGGGCGCGCGCGGATGCCGCGCGGGACAAATCCACCGCAGCGCCGGCGGTTATCATCAAAGGAACGGCCATGATCGCTAGCGCCACCGCGGTGGCGCCACGGCGGTCATGGAACATTCTTTTTATGAAGGTCATCATGGTGCCATTCCTGCTAATTTATTGACGTGTTGGAGGTGTTACAAAGCTGGGTGGTCACATAACTTGTCGTGCATCCGGTGTCAGAGCTGGGACATTGCAGCTCGGCTTTAGTGCCTGCGTAGCGCCAGCGCATAAAGGCCATTTGCGTAAGGCTGGGCCGGCTGGTGAGGATGATGCCAAGGATACCAGGGTAGGTTAAGGTGGCTTTGACGATGAGGGCATTGTCACAAGGGACACCCAGCATGCCAGTTGTGCCGCTTGTACCTGTTGTGCTGGGCGGCGAGGTTGTCGCCAGTTGTTCGGCGTTGGCGAGGCCGATCAGATTGCTGGTGGAGGGGGTGCAGGTATTCCCGGAAACGGTGAAATCGCTCTCCCAGGCGTCGTATGTATTGGTGGTGCTATACGCCTTGGCGGTGGATGTGGCGGGGTTGGGCAGGCCAGTGGGGCCGGATTCCAGGGTAACGCTGGCGATGGAGAGATTCATTCCGTTCGCCGGAAAGGGCGCCAAACCGAGAATTGCCCCCTGGCAAACGTCCTGTAGGGAGGCTTGTGTTGTGCCGGTAGAGGACATGAGAGAGACACCGGTGATTGTGGATTGGCTCTGGACGGCGATCATTTGCGCGACATTTGCGGTCAACGCATTTAGCTTCGCTTCAGTCCTGTATAGGGTAAGAACTTCGATGGTGCCGATAAACATGAGCAGCAAAAAGGGCACCACCAGGGCGAATTCAACGGCGGCGACGCTGCGCCGGTCCTTGAGGCATCTAAGATTCAGCTTAAAAAAAATCATGGTTCCATCACGGTCGAGACTGCGGAGTAGAGGGATGGGGTGCCATTTTCGGTCGCGACGCCCCCAGGAACGGCGAGAATCGTAAAAGGTAGCGGGTAGGCAACCTGAACGAGAAGAAAAGACGGATTGCCGGGGGATGTGGCGGTTATGCCGGTGAACAATTGCGGTGAGCTTAAATTTCCCGAAGAGCTGAAATTTGTCGCGGTGATGCCGCCGGTACCGAAATAGGGTCCAGCCTGGACCGAGTATTGCAAGCTGTTTGTGCAATTGGGGGCGGCCACGCCGAACTCGTTGCAAACACTGGCAACGAATGCGGCGCCGCTCGTGATGTTGCCGATTTCAACCTGCCGGGCCGCATTGCGAACGGCGTCATCCATGGTCATTTGCAGGAACATGTCAAGAGAAATGACGAATATACCAAAAATGAACAGAAAAAAAGCGGAGCCGATCAGGGCGAATTCAACCGCCGTGTCAGCCTTGGTTGTGTGTAGAAACCGGCGTGTTGCTGGAAGGCAGCCAAAAAACATCCGCGAGATGATGCACAGTGGAGCCAGAAGGCAATTATGAACTAGCTTGTGAAACATGTCGCTCAATTTCCAGGAAGCTCATATTGGCTTATTAATGAGAGATTTATACCGTCCAGATGAAGAAACAGCAATCTAATAACGTAATTGTTGTTGGAGTGTAGCAAATTTAATGGTTGGCAGGGCCTAAAAACTGGGCGGGCTGCTGGCGCTGATGAGCAGGCAAGGGGCGGGGCCTGGGTTGCGGAAGCGGTGGGGGATGTCGGAGCGGAAGTAGTAGGCATCGCCGGGTTGGAGGGTTTTCTCCTGCGCGCCGACGGTGATGATGAGGCTGCCCGCGACGATGATGCCGCATTCCTCGCCCTGGTGGCGGAGCATCTCCTCGCCTGTGTCAGCGCCGGGCTGGTAGGTTTCATGCAGCATTTGCAGGGCGCGCTCCTTGAGGTTGCCGCCGACCATGCGCATGGAGACGGTTTTGCCGAAGGCGATTTCGGTTAACTCGCTGGCGGCGAAAAACACCTGGTCGGAGGCGGCGAAGTTGTGGGTGAAGAAATCCGCCAGGGAGAGGGGGATGCCGTCAAGGATTTTCTTCAGCGAGGAGATGGAGGGGCTGACGCGGTTTTGCTCGATGAGGGAAATGGCGCCGTTGGTGACGCCGGCGCGGCGCGCCAGCTCGCGCTGGGTGAGGCCGTAGATCTGGCGGACCAGGCGCAGGCGGGTGCCGATATCGTCAGAGGGGGCGGTGGTGGACATGGTGTGCGTTCCTGGCGTTTAGAATATTCAACATTTTTGGAGGTTTTTGTCCGGCAGGGCAATAAAAAAACGGTTTTGGTCGATTTAACGTAATGTTGGTCAATTATTCTTGACGGCGCCGCGGGGCCTGGGCGAGACTGTTTTGGCAATAATAGCGGGGATTTGCGTGGCGTGGCACCTGAGCAGACCAACGGTTGAAGCTATGCCGCGCTGCCGGCGCCGGGGACGCGGATGATGCCCGGGGCGGTGATGATGCCGGCGGGGCCGGAGAAGGTTACCGCCGCGCGAGGGGCGATTTCACTCTCACATATTACCAGGATTTTCGCCGGGAGCATTCCCGCGGTTGATCATATAGACCTGGAAATTCAGGCGGGGGAGTTTTTCACGCTGCTGGGGCCCTCGGGCTGCGGCAAGACGACGCTGCTGCGCATGATCGCGGGGTTTGAGACGCCCGATGAGGGGCGGATTGTGATCTCGGGCCGGGAAATGCAGGATGTGCCGGCGCATCAGCGCGCGGTGAACACGGTGTTTCAGTCCTACGCGCTGTTTCCGCATCTGAACGTGGAACAGAATATCGGCTTTGGGCTGCGCATGCGCGGTGTGAGGAAGCCCGAGCGCAAGAAGCGCGTGGATGCGATGATGGAGTTGTTGCAGATCGGGCCGTTCGCGGCGCGTAACGCCGGGCAGCTCTCGGGCGGGCAGCGCCAGAGGGTGGCGCTGGCGCGCGCGCTGGTGAACGAGCCGGAGGTGGTGCTGCTCGACGAGCCGCTCTCGGCGCTGGATGCGAAATTGCGGGCGGAATTGCAGATAGAACTGCTGCGGATGCAGAAGCGGCTGGGGATGACGTTTATTTTCGTGACGCATGACCAGCATGAGGCGCTGGTGATGTCTGACCGGATTGGCGTGATGTCAAACGGGCGGTTGCAGCAGGTGGGGCCGGTGCTCGATGTGTATGAGAAGCCGCGTAATGTGTTTGTCGCGGAGTTTCTGGGGCTCTCGAACATATGGGCGATTGAGCCGCTGGGCGGGGGCATGGCGGCGGCGCCGATCGGGGTGTTGAAGATCGCGGCCGTGATAGGTGTGGCGCGGATGGCGATGATCCGGCCCGAGAAGATATGGATTTATAACGACACGCATGCGCCGCAGGGGCGCGAGAATGTGTTCCCCGGCACGGTGCGCGAGGCGATTTATATGGGGGCCTCGACGCAATACCGCATCGAGCTGGGCGGGGGCGGGTTTATACTGGCGCTGGATACCAACAACCAGGCGGCGGAGCGGAGTTGGCGGCCGGGCGAGGCGGTGGCGGTGGAGCTGAAGCCTGAGAATATCATGCTGGTGGAGGCCTGAATGGGCACCGCGGCGCAGGGTGAGGCGCGCAGCCGGGCCTGGCGGCTGTGGATAACCTCCGGGCCGGGGTTGTTCTGGATTGTGCTGTTTCTGCTGATCCCGAGCGGGGTGATGCTGGGCATCGCGTTTTTCACCAATAGCGATTTTGGCTCGCCGGTTCTGCCGCTTTCGCTGGATTCGTTCTCGCAGGTGGCGGGCTATGGGATTTTGGGCTGGAGCGGGGCCAATTTCACGGTGTTGCTGCGCTCGCTGCTGCAGGCGGGGGTTGCCACCTCGGTGACGATTCTGCTGGCGTATCCGCTGGTGTTTTTCATCGTCACGCGCCCGGCCAGTCTGCGCCCGGTGCTGCTGCTGTTTGCGATTGTGCCCTCATGGACCAACCAGGTGGTGCGGACCTACGCCTGGATGGAGCTGCTCAACCCGTTTGCGCCGGTCTCGCATGTAGCCCAGGTGCTGGGGATTATTCCGCCGCATCTGGGCTTGATGCCGGGGAATTTCGCGGTGCTGGTGGGGCTGAGCTATAATTACCTACCGTATATGGTGGTGCCGCTCTATGCGGCGGCGGAGAAGCTGGACTGGACGCTGGTGGAGGCGGGGCGGGATTTATATGCCTCGGGCGCGCGGCTGTTTTTCAATACGGTGTTTCCGCAGACGCTGCCGGGGCTGCTCTCGGGCATCATTCTGGTGGGGATTCCGGCGTTTGGCGATTATGTGGTGCCGCAACTGCTGGGGGGCGACAAGGCGATGATGCTGGGTTCGCTGATCGCTGACCAGTTCACCTTTTCGCCGGACTGGCCTTATGGCGCGGCGCTGACGCTGATCATGCTGGTGTTCACCTGCATCGGGCTCATCGTGTTCCGCAGGCTCACGCAACGGTTGGGCGGCGGGGAAGGGGCGATGTTATGAACGCGGTGCCACGCAGGATCAGGCGGGTGCTGGCGGGGATCAGCCTGCCGGTTTATCTGCTGCTGTATGCGCCGCTTTCAGTGATCGCGATTTTTTCGTTCGCGCCGTCGCTCGGGCATCCGGGGCCGAATCTGGCGGCGTATGGCATGTTGCTGAATGACCCGGAGGTGCTGGCGGCGCTGCGGCGCTCGCTGACGCTGGCCATCGGCTCGGCGGTTTTAGGCACGATGCTGGGAACGCTGATGGGCTTTGGGCTGAGCCGGTTCCGCCCGGCTAAAGGCGGCGGGTTTTGGGTTGGGACGCTGCCGAGCCTGATCATTTATTTACCGATCATCATGCCGAGCCTGGTTTTTGGCATCTCGGAGCTGATATTTTTCAATTTCGTGCATGAATATACCGGGCTGCTCTCGGCCGGGCTGCTGACCATGGGGATTGCGCATGTGACCTTTCAGGCGCCTTATGTGGCGCTGGTGGTGTATGCGCGCCTGGCCGGGCTGGACCCGAACCTGTTCGAGGCGTCGCAGGATTTATATGCCAATGCGGTAAAGTCTTTTGTATTTCTGACGATTCCGGTGGTGCGGCCGGCGCTGATCGGTGGATTTCTGCTGGCGATTACATTGTCGATCGATGATTTTACGATCAGTTTTTTCACCGCCGGGCCGGGGAGTGTCACGCTGCCGATTTACATCTATAGCGCGATTGCCCGTAAGGGTTCCTCACCCGAGATCAATGCGCTGGGTAGCCTGATGATCGCGACCGTGATCGGCGTTGCCCTGCTTTATTATTTTGTCACCCGCCATCGTGAGCGCAGCACTCGGATTCCGGCTGTTGCATAACAACCAAGAGGAGAGATTGTGACCATGCTGAAATCGAAACTGTTGGGCGCTAGCTGCGCCGCCGCCTTTGTTGCCGCCGCCGCCATGTTGCCGCAGGGGGCGAGGGCTGATCAGCCGACGCTGAATCTGTTTACTTGGTCGGATTATATCGATCCGGCTATGGTCAAGGCTTTTGAGAAGCAGTGCGGCTGCAAGGTGGTAGAGACCGATTATGATTCCAACTCCGAAATGGAAGCCAAGCTGAAGGCCGGGGCTGATTCGCAATATGACGTGGTTGTGCCGTCGAGCTATTATGTCGCGCGGTTGAAGGCCGAGGGGCTGCTGCAACCGCTGAACCATGCTGCGATTCCGAACTTCAAGAATCTTGAAAAGAAATTTCAGGATCCGACTTATGATCCGGGCGATAAATATTCGATTCCCTATCAGTGGGGCACCACGGGTGTTGGGTATCTGAAAGACCAGATTAAAGATCCGGCGCCGAGCTGGGGGTTGCTGTTCGACCCGAAGGTGAATACGACCTATCCGTTTACGCTGATGAGCGGGAGTGGGCAGGATACGATCGGCGCGGCCTGCGCGTATCTGGGTTATGGATTTGCCTGCGATACGAAGGCGGCCTGGGTGGCGGCGGCGAAGCTGATTAAGGAAACCCGCGCGCGCAAGAATTTCGCGGGGTTCGAGGATGGCGAGCCGGAGCGCGACCAGCTCAAATCCAAGCTCAACTCGGCGGGCATGGTGTTCAACGGTGATGTGGCGACCAGCTATGCTGATGGCTCGGGCAAGGATATCGGCTTCTTCCTGCCCAAGGAGGGGACGGAGATATGGGTTGATACCATGGCGATTCCCGCGCATGCGCCCAATGCGAAGCTGGGGCTTGAGTTTATCAACTTCATCCTCGATGCGAAGGAGGGCGCGGCACTTTCCAACTTCAACGATTACAGCAGCCCGAATGCCGCCTCGCAGCCGATGCTGGCGGATAATCTGAAGGCGGAGCTGGTCTCGCCGACGCCGGCGGACTTCAAGCTGTTGCATTTCCTGCCGCCGCTTTCGGGCGCGAAGTTGAAATTGTTCAACGCCATCTGGACGGCCGCGAAACAGTAATTTTTCAGCTCCCCCTCCGCTGATGCGCAGGGGGAGCGTTTTCTGAGGGTATTATGAGTACAATTAATTTACATGAGTGGTTCGATGAACATAGGATAACGGAGGTGGAATGCCTGGTGCCCGATATTACCGGGATACCACGCGGCAAGATCATGCCTGCGCAGAAGTTTTTTCAAGGCGGCGCGCCGCGGTTGCCGGAGGCGATATTTATTCAGTCGGTAACGGGGGAATACCCAGAAGACCCGCAGGATACGCTGACCGATCCGGCGATTATCGACATCAAGCTGATCCCCGATGCCAGCACCGTGCGCTTGGTGCCCTGGGCGCATGAGCCGACCGCGCAGATTATTCATGATTGCCAATACGCGAACGGCACGCCGGTGCCGATGGCGCCTCGGCAAGTGCTGCAAAGTGTGCTGCGGCTGTATGAGGCCAAGGGTTGGAAGCCGGTGCTGGCGCCGGAGCTGGAGTTTTATCTGGTGGGGCGCAACACGGACCCGGATTATCCGCTGGTGCCGCCGGTGGGGCGCTCAGGCAGGCAGGAGACGGGGCGGCAGTCTTATTCCATCGACGCGGTGAACGAGTTCGACCCGCTGTTCGAGGAGATGTATGATTTCTGCGATTTGCAGGAGCTCGATCTCGATACGCTGATCCATGAAGAGGGCGCGGCGCAGGTGGAGATCAACTTTTTGCACGGAGATCCGCTGCATCTGGCCGATCAGGTGTTTTTGTTCAAGCGCACGGTGCGCGAGGTGGCGCTGCGGCATAATATTTATGCCACCTTTATGTCCAAGCCGATGGGCACGGAGCCGGGCAGTGCGATGCATGTGCATCAGAGCGTGGTGGACCCGAGGACGGGCGCGAACATGTTCGCGGGGCCGGATGGCAAGGCCAGCCCGTTGTTTCTCTCCTACATCGCGGGGTTGCAGAAATATATTCCGGCGGTGATGCCGGTTTATGCGCCGAATGTGAATTCCTATCGCCGGCTAACGCGGTTTTCCAATGCACCGATTAATTTGCAATGGGGGTATGACAACCGGACCTGCGGGTTGCGGGTGCCCTTTGGCGAGCCTTCGGCCATGCGGGTGGAAAACCGGGTGCCGGGGGCGGATGCCAATCCGTATCTGGCGTTCGCCGCCACGCTGGCCTGCGGGTATCTGGGCATGGTGGAGGGGTTGCAACCGACGCCTGTGCAGATCGGCTCGGCCTATTCGGGGGAATACACCCTGCCGCGCGAGCTGAGCCATGCGCTGGATATGATGGATCAATCCGAGGCGATGCGCGGGGTGCTGGGCGACAAGCTGGTGGATGTGCTGGTGGCGGTGAAGCGGCTGGAATATGAGACGTATCTGCGCGTGATCAGCTCCTGGGAGCGGGAGCATCTGCTGCTGAACGTGTGAGGGCGGGGTTAAAGCGCGATGCGGCGCAGGATTTCCGTCACCAGGGCGTCGATGTCGCCTTGTTGCGTGCGATGGTTGACGATGGCGGCGCGGATGGCCATGCGGCCGCCGATGGTGGTCGTGGAAGGGGCGAAGAGGCCGGATTCCTGGAGATCGGCCACCAGATCGGCGGTTTGCGCGTCTGTGTAGACGGTGATGGCGAAGCAGACGATGTTGAGCTTGACCGGGGCCAGTAGTTCCAGCCGGTTGCTGGCGGTGATGCGCGCGGCGAGGTGCTGGGCCAGGGCGCAGGTGGTGTCCACCACGGCGCCGAGGGCTTCGCTGCCGTAGGCGCTGAGCGTCATCCAGATTTTTAACGCGCGGAAGCCGCGCGAGAGGTCCGGCCCGAGGTCGCACGGCCAGGGGTGGCCGCCGGCCAGGCCGCGCGGGGCGGCGGCAAGGTAGCTGGTGGCCTGGGCGAAGGTGGCGTTGTGGAGAGCGGGGTCGCGGATGAGGACGCAACCGGCGTCATAAGTGACCTGCGCCCATTTGTGGAAGTCAAACGCCACGGAGTCGGCTTGTTCGATGCCGAAGAGGAAGTGTTTGCGGTTGGGCGAGAGGGCGGCGAGCGCGCCGAAGGCGGCGTCGGCATGGAACCAGGCGTTATGTTCATGCGCGATTCCGGCCAGGACGGTCAGATCGTCAAACGCGCCGACGTCCACGGTGCCGGCGGTGCCGACGATGAGGAAAGGGGTGCAGCCGGCGGCCTTGTCCGCCGCGATGGCGGCGCGCAGGGCGTTAAGGTCCATGCGGAAATCGGCATCCACTGGGATTTTGCGTAGCGCCTGCAGGCCGAGGCCCGCCATGTCCAGCGCGCTGGGCACGCAGCGGTGGACCCCGGCGCTGGCATAGGCGGTGAGGCGCGCGCCTTGCAGCCCGTTGGCGCGGGCATCGGCGCCCAGGGCCTTGAAGCGGGCGCAGAGCACCGCGATGAAATTGGCCATGGAGGAGCCGGTGAGCAGCACGCCGCTGGTTTGCGCGGGCAGGCCCAGCATTTGCGCCGCCCAGGCGATGACCTGGCGCTCCACCGCGATGCCCACATGGTCGCGCCCGCCGCAATTGGCGTTCATCGCCCCGGCGAGCAGCTCCGCCAGCATGGAGACCGGATTGCCGCCGCCGTGCACCCAGCCCATGAAACGCGGGTGGGTGTTGCCGGTGACATAGGGTTTGATGTTGGCGGTGAAGGATTCGTAGAGGCGTTCCGGCGCCGTGCCGTGGGCGGGCAAGGGGGTTGTGAAACCGGCGCGGATGTTATCGGGCAGGGGGCGCCAGACGGGCTGGGTGGCGATGCCGGCGAGATGGTCGATCATGTCGTCCATCATCCGGTGGCCCAGGGCGCGCAGGCCGGACCATCCGGCGGGGTCTAGAGTGCTCATGCCGGGGGTTATAAGGCAGGATGGGCGCTTGCCAAGGCTGCGGAGCCCGGCAAGGCCAAGCTTTAGCCGCCTGACCTTGCGTTCGTGGCCCCGTGTTTGCTCCGGCCGCCGGTATCAGGCCATGCGCGCATGCACGGCGCGGACGGCCTGGCGTTGTTCGGCGACCTGGGCCTTCATCGACTTCTGCAGCTTCTCGAAGGCGCGGACCTCGATCTGACGCACCCGTTCGCGCGAGATGTTGTAGTGCTGGGAGAGGTCCTCCAGCGTGGTCGGGTTGTCCGTCAGGCGGCGTTCGGAGAGGATGTGGCGTTCGCGCTCGGTGAGGGTTTTGAGCGCGTTGCTGAGCAGGGCTTTGCGGCCGGTCAGTTCCTCGCGTTCGGCGAGTTCGGATTCCTGGCCTTCGCTGTCGTCAACCAGCCAGTCCTGCCATTCGCCTTCGCCATCCATTTTGATCGGCGCGTTCAGGCTGCTGTCAGCCGAGGAGAGGCGGCGGTTCATGTTCACCACGTCCTGCTCGGGAACATCGAGCAGATGCGCGATTTTGGCCACCTGGTCGGGTTGCAGATCGCCGTCGTCGATCGCCTGCATCTGGCCTTTGAGGCGGCGCAGGTTAAAGAACAGTTTTTTCTGCGCGGCCGTGGTGCCCATTTTAACCAGCGACCAGGAATGCAGGATGTATTCTTGAATGGCCGCGCGGATCCACCACATGGCATAGGTGGAGAGGCGGAAGCCGCGGTCTGGGTCGAAGCGTTTGACAGCTTGCATCATGCCGACGTTGCCCTCGGAGATGAGTTCGCCGACCGGAAGGCCGTAGCCGCGGTAGCCCATGGCGATTTTGGCGACGAGGCGCAGATGTGAGTTCACAAGCCGGTGGGCGGCGCTCTGATCGCCGGTGTTGCGCCAGGCGCGGGCCAGACGCTCTTCCTCTTCATGCGCCAGCATCGGGTATTTGCGGATTTCCTGCATATACCGGGTCAGGCTGGTGTCGGGTCCAATAGCTGAAATGGAGGCCATACAGCGGATTCTCCTAAATTTCTTCAGTCTGTGCCACCCAAAGGATTCGGCGCGGCACGCAACGGAACACTTTATATACGTCGTATCGTTACCGTCTGGATCACTTATCCTTACCAGTATTCAGCGGAGATACCCCTTAAAAGGCAGTAATCATCCAGCCAGATACATGACCGTTCGGGCGATTTGATAAGTCAGTCTATGGGGCGGCGGAGAGGTTCGTCAATTAAAAAGGACTGAGGTAGTCCTGTTTCATGTGCATGCGAGCAATGCATCCGCCAGGGTTTGGAAATCTGCCGGGGGCGGGACGCTAAAGCGCAATGCAACGCCGGTGATGGGATGGGCGAAGCCAAGGGTTTGCGCGTGCAGAGCCTGGCGGGGGAAGTCCAGCGCGAGGTCCTGCGCGGGTTGGCTGAGCGTTTTGGCGGCGGCCGGGCGGCGGCGGAGATAGACTGGGTCCCCCACCAGGGGGTGGCCGATATGGGCGAGGTGGACGCGGATCTGGTGGGTGCGCCCGGTTGCGAGCCGGCAGGCAAGCAAGGCGGCGGCGGTGCCGAAGCTGCGCAGGGTGCGGTAGTTGGTGAGGGCGTGCTTGCCGTTGCGCGTGACCACGGCCATGCGTTTGCGCTCACGCGGGTCGCGGCCGATGTCGCCGTGGATGGCGCCGCTGGAAGGGTTGGGCACGCCCCAGCAGATGGCCTGGTATTCGCGCTCCAGATCCCGCGCTGCGAAAGCGGCGGAGAGGCGGGTGTGGGCCAGCTCGGTTTTGGCGGCGACCATGACGCCGGAGGTGTCTTTGTCCAGCCGGTGGACGATGCCGGGGCGGCGCTCGCCGCCGATGCCGGTGAGGCTCTCGCCGCAATGGGCGATGAGGGCGTTGACCAGGGTGCCGTCCGGGTTGCCGGGGGCGGGGTGGACCACCATGCCGGCGGGTTTGTTGAGCACCAGGAGGTGTTCGTCCTCGAAGAGGATGGCGAGCGCGATGGCTTCGCCCTGTGGCGTGGCGGGAGCCGGGGCGGGCGGGGTGAGACAGTAGAGCGCGCCGGGGCGCACGGGTTCGGAGGCATCGATGGTGGTGGTGCCGTCGCGCGTGAGCCGGCCTTCCAGGACCATGCCCTTGACGCGGGAGCGCGAGATGGTGCCGATGGCCTTCGCCAGGAAGGTGTCCAGCCGGATGCCGGCATCTTCCTGCGTGGCATGAACGGTTATTTCAGGGAGTGGGTATGCGCGATCAACCACAGGCGGATTTGCGGGGTTTGAAGGTGTTGGTGGGCGGCATGGGGCTGCTCATCGTGCTGGGCACTGCGCTGGTTATTGGGACGGTCATCCACCGCATTTATGCCAGGAAGCCCGCTGCGTCGATGGTGGTGGCGCCGATGGTGCCGGACGGAAATTCCGCCACGGCTGTGGGCGCGCTGGCGCCAGGGGAGCATATCGCGGGGATCGCCGGGGCGGGGAGCGATGTCGCGGTTTGGGTGAACGGCCCGGGAGGTGACCGGCTGCTGCTGGTGGACCCGGCCAGCGGGCAGGTGAGCGTGGCGCTACGCACAACCCCCTGAAAAGGCGGCGGGGGGCGTGATTTTTGCGCGCGAGGAAAAATTCCACCGCATGGCTTGTAAAAATTATTCCCCTGGCTTAATGCGCTCGTGCCTCGTCCCGTTCGTCTAGAGGCCTAGGACACTGCCCTTTCACGGCGGCGACAGGGGTTCGAATCCCCTACGGGACGCCATTCTCGAACAAAAGTAATAACCTCCCCCGGCGTGTTCGGGAGGTCGTTCATGGCTGCTTTCGCCAGCACTCCTTTTGGGCCGCTGACGCGGATTTCTTCCTTGCTGATGGTGACATTGTCAACGAACAGCTTGAGGTAGGCTTTGCGCATCTCCGGCGGTGCCTGCCACAATGCGGTGCGGATGGCGGTTGAGAGCTTGGTCAGCTTCGCCTCGGTGAGGCGCTTTTGCGCCGGTTCGGTATTTGAGGCTG
>NZ_JAQTZC010000103.1 GCF_028687955.1 Acidocella sp.
GTTTGCCTCGCGCTGTTCCTCCAGCTCGCGCAGCTTGGCCGCGTGGCCTATGCCCTTGTCGTGCAGCCAGGCTTGCACCTTGTGCGCTTCGCGCCATTCCTGCGCCTGGTCGCGGGCGCGGGCTGAGGCGCTGCCCGCTTCGGTGTGCCGGTTCTGGAGCGCCTGCCGCTCTTGCTCTGCCTGCAAAACGCCCCGATCACGCTCTACCAGGTCAAGCGCCTTCGGTGGCCGAATGCGCCCGATTTCGTGGGCCAGCTCGGTGCTGTTCATGCGCTCGATGCGCTGGTGTTCGGCCTGCTCGCGCTCGCGGGCTTGGCGCTCCTGCTGGGTTGCCCTCTCCCGCTTGGCCGCTTCAAGGTCGCCACTCAGGTCGATGATTGACCGGTCGGCCTCCTTCCCTTGGCGTTCCAACTCGCCCGCATCGCGGGCACGCTGGAGGCGCTCTAGCGCGTCCTCGTTGTGTTGCTGGCGTTTGTGGCTGGGCTGGCCGGTGCGTCGCTCGATGGCGGTGGCCGTCGGCCCAAGGTGGCGGGTCGCCTCCCGCTCGATGCCCTGCGCCTCTAGGCTGCGGTGGTCAACCTGCACCGAGTGCCCCGCTTCGCGTAGGCGCTCGTTCTGGAGCGTGGCGAACCGCTCGCGCCATTCGGTGACAAGCACCTTCCCCGTTTTCTGGTCGTCCAGCTCGCGGGTTTTCTCGCCGAAACCGTCCGGCTCAAGGCGGCGGGTCGTTAGCAGGATGTGGGCGTGGTGGTTGCGGTTGTCGCCTTCCTTGCCGGGGGCATGGATGGCGACATCAGCGGCGCAGCCGTGGCGCTTGACCAGCTCGCGGGCGAAGTCGTGCGCCAGCTTTTCCCGCTGCTCGGGGGAAAGCTCGGCGGGTAGGGCTATCTCAAACTCACGGGCTACCGTGGAGTTTTTGCGCTTTTCAGCCTGCTCGGCGGCGTTCCAGAGTTGGGCGCGGTCGCGTGCCCACTCGGGGGCGTTGTCCGGCAGGATGAGGGCGGCGGATTCGACTCCACCCTTTCGGGTGTAGTCGTGAATTTCGCCGGTTCGCTCGTCGGTGATTTCCACCCCGGCACGATAAGCAGCGGCGGCGGTCGCAGACCGGCCAGCACTGCGGCTTATCGTTTTGACGGATAGGTGGTAGATCGCCACGGGCGCGGCTCCGGCTGTTGGTTTTTCCCCGAAGGGGCGCACGCAAACGAAGTTTGCATAAGTGCGCCCTTGGCTGTTCGCCTGCGGGTGGTCGCTGCCGGGTATTCTACCCGTCCGCTCCGGCTAGCGCACCCCCAGCACGGCGGGCTAAAATTGCGGCCATCCACCGACAAAGAGGGCACGACATGGCAGCAATCGACGACAAAATCACAAAGCTGGAAACCCAGCTCAAGCAGGCCAAAGCACAACGCCAGAAGGTGGAAGCCAGAAAACGCGCTGCCACCTCCAAGATGACACGCCAGCAGGACACCCGGAAAAAAATCCTCGTTGGTGCCGCCATCCTCGCCAAAGTGGAGCGCGGCGAGTGGCCGAAAGAAAAGCTGCTCGCCATGCTGGAAACCACGCTAACCCGTGCCGATGATCGGGCGCTGTTTGACCTGCAAGCCCCGGCCACTGAACCCGCTTTTCTGGACGACGTAGACCCCGACACGGTGGACATTCCGAAGCTCGTCACCCTGCCCCGCTCATGACCCAGCAGCAGCCGCCAAACTGCTACCGCTCCCGGCCTGCCGACGATGGCGGGCTGTACCTGCTCATGCCCCGCGATGAGCACCTATGCCCGCCACTGCCTGCGCCGGTGCCGGTCGTTCTTGAATTGCCAGCCGCCGAATGTGGGGCGCTGCCCCACGCCCCGCACTCGCCGCCGTGAGGCTCGGGGGGCAGTCCTGGCGGGCTTTGCCCTTGTCCTGCCCCCACTCGTAAGGCTCTGGCCGCTCCTGTCGCGTCAAGGGTTCGGCTTCGCCCAGCCCTACGCCCGGTTCCTCCCTTCGGTCGGACTGCGGCCTATGGTCTGCCCTTGACCCGCCATCCGCTAAACACCCCGCCAAACGCCCTAAAACGGCCTACAGCGCGTTTTCTCACCCCAACCCTGCCGGATGTACCCCGAAGCCTGCAAAGCGGCTCCTAGGGCTTCCTGTGGCCGTTCCTGCGCATTCCTGCCCCTCCCCTTTCATTGCCAAGCCATAGCGGGGTGCCTGCGTGGCCGTTCAGGCCGCGCAAGGGGGCGCAGCCACAGGGGGGCCGGGGGGCGGCACGCCCCACGTCGAGGAGCGCCCTAGGCGCGGGCTGTAAGCCGGTATTTGGGGGCCAGTTCGCCCCCTCTGGGGGCCACGATTTGCGGGAAGGGGAGCCGCCGCGAAGCGGTGGGGGAACCCCGCAGGGGTGCCCCGTGCAGGGCACGCGATGATTAATAAATGATTAAAAGAGGATTAGGCGCGTTTTCGCCAAAGGATAAAACCCAGCACTGGCGGGGGTTTACGGCCTGTTTGCCCTGTGGATAGTGCAGGCGCTGGAACGGTATCCGGCAGGCGCTGGAACGGTATCCGGCAGGCGCTGGAACGGTATCCGGCAGGCGCTGGAACGGTATCAGGTGCGGGGCTTCCGGCGCTGCGCTGCCTTCTTGGCCAAGTGCAGCCGCTGCGTTCCGCTGGCCTTCTTTTCGACGTGCACCAGGTCGCCGCGAATCTCGTAGCTAAACCCCTCGCCGTTGGCCTCGCTGGCCTCTGCCACAGCCTCCAGCGCCTTGCGTAGCGTCTGCTGGGCGCTGCGCGGGTTGGCGTCCTCGCTGCCCGCCAGCTTGAGCAGCGTTTCCATGCGCATCGGGAACGGCTTGGCGTGACTGGCGTAGAAGCCGTGCAGCCACTGCGCGAGCTGGCGGCCATCCAGCGCATGACGCACGCCCCAATCCACCTGTGTGAACTGGTCGCCGCCGTACAAGGCTCGCAATTTCGGGTTCAGCTCAATCACCCATTCCTGCGTTTCCTCGTCCTTGAATGCCTCGCCAATCAGGCCGCCTATGTACACGTACCGGCCTTGTTTCAGCTCAACGGTTCCAGCTCGAAGCCGCGTGATGCGCTTGTGCAACGTTGCCCGGTTCTTGCCGGTGTCGGTCTTGCCCATGAGTTTCAACAGGCCATAGGACGTGAGGCGGCATTGACTGCCCAACTCCTGCAAGCGCACGGCGTGCAGCACGCTTTCCCACACGTCCAAATCCCCTTGGTCGAGGCGTTGGCCGGTGTATCGGATCTCGATCCCGTCGAGTGCGGCCAGTTGCTCGCCGTCGATGTACCGACGTTTGCCCTTGGCAATCGCACCGAACAACGCCGACCGTAGGAAGCCGTTCGGCACCGCTCGGACAGGCTCCGGCCATAGCGGAAGCTGCACCACCTTGGCCGGGGCGCTTGCCTGCTCCTGCGCGGCTCGCTGGCGTGCTTTTTCCTGCAATGCCGGCAGGCGGGCTATCAAGTCGTCAAGGCTTTTCATGCTCTGCTTCCTGCGGCCGCAGCCGCTCCAAAAATGCGGCCACCTGCTCGGCTTCGTCCGGGCGCATCCAGTATGAAAACTTCTTCCGGCCTAGTGCCCGCTGGCGCTCGGCATAGGCCGCCTGTCGGCGGCTGTTCGATGACGCCAAGAGGTCGCCGGTCTTTTTGTCCTTCGCGTCCTTCATGGCCACAGCTCATCTTTCAGCTTGCCGATAACGGCGTTCAGGCCGTCGCGCTCGTCCTGGTCGAGTGCGTCTAGGCCACGGTCATAAGCGCCCAGCAGCGCGGCCATTTCGGCGGCGGTGATGCTCACGGTAACGGTGGCATCGTGGGCGATGTGCGAATAATCGGCTTTGCCGAAAAGGGCGTTCAGGGCTTCGTCGGTCATGGCGTTTTCTCCGTTAGAGATAACATCATAACACGGGTTAGAGATAACGCAAGAATTATTTTTACCGCTCCATGCCCCGGTCGTTGGCGCGGTACTGCTGCCGCTGCTCGGCCAGCAGCTCGCGCACCTGCTCGCGGCGCTGGCCGTCGCTCAAGATGCGTTCAAGGATGGCCGGGCGTGCCGCATTGGGCGCGGCGTTGTAGCCGTCAATCAGCTTCTTCAAGCCCTCGGGCGCAGCCTTCCATTGCTCGCCCCGGTCGCTCCAGCCTCCGGCCTTCATCTCGCGCTTGACGGCCATTGCTGCAAAGTCCTTGGGCACGGCTTCGCGCTCGCGCTCGGCCTTCTTCTCGGCCTGCTGGCGCTTCTGCTGCTCGAACTCCTGGCGCACCTTCTCCCGGCGCAGTTCCTCCAGCTCGGCCACCTTGGCCAGCGTCGGCGCTTGCTCGGCGCTGATGCGCTGCTGTGCCTGGCTGCGCAGGTGCTGCACCTGCAAGCCTGCCTGCTCGATCTGCGGCCCCAGCTTCTGCCACTCGGCCCGGTTTGCCTCGCGCTGTTCCTCCAGCTCGCGCAGCTTGGCCGCGTGGCCTATGCCCTTGTCGTGCAGCCAGGCTTGCACCTTGTGCGCTTCGCGCCATTCCTGCGCCTGGTCGCGGGCGCGGGCTGAGACGCTGCCCGCTTCGGTGTGCCGGTTCTGGAGCGCCTGCCGCTCTTGCTCGGCCTGCAAAACGCCCCGATCACGCTCTACCAGGTCAAGCGCCTTCGGTGGCCGAATGCGCCCGATTTCATGGGCAAGCTCGGTGCTGGTCATGCGCTCGATGCGCTGGCGCTCGGCCTGCTCGCGCTCGCGGGCTTGGCGCTCCTGCTGGGTTGCCCTCTCCCGCTTGGCCGCTTCAAGGTCGCCGCTCAGGTCGATGATGGAACGGTCGGCGGCTTTCCCTTGGCGTTCCAACTCGCCCGCCTCGCGGGCACGCTGGAGGCGCTCTAGCGCGTCCTGGTCGTGCTGCTGGCCCTTGTGGCTACGCTCGCCGGTGCGCCGCTCGATGGCGGTGGCCGTCGGCCCAAGGTGGCGGGTCGCCTCCCGCTCGATGCCCTGCGCCTCTAGGCTGCGGTGGTCAACCTGCACCGAG
>NZ_JAQTZC010000035.1 GCF_028687955.1 Acidocella sp.
CATCCCGGAGCGATGACGCCCAAAGTTCCAATGTGTCTTCAACAGATGCGCCGCCACTTATCAGAGCCTGAATCATGGTTGCCCATTGATTCAGAACTCGCAATAAAATGCAACTGTAGTGCTAGGCTCCATTCGGCTGGTTTTCGATCCGGATTTGTCTGGGGTTAACCACCAAGTATTGAAGCCCAGTTAAAAAACCTCATCCGCACGCGTCTTCACCGCAATTTTCCCGGTTTGGAGGCTGGGGCTGGCGCGTGTGCATGCGCCGCTTAACATTTTCATCCCCCCCTTGCCGTTTTTAACATTCCATCAATCTCCCCTGGCTAATCCAGGCTTCATGCTCATCTCTTCTCATTTCTCCTGCCAGTTTTCCTGACCCCCGCGCCGATTATAACGGAGCTTTAAAAGCTCGTTAAGCAACAAGTGATAAATGAACCAGCTTTCATTGGCACTTCGTTCTTTTTTCGTCTCATCACTTTGTTAATGGAATACACGGCATGTTAACCAACGCGCTTCTGCAAGTTGCCAGCCCACTCGCCGCCGCGGCAGGTTCCGCAACCGCAACGCCTGCCGCTTCGCCGGGGCATTTTCTGGATCTCCTCAACGGCGCATTGCAAAACGTCAGCGCCACCCAGGGTGCCGCCAGCGTGGCGCAGGCCGGTTTCGCCGCGGGCGTGCCGGGTGCCACGCTGGGCAAGGCGCTGGTCGCGAACGACCGTGCCGAGGTCGCCTGGAATGCCACGGTGGCGGTTCGTAACGAGGTTGTCTCGGCGTATCAATCCATCATGAACATGCAGTTCTGATGCCGTCCGGGCGGGAATTTCTCAGCCAGCTCCGCGCGCGCGCGGCGCGTCTGCCCAAAATTTTCTGGGCGGCCGGCGGCGTCATCGGGGTCTCTTTCGCAGTCATGCTGTGGCTGGAGATGGGCGGCCCGCCTTATGCGGTGCTTGATGAAGGTCTCTCCCCCGCCGATGGCGGCAAGGTCATCGCCCAGCTGCAAAAACTCGGCATTCCCTATCAGTTGCAAGCCGCCGGCAACATCATCCTGGTGCCAGCGCCCCAGCTGGCGCAGGCGCGGCTGCAATTGGGCGAGGCCCAGGTGCCCGGCTCGGATGTTTCCACCGCCTGGGCGCAGCTGGAAAATGCGCCGATGACCGCCTCCGACCTCGCGCAATCCACCATGGCGGCGCAGGCGCTGGAGCTTTCCCTGCAGCAATCCATCCAGAGCCTTGATGGCATCCGCGCCGCGCAGGTTTTTCTGGCCATCCCGCCCGAGACTCCCTTCCTCGCGGACCAGCCCAAGCCCACCGGCTCGGTCATCATCCAGGCGGATGATGCCACCGCGCAGTCCCAGGGCGAGGCCATTGCCAATCTGGTCGCCGGCGCCGTCCCCGGCCTCGCCGCCAGCCAGGTCACGGTGGAAACCACCTCCGGCGTCACCGTCTATCCAGCCGGCGGCGCCATGACCGCTGGAAGCCAGTTCGCCACGGTCGCCCAAGTTGAAACCACCGCCGCCGCGCGCATCGCGGGGTTGCTCATTCCCCTGGTCGGCGCGGGGAATTTCCAGACTGACGTTGCCGCTAACCTGGACTTCACCCAAGAGCATATCCGCCAAATCTCCTACGGCCCCTCGCATCTGGTCGCGCATGAGATCAGCACCCAGTCCAGCCAGACCGGCGCCTCCAGCGCCGCCATCGGCATCCCCGGCGCGCTTTCCAATGAGCCGCCATCCCCCACCACCGCCACGCCGCCCGCCGCCAGTGCCGCCGCCGGTGCCGCCACCGCGCCGCCACAGCCAGAGCAAACCACCACCAAGCTTGACCAGACCTACCTCACCGACCGGAGCGAGAGTGACATCACCAATCCGGGGTGGACCGTCAAATCCATCGCCGTCTCGGTGGTGCTGAACAAGGCAGCGCTCGGCACGGTTAGCATCAACCAGGTAAAGGCCGCCATCTCCGGTGCCTTCGCCTACCCCAATGTCAAGGTGAACGTGCTCTCCGCCCCGTTCCTTAAACCTGCCGCCACCTTGTCCTCGGGCGTGCTGGCCCAGCTTGCCGTGCCACTCACACACGGGTTGCTGGAAGTCCTGGCTGCCGCCGCCCTGCTGTTCGGCTTGGCGCTGCCGGTCGGGCGGCGCCTGGGCACGTTTAACATCCAGTCCCTGCTGCCGTCGCCGCCGCAGCGTCCGCTGCCCGTGGCGCTCCCCCCGCGGGACTTCTCAGACCTGCGCGAGCAGGCCGGCGGCAACATCCCCGGTGTCGCTCGTCTCCTGCAAAACTGGGCCGAAGAGAATGAATGACACCGCCTCCCAACTTCCCGTTCCCCAGCTTCCCGCCCCGCAGCTGACCGGCGCCGAGCGCGCCGCCCTGGTCCTGCGTGAGCTAGGCGAAGATACCGCCGCGGCCGTGCTGCGTGAAATGGACGAGGCTGCCGTCAACCGCATCTCCACCGCGATGACCACGCTGAAATTTACCCCGCCCGCCGTGCGGGAAGACATCATGCTGGCCTTCGCCAACGATCTTGGCATCACCGGCGTCGGCGGTGACGGTATGAAGTTTCTCAACCGTGTGCTGGTCTCAGCACTCGGTGAAACTCAGGCGCGTGAAATCCTTGATCGTCTCAGCCGTACCGAGCGCCGCTCCGCCTTTCATCTGCCCGCCAACGCTGACCCGCGGACTCTGGCAATGCAGATGACCCACGAACGCCCGCAGACCATTGCGCTTCTGCTCGCGCACATCCCGCATGAAATCGGCGCCAACCTGCTCACCTTTTTGCCCGCGCCGCTGGCCGCTGAATCCCTCTACTGTTTCTCCACGCTGGATGTCGTCTCCCCCAATGTGGTGGTCGAGCTACGCGACATGCTGGAAGATCTGATGAGCAACAGCGCCACCGGCGGGCGGCGTGTCGGTAACCTTGGCGGCGCCAAACAAACGGCGGATATCCTGAACCATTTTCAAACCGGCATGTCAGATATGGTGCTCAGCGCCATTGATGCGCGGGACAATAAAACCGCTGAGAAAATCCGCGAGAACCTGTTCACCTTCATCGATCTCGGCAAGCTCACCGACCGTTCGCTGCAAATCCTGCTGCGCGAGGTCCCTGGCGACAAGCTCGCCCCTGCCTTGCGCCTGGTCGACGAAACCCTGCGCGGCCGTTTCTTCCAGAATCTCTCCGCCCGTCAGGTCGAAGTCCTCAAGGAGGAGCTGCGCAGCGGTCCGCCCATGCGCCGGTCCGATGCCCTGGCCGCCCAGTCCGAGGTGGTGGAAGTCGCCCTGCGCCTTGCCGGCGAAGGCCGCATCACCATCAGCGCGACGGAGGAAATGGTATGAGCGTTCCCCCCATTTCCCTCACGCCCACCGCTTCCGCGACTCATCCGGCGGCCCATCCGGCCACCGCGCCCTCAACCACCGCCGCCCCGGCGGATTGGTCCAGCGCGCTGGCCGCGGCGGTTGCCGGCGGCCCTCCCGCCAAAACCGCCTCCGTTCCGGACAGCAAACACACCGTTCCTCCGCCACCCGGCTCCAGCCCTTTCGCGGCCATGTTTCTCAGCGCCGCCGCGCCAGCAAGTCCTGCTGCGAAACCCGCCGCCCCGGCTCCAACCGGGGCCTCAACCACAAGCAAAATCACCGCTCCCGGTGCTGCTTCCAGCCAGCGCGCGCCTGCCCTTGCGGGCGTCGCCGCCACCCCGGCGCCAACTTCCAGCCAGGCTCCCGCTCCCGTTTCGGCTCCCACTCCCGCAACGGGGGGGCAAGCCTCTCTGAGTCCCGCCTCGGGCGGCTCCGGGGCCAAATTCACAGCCTCCCTGGAGGCTCCATCATCTATGCCCGGGCCAGCCCCGGCCGCGCCGGCACCGCCCACGATCACCATTGCCGCCGCATTGCCTGAGGCCGGTCCGCCGGCCAATGTTCCCACCGTTACCGAACCCACCGTAACCGAAACCGCCGTTATCAAACCCGCCGCGGCCAAACCCGCTATGGCCGGAATGGCGGAAGCCAAAATCGCCGCCGTGCCGGACGCAACCGCCCAGCCCCCCCGCCCGGCCGCGGCAAGCACGGCGCCGGGCACGGCGGAAAAGCAGATCACCGCATCCGCTGTTCCATCCATCCAAGCTCAATCCGCCCCCATCCATCCCATCTTCGCGGCACAACCCGCGCCCGCCCCCTTGGCGGCCATCTCTGCCCCTCCCGCCGCAGCAGCCCCGCTGTCTGCGGCTCCCGCTCTCACCGCCGCCACCCCAGCCGCCCTGGCCGCCAGCATCACCGCCATGCACCACGCCGGCCAGGGCAGCGCAGTCCTGCGGCTGGATCCTCCCGGTCTCGGTAACCTCTCCGTCCATGTGGCGTTCGGCCAGGGTGGCCAGGTCAACGTCCTTTTCGTTCCCGCCCTGGCGCAAACCGCCCAGTTGCTTAACCTTGGCATGGACGGCCTGCGCCATGCCATGGCAGCCACCGGCCTCACCCTCGGCCAGGCCGATGTCAGCGGCGGCGGTGCCCAAAACCCCGGCCAGAACAGCGCCAGCAACCCGCGCACGGCCTTCGCCGCCCCCGAGCCGCCCCCTCCCGCCAGCGCCCCCGCCATCACCCCTGCCAGCGGGGTAAGCGCCTATGCTTGAGCAGCCGCAGGATGTTGAAACGCTCGACCTTCTGAACTCCATGCGCGCGCCGCAGTTGCGTTCGCTGCTCATGGAGAACCTGTCTGACCGTTTCATGCGCCAAATTGCCTTCGCCTTGTTTCAGCGCATGCGTCACAGTGTGCAACTCCTCAGCTGTATCAACGGCGTCACCAGCCATGAGTCCGCGATGTCCCATCTGCCCGAGGTCATGATTGCCGGCATTAGCGAGCTCGCGCCCTTGCGCGGGCGCATGCTCCTGGCGATTGACGGCGACCTCATCGGCGCCGTGGTTGATGCCATGTGCGGCGCCACCGCCTCCCATCCCTTTGAGCGTTACGAGCTTTCCGCCCTGGAAACGCGCATCGGCAAGCAGATGATCAACCTTTCCCTGGCCACCATTCAGGAAACCCTGAGTCCACTGGCCCAGCTCGACCTCGCCCCCATTGCTTACGAGACCGCCACCGGCATGCTCGCCATCGCCGACGGTCAGGACTGGATGATCGCCGTCACCGGCATTTTCGAAACCGCTCTGGGCACCGGCACCATCAAGCTCATCGCGCCTTATGCGGGGTTTGAACCTTTGGAAGCCAAGGTCGCCTCGCAATCGGGCCTGCTTGGCCAGCGCGGCGCGGACACGGGCTGGATCAACGGCATCGAGATGCTCACCGAGGCCACGCCGATTGCCATCACCTTTGAGCTTGCCCGCGTCAACCTGCCCCTCGCCGTGTTCGAGGCGATCGCCCCCGGCGCCATCCTGCCCTTTACCCTGTCGCCGGAGGCGATCGCCGTCTCCGGCGGTACCGACCTGTTCTACGCCGATTACGGCCAGAGCGGCGGCTATGTCTGCTGCCGCGTGAAAGCGGACGGCGCAACTGAAGGAGACCCATACATGGCCGACCAGATAGACCGCCCTGCCGTCCCGGGCGACAAAACCGCCGGCAAATCCCCCCTTGAGTATGAGCGCGCCGAGCTTGAGCGCATCCAGCCGCAACCGCGCGGCGCCCCGATACTCACCGGCAAAAAAATGCTGGACCGTGTACAGGTCTCCCTCACCGTGGAGCTTGGCCGCACCCAGATCACCGTGAAAGACCTGCGCCAGCTCCGCCACGGCCAGGTCATCACCCTTGACCAGACGGTCGGCGAACCCCTCACCATCTTCGCAAATGGCCAGAAGCTCGCCTATGGCGAGGTCGTTGCCGTCGCCAACGACCGTTACGGCGTGCGCGTCACCGCCCTGGCCGAGGACATGGACGTAACGGCCGAGGCCGGTGCATGAGCGCAAACGGCGTCAGCATCGGCGCCTGGCTGGCCTTCGCGGAACTCGCGGGGCCAGTGCTGCTGCTCATGCTCATCATCGGCCTGGCCGCAGGCATCATGCAAACCGCCACGCAAATCCGCGAAGCCTCCATCCCTTTCGTGCTCAAACTCATGGGCATGGCGGCGCTCACCACCACGGCGGGGCCGCTGATGCTGCGCGGCGTCGAGCATTACGCCATCAATCTCTTTCATGCGATTCCGGGGTTGCTCCATGGCTGATGCCGCTATCCTGCCGCGCCCCGGTTCGCTCAGCGCCACCCAGCTCTCCGGCCCCATCGTCATATTGCTGGTGCTGGCGATGCTCGTGGTGCCTTTGCCGCCGGCCGCCATCTCCTTTCTCTTCGCGCTCAACATCTCCGCCGGCCTCGTCATCCTCGGCGCCAGCCTCTACATCCCCTCGCCGTCGGAATTCTCGTCCTTCCCTTCGGTTCTGCTCGCCACCACGCTCATGCGCCTGGCGCTCAACGTCGCCACCGCGCGCGCTATTTTGCTCAACGGCTATACCGGCCCCGGCGCCGCCGGCCATGTCATCGAATCCTTCGGCCAGTTCGCCGTCGGCGGAAATTTCGTGGTTGGCGGCATCATTTTCGTCATTCTCATCATCATCAACTTCATGGTCGTCACCAAGGGCGCCTCGCGCGTGGCGGAAGTCTCCGCCCGCTTCATGCTGGACTCATTGCCCGGCCGCCAGATGGCGATTGACGCCGAGATCAACGCCGGCATCCTTAGCCCGCAGGCCGCCGAGCGCCGCCGCGACACCTTGCGCCGCGAGGCCGATTTTTTCGGCGCGATGGACGGCGCCTCCAAATTCGTCCGTGGCGATGTCGTCGCCGCGATGATCATCCTGGTCGTCAACATGCTGGGCGGCCTCATCATCGGCACCCTGCAGGACGGCCTGCCCCTGGCCGACGCTGCCCGCACCTACACTCTGCTCACCGTGGGAGACGGCCTGGCCGCCCAAATCCCCTCGCTCACCATCTCGGTCGCCGCCGGCCTTGTGGTCACCCGCGTCGCCACCGGCGAGGACATCGGCCAGCAAATCAAATCCCAGCTTAGCAAATACCCGCAGGCCCTGGCCATCGCCGCCGCCATCATGGGCGCCATCGGCCTCGTGCCGCAAATGGCGCATATCCCCTTCCTCATGTTCGCCGCCGCCCTGGGCACCGCCGCCTGGCGCCTCGCGCAGGCCGCCAAGGCGCAGGACGAAGCCGCCGCCGCCGGCACCGCCCCCGCCGCCGCGCAAAACAACGAGGTCAAACCCGACTCTTTAATCGACGTCACCGGCGTCGATCCCCTGGGCATGAACATCGGCTTCGCCCTGGCGCCGCTGGTTGGGCCGGGGGAGGGGCGTCTGCTCAACCGCCTCACCGCCGTGCGCCAACGCTACGGCCGCGCCATGGGCTTCCTCGTCCCCGCCGTCCACATCCGTGATTCCTCTGATCTCCCGGCGCATGGCTACCGTTTCACCCTGCGCGGCGCCTCCATCGGTGGCGGGGAGGCTTGGCCCGGCCAGTGGCTCGCCATCGAAGGCCCGATGGTCACCGAAAAGCTCAGCATCGGCCGCCCCGTGAAGGACCCGGCCTTCGGCCAGGCAGCGGTCTGGATTCCCCAAGGCGGCATTCCCGCCGCCGAAGACCTTGGCTACACGGTGGTTGACGCACCCAGCGCCATGGCCACCCATTTCGCTGAAATCCTCAAACGCCACGGTGCCGAACTGCTGGGCCGTCCGCAGGTCGAGGGGCTGATGACCCGCTTGGCTGAAACCACCCCCCGCCTGGCGGAAGACCTTCGCACCAACCTCTCCATCGGCCTCATTCGCCAGGTGCTCCAGGGCCTGCTGGCCGAGGAAGTGCCAATCCGTGATTTCGAGCGCATCGGCGAAGCCCTGGTCGAAGCCGCTGACGGCGGCACCAAGGACGTTGATAAACTGCTCGCCGCCGTGCGCCTGCGTCTCGGCCGTTTCATCGTCACCCAGGCTGCGGGGGCGGATCCCGTCCTGCGTGTTGCCGTGCTGCAACAGCGGCTGGAGGAGCTGGTCGCCAAATCTCTGCGCACTGGCCGTGAGAGCGGCATCGGCCCGGAGGTGGAGGCCGAAACCGCGACCTATCTGCGCCAGGCCGCCGAGAGTGCGGCGCGCGCCATGCGCCAGCGTGGCCTCAAGCCTGTTCTGGTGGTCCAGGGGCTTACCCGCCGCGCCGTTGCGCGCGCCACCGGCGGGCTCATCCCCGTTCTCGCGCTGGAGGAAATCCCCGAGACCCTGCCGTTGCAAGTGGTGCACACCGCCGAGCCTGGCCCCGCCAATGGATAATCCGCAACCCGCCTTCAACCCGGACCAGCCGCATCTCTCCGCGCTTTACGGCGGCTGGATCAAGCGCACCGCGCTGCTGCTCAAATCACGCATGCCCTGGGCCGAGTTGGACGAGCTGCTGCAATGGGGCGCCATTGGCATGCTGGAGGCCATGAGCCGGTTTGACCGCGACCACGGCGTCGCCTTTGAGGCATTTGCCGCCAGGCGCATCCGCGGCGCCATGATCGACGGTCTGCGCCGTGACGGCGCGCAGCGGCGCGGCGAGTTTATGCTCGACGCCGACAAGGTCGACACCGCCGCCTTCATGGACGGCACCAGCCCCGACGATCCGCTGGCCCTGCTGCTGCGCGCCGATGCCCGCCACCTGCTGGCCGCAGCCCTCAAAACCCTGCCCGCGCTCGAATACCAGGTGCTGGCCCTGCATTTTTATGACGAGATGAACAACCGCGAAATCGCCGCCATTCTCGACATGAGCGAAGGTTACGCCTCGCGCATCCGTAAACGTGCGTTGGAGTCCCTGGCGATCTACATGCACACCGCCCTGAAGGGAGAGACCGTATCGTGACCAGCCTTGTTGGTTTGTTATGCGGCTTTCTGGTGATCATCGGAGGCGCCCTGTCCGACAGCGACCCGCTGTCCTCCCTCTTCAGCCTCACCGCCGTCATCATCGTCATCGGCGGCTCTTTCGCAGCGCTGCTCACGCAATTTGGCCTTGGCCGCGTGCTCACCGGCATGAAGGGCATCGTCTGGCTGGTCAAACCGCCCAAGACCGACCTGCGCAAATTCATCGAGCAGGTCGCCGAATGGTCCTCCCTGGCCCGCAGCCAGGGCACGCTGGCGCTGGAGAACGTGCTGGGCGACGTGAAAGACCCCTTCCAGAAACAGGGTCTGCAAATGATCGTTGACAATACCTCGCCCGATGACCTGCCCACGATCCTCGGCATCATGGCCGAGAACACCGGCCGCATCCAGGAAACCCCGGCCGAGGTCTGGGAGGCCGCCGGCGGCTACTCGCCCACCATCGGCGTCATGGGCGCCGTGCTCGGCCTCATCCATGTCATGATGCGCCTGAACCACCCCGAGGAGCTGGGCGGCGGCATCGCCACCGCCTTTGTCGCCACGATTTACGGCGTCGGCTTCGCCAACCTCATCGCTCTGCCGCTCGGCAACCGGCTCAAGCAACTGGCGCAGGAGCTGGAGCGCGAGCGCCATGTCGTCGTCCAGGGCTTCATGCTGCTGGCCGCGGGCAAGCCCGGCATTCTCATCCGCCAGAACCTGCAAAGCTTCCTCACCGACGAGGGTAAAGTCAAACCCAAGCCCGCCGCGGATGAACCCGCCGCCGCCGTAACCGAACAGGCCGCCTGACCATGTCTCACGCCGCCCCCCCCGGACCGGGCAAAAAGCCTGAAAAACCGCCCAATCATGAGCGCTGGGTCATCAGCTACGCCGATCTGTTGACCCTGCTGCTGGCCACCTTCGTGGTGCTTTATGCCTCCTCCTCGCGCAACAAGTTCAAGGAGCAGGAGGTCGCGGCCAGCTTCATCACCGCCTTTCACGGCACGCCGCCCTCGGTGGTCCAAAATTCGGGCGCCAGCCGCGGCATTCTGCAGAACCACACCTCGCCCATCCCCAAGCCCCCCGGCTCGCCCCAGGCCAACGCCAAAATCCCCAAGGAGATGGCGCATCAGCTCGCGGCGGACATCCTCTCCCTGAAACAGTTGCAGCTCAAGCTCACCGCGCTGCTGCAACCCTTGGTCGACAAGCACGAGGTCTCGATCCAGAGCCAGCCGCTCACCCTCACCATCGAGCTGGACGCCTCGGTGCTCTTCGCTTCGGGCGACGCGACACTGAAACCGGCGGCTGTCACCCTGCTCAACCAGGTTGGCGTGGGGCTTAAGAACATGCCGTCCCCCTTCACCATCGTCGTACAGGGCTACACGGATGATAAACCGATCTCCACCCTGCAGTTTCCCTCCAACTGGTCGCTCTCGGCTGAACGCGCGGTCAGCGTCGTCAGCTTGTTCGTGAGCAACGGGGTGCCGGGCGGCCAGCTCTCTGCCCAGGGCTTTGGCCAATTTTCTCCCATCGCCCCCAACACTGATGAGGTCGGCCGCGCCCGCAACCGCCGCGTGATGGTGGTGGTGCACGCCCCCGATCCCACCGCGCAACCCGCGAAGTAGTAGCTGTCCATGGCCAAAACCCCCGCCGCCAAGCGCGGCAAAACAACTCCCAAACTGCTCCGGCCTGGTATGCTGATGCTGGCGGCCGTGTTCATCTGGTCGGCGCAGCACCAGCCGCCGGTGTTCACCCCCGCCAGCCTCGCTGGCTGGGCGCTCGGCGCCGCCACCGTTGCCCTGCTCACCCGCGCCGCTTTGGCTCTGGCCGCGCCGCTTCTGGGTGTGTGCGGCGCTCTTTTTACCCAGGCGCTGCAACACCTGCAGCAAGGCACTGAATCATGAGCTTCGTCACCGCATCGCGCGGCCGCGCCAAAACCTTCGTGCAGGCTGTCCTGGCGCAGGACACCGCCAGCCTCGCGGAAACCGAGGCCGAAATCGCACGGCGCGTCCGCCAGGAGGTCGCCCGCCTGCGCGAAAAATCCGAGTCCGAGGCCCGTGCCGAGGCTGAAGCCCAGGTTCGCGCCGCCATGGAGCCGCAATCGGCCGCCCTTACCGCCGCCATCGCCGCGCTACAGGCCGCCTGGGCGCAACTCGCCGCCCCGCTGGCGCAAAAGGAGCGCGACCTGGCCGATCTCGTCACCGAGCTTTCCTTCCTGCTCGCCCGTCACATCACCGGCGTCGAGTCGCAAACCAACCCCGCCAGCCTGCAATCGCTGGTCACCCGCCTCATCGCGGAGGCCGCCGCCGAGCGCGGCCCGCGCCAGAGCCTGCTACTGCGCCTCAACCCGGCGGACCACGTGCATCTTCTCCCGCTCATCCCCGCCGAGACCGCCAGTCTGCTGGCGGACGAAACCGTCGCCCAGGGTGGCGCGCTGGTTGAGATCATCGCCCCGGACGGCGATCCGCTGGATAAAATCGAGTGGGACGCGAGCCTGGCCAGCCGGCTGGAAACCATCCGCGCCGCCCTGGCGCTCCCCCGCGGTGACCTCCCATGAACCTGGAGTCACGCTTGAACATGGACACCATCCGCGGCCTGGCGCGCGAGCGCCTGCGCGAGGCCCTGTCGCGCGATCCGGTGCGCCGCTTCGGGCGCATCACCCGTTCCAACGGCGAGGTGCTGCACGCCAGCGGCATCCGCGCCCCCATCGGCTCGCGCTGCCTCATCGCGGCCGAAGGCAGCGCCGGATTTCTCTCCGCCGAGGTTGTCGGCTTCGAGCAGGGCGCCCTGCTGGTCATGCCCGAGCAAGGCACCCGTGGCGTCATGCGCGGGGCGCGCATCCATGTCGAATCACGCGCCCCCGCCCCGCTGATGGGCAGCGCCCTGCTTGGCCGCATCATCGATGCCCGCGGCCAGCCGCTGGATGGCCTTCCCCCGCCCGATGTCACCCAGCCCTGGCCGCTGCTCGGCGTGCCGCTGAACCCGATGGCGCGCACCCGCATCTTCCAGATGTTCGATGCCGGGGTCGGCGCCATCAACGCCCTGGCCACCATGGGGCGGGGCATGCGCATCGGCCTGTTCGCGGGCAGCGGCGTCGGCAAAACCACCCTGCTTGGCATGATGGCCCGCCACGCCAGCGCCGATGTCGTCGTCGTCGGCATGATCGGCGAGCGCGGCCGCGAAATCCGCGAATTCATCGA
Source organism: Acidocella sp. (assembly GCF_028687955.1). Classification (GTDB taxonomy): domain Bacteria; phylum Pseudomonadota; class Alphaproteobacteria; order Acetobacterales; family Acetobacteraceae; genus Acidocella. The sequence goes on from NZ_JAQTZC010000035.1 coordinate 11,996, forward strand.
GGATCATCTGGGCAACGCCCGCCCGCGCAGCGTCGTCGTTGCCTCCCCGGCTGATGACACCGCCCTTGGCCGGCTGCACGGCGCCTACCGCGCGGCGGCCATCGCGGAATACTTCCGCGACCAGGGCAAGCATGTCCTGCTGGTGGTGGACTCTCTCACCCGCCTCGCGATGGCGCTGCGCGAAATCGGCCTGGCCGTCGGCGAACCCCCCGCCACCAAAGGCTATCCGCCCTCCGTGTTCGGCGCGCTCGCGGCCTATGTGGAGCGCGCCGGCAACGGCACCTCGGCGCAAGGCTCCATCACCGCCATTTATACAGTGCTGGTCGAGGGCGACGACCACGTGGGCGACCCGGTGGCCGATACCGCCCGCTCCGTGCTGGATGGCCACATCGTGCTCTCGCGTGCCATGGCTGAGGCCGCGATTTACCCCCCGATTGACATTTCAGCCTCGCTCTCGCGCCCGATGCCCAGCCTCGTCACCCCCGCGCATCAAAAACTCGCGGCGCGGTTCCGCTCGCTCTGGGCCCGGCGCGCCGAAAAGCAGGACATCATAGACCTCGGCGCCTACACCCCCGGGCGAGACCCCCTGCTCGACGAAGCCCTACGCCGCGCTCCGGCGATGGAGGCCGTGCTGCGCCAGGACATGCACGAAGGCATCAGCCTCGCCGCCAGCCTCGCCGCCTTGCAAGCAGCCCTCGCGGAGCCCCAGCCATGAGGAAAACCCCATGAAACCCCGCACCCTCGCCCGGCTGGACATGTTGGCCACCGAACAGGAAACCCAGGCGCTGGAAGCCGTGCGCCGCCACAATGCCACACTGAGCCAGGCGGTGGAGCATCGCGGCCTGCTGGCCGCCTACCGCACCCGCCTCGCGCAAAGCTGGCAGGACGGCACGGTGCTCCCCGCCGCCCAGGCCCGGCGCGCCGGCCAGTTCGCCGCCGCCACGCACAGCGCCGAGGGGCAGATCACACAGTCCGCCAGCCTCGCCGCGGCACAGCTTGAATCCGCCATCACCAAACTCGGCCAGGTGCGGGCACAGCGTCACGCCTTGGCCGAAGCCCTGCGCAAGGCCGCCCAGTTGGCCGCGCGCGAAACCGAACAACGCGCCGAGCGCGACCGGCCAGCCCCCGGCCGCACCCGGACCTGAAGGAGCCCGCCATGAATCTCTCATTCTACACCAGCTTCAATACTAGCCTGGCGCAGCAGGAAGCCCAGATCAACACGCTGCAACAGCAGATCTCAACCGGCCTGGCCGTGCAGACGCCCGACCAGAACCCCGCCGCCTACCAGGCCGCGGCGCTCGGCAACGACCAGATCAGCGCCCTGGCCAACAACAGCAACACCCAGGCCGCCATCCAGGTGCAGCTCGGCAGCGTCAGCAACGCCTATCAGGCCACCGGCAGCCTGCTCAACAGCGTGCAGTCCGTGGTCGAGCAGGCCCTCAACGGCACCACCAGCCCGCAAAACCTCAACGCCCTGGCCGGCCAGGTGCAGTCGGCAGCGCATCAGATGCTCGCGCTGGCCAACACCACCGCCTCCAACGGCACCTATCTGTTCGGCGGCTCACGCGGCAGCGTCGCCCCGTTCCAAAGCTCGGGCAGCGGCAGCATCATCTACATGGGCGACGGCGCGCAGAGCCAGGCCGCCATCACCCCCAACACCACCGCCTCCACCATCGCCAATGGCGAGGTTTTCGTCTCCGGCCTCGCCGGAGACGGCACGGGCAGCGTCACCGCCGCCGCCAGCAACATCGGCACCGGCCAGCTCATCTCCCAGGGCGTCTCCAATGCCGCCGCGGCCGCCGCATTTCAGTCTGGTTCTTCGGCCATCACCGTCAGCTTCGGCGCGGGCGGCGCCTACACCGCCAGCCAGGGCGGCAGCGCCGTGGCCAGCGGCACGCTCACCAGCAACACCACCACCGGCACCAACACGGTGCAACTTGGCGGCGTTGATTACCAGATCACCGGCACCCCCGCCGCGGGTGACAGTTTCACCCTCTCGCCCAGCCGCCCGCAATCGGCCTTTGCCTTGCTGCAAACCATCTACAAGGCGCTTGCCTCGGCGGTGAGCACCCCTTCGCAGATGGCGCAGACCAACCAGGTGCTCAACCAGGGTCTCGCCGGCCTGGCCCAGTATCAACAGAACGTCGTCACCGCGCAGGCGCAAAACGGCGTCACGCTGCAAGCCATCACCAACGCGGGCACCAGCAACACCAACCAGTCCACCCAGATCCAGACCGCTGTGCAAAACGCCACCGCCGTCAACACCCCGCTCGCCATCACCAATCTGGATCAGACCCTCACCGCCCTGCAAGCCGCCATGAAAACCTTCGGCACCGTGCAGAGCCTCAGCCTGTTCAACTACGTTTAAGGAGCCGCCCCGTGTCGGATGCTATTTTCATCGTCGGTTACTACCGCAGCGGTACATCGGCGCTCTCAGGCGCGTTGCAGCGTCTAGGCGTCAAATTCTTCAACGAGGCTGACCCCAACGAGCACAACCCGCTCGGCTTCTATGAAATCCCCGAGCTGATCGAATTTGATGTCGACCTCTTCAACCGTCTCGGCGTGGAATGGACCGATGTGCGCGGCCTGCCCCAAGGCTGGGAGGATCGCGCCGATCTCGCGCCCTTTCTCTCCCGGCTCGATGAAATCCTGCGCCGCCGCTTTTTGCCGGCGGATAAAGTCTGGGGCCTGAAGCACCCGCATCTGTGCCGCACTCTGCCGCTTTATGAACGCGCCGCCCGTCAGGCCGGGCACAACCCGCATGTGGTTCATATTTTCCGTGATCCCTGGACCGCCGCGGCCAGCCAGGGCCATAAAAACGGGCTGAGCCGCGCGCATGCGCTGCTGCTCTGGCTCAGCTACGTCACCGATGGCGAGCGTCACGCCCGCCACCTGCCGCGCAGCTGGCTTACCTATCAGGACTTGCTCTCCAAACCCGCCGCCGAGTTGCGCCGCATCGAGCAGGACACCGGCCTTCCCCTCACCGGCCTCGTGCCCAACGGCCTGCGCGAGGCCGCCAGCCACCTCACCGGCCAGCTCAACCGCAGCAACCCGCTATCGCATGATGGTCTTTTCCGCCCGTTGGACATGCTGGCCACCCGCGTCTGGGACGCCGTCCAGTCGCACGACATCTCAGCGCCCCTATGGGATTCTTTCGCCGATGAGACCCGCGGCATCGTTGAATTCCTCACCGAAATCGGCGCCAGCCGCGGCCGCGTGGTCCCGGCTTTCGGCGCGGCGTTCAACCCTGTCCTCACGGCCCCGGCGGATGCCGCCGCCGCCGGCCTGCGTCCGCCCGAGCGCCTGGACGAAGGCGGCCGTGCCCGGCTGGAAGCTTTGCGCGCCGCCGCCCCGCCGCTGCCGCGCCTTGCCATCCTCATCGTTGCGCCGCAGGGCCGTGCCTCCGGGGTGAATGACACCGTGCACGCCCTGCGCCAGCAATGGCATGCACCCGAACATATCGCCATTCTCGCGGCCGAACCGGTGGAAATCCCCGGCATTCCCGCGCGCGCCATCCCCTCCGCGCCCGACGCCGCCTCGCGTCTGCTCTGCGAATCCCTGAACCAGGCAGCGGCCACGGCGGATTATGTTGCCATCATCAACGCGGGTGACACGCTCTCCCCCGATGCCTGCCTGCGCTTTGCCCTCACCGCCGCCGCCGGCCAGGCGGATATGATCTATTGCGATGAGATCGTCCCGCGCGAGGGCGGTCCCTGGGTCCGCCAGAAACCCGCCTGGGACATCACCCGCCTGCGCCAGGCGGCTTATGTGGGAGACTGGGTCTGGTACGCCGCCAAAACCTTGCTGCGCCTCGGCGGCTTTGATGCCGCGCGCGCCGGTGCCGAGGAGTATGACTTCCAGCTCCGCCTCGCCGAGGCCGGGGCCAAGGTGGAGCGCCTGCCCGAGGCGCTGTTTACCCGCTGCCCGCAAAGCCGGCGCGACAGCATTCCCGCCACCGAATTCTGCGCCAACGCCGCCCAGGCCATCACCGCCCACCTTGCGCGCGCGGGCCTGCCCGCCCAGGTGCAAAACCGCCAGCATCTCGGCTTGTTCCACCATGTCCGCCTGGCGCCTGATCCCGGCACCACCCTCATCATGCTGTGCGATGGCGGTGAGGTCGCGCAGCTTGACCATTGGCTCACCGGCCTGCTCAGCGCCAATGAGCTTTCCGGCCCGATCATCCTTGCCGGCGCGAACCTCAACCCGCAGATGGCCACCTACCTGACCGCCGTCGCCCAGCAGACTGAGGCCCTGGAGGGCAAGGTCCTGGCCGTGCCGCCTGTGCCCGCTTTGCAACCGGCGCAGGCGCTGGCGCAGGCGCAGGCGGTGGCCATGGTGGCCACCCCGCTCACTGCCATCATTGACATCCGCGCCCAGCCCCAGGTGCCGCATTGGGCCGAGGGTCTGCGCGCCCGCCTGGCGGACCCGGGCGTCGTGCTTGCCGGCGCGCGCACGCTGGTGCCCTTTGGCCCGGCCGCCCGGCAGTTCACGGTCCAGGGGCCCATCGTCCTTGGCGCCGATACCCGCCTCGGCGCGGGCCATACCCCCGAAGACCCCGGCCCCGGCGGCTGGCTCACGGTGGATCAGGAGGTCAGCGCCCTCGCGCCGCCGGCGCTGCTGGGCCGCACCGCCGCCCTCGTGCCGCTGCATTTCCCCAACCTCACCGGCGATGCCCTCTGGATCGTGCTTTGCGCCCAGCTCTGCGCCCAGGGTGCGCGCATCGTCTGGACACCGGATATCTCTTTCATCGCCCCGGCCGAGGCGGTCCAGCCCGATGCCGGAAATACATGCCGCGATGGCGCACCAGCGGCCATCGCCTTGCCCTGGGCAGACCCCTACCACCACCCCGCCCTCTCCCTGCATGGCAATCTGCTCAACGCCGAGCAACGGCTGGGTCTGGTGCGCTCCTGCCCGGCGGACCCCTCCTCCCTGCTGATAACCGGCTCCGCCCTGGAGGGTGAAGCCCTGCTCAACGCCGCCCGCGCCTTGCGCAGCACCGGCGCGCTGGAGGCCGATTGGGCGCAGGAACTGCCCGGCGCGGCCGATCTCGGCCGCCGCGCTCCCGCCGTCTGGGCGCGCATCAACCCGCAACAGCTGCCCCACCCCCACAGCCCGGCCTATAGCGCCGTGTTCACCACCCCTCCGGCAGCTGACTCCAAGCCGGTGATCGCCGGCGCCGCGCGGCTTTTCGCCACCTCGCCGGGCCTGGTGCAGCGCGTGCGCAAACTGGCCCACCCGCGCCAGCCGGTCACTCTCTGGCGGCCCACGCTCTCCGCGCCCATCTGGTCCACCTTAAAAATCGGCACCGGGCTGAACACCAAGCCCCGCGTCCTATGGGTCGACGAAGGCGTCGCCCCGCCCTGGCTGGCGGACCTCATCAATGAGACGCTGGAATCCGTGGCCTGGATCGTGGTCGAGCGCGAGGGCGCCCAATAAGCCGGCTCCATCGCGCGCATCGCGCCGCAACCCTCGGAATACGCCTGGGCGCAGGCCATGGCCGAGCTGGCGCCGCAAATCCTCATCCGTCCGGCCGAGCGCGAGACGGACGCGGACCATTACCGTATCCTCCTCGCCGCTGCCGCCGGGTGCCATTTGCTGGTGGACGAGCGGATGGACGTTCCCCCCTCGCTGGGCGCGCTCCTTCTGCCAAACCGCCTCGCCGCCTGGCAGCGTGCTCTCAAACACGCGGTGAGCGAGCTCAGCGCAACCCTGGCGCAGGGCCAAGCCGCCCGCGCCGCCGCTCTGGCGCTGCCCTCCACCGAAGCCGCGCCCCCACCCTGGGCCGTGGCCGATCCGGCGGCATCCGCCCTGCAAAGCGCCGCCGAATGAGGCGGCTGCCCGCCATTCTGGGCGCGCTGCTGCTGGCACCCCCCGCGGTTGCCGCGCCGCAGAGCCAGCAGGCGGTAGCCCAGGCCATCATCCAGGCGGCGCAGGCCATCGCTCCGCCGGGTGCGAGCCTCACCCTCGGCCCGGTGGCCGGCGCGCAATACATGCAGGCTTGCACCCTCCCGCTCAGCATCAGCATCAGCGGGACCGCGCCTTATGAACAAGCGGCGGCGCATTGCCCGTCCCCGGCCTGGACGCTTTATGTCACCGTCACCGTGGCGCAGACCGAGCATGTCGTCATCGCCGCGCGCCCCATCGCCGCCGGGCAAACGCTGAGCCAGGGAGACATTACCCTGGCCCGCGAACCCGTCTCCCTTTATGCCGGGCGGCAGGTTTACTACGATCCCGCCCAGCTTCTCGGCGCCACGGCCATCATGTCGGTCTCGGCGGGCGGCATTCTCAACCCGGCGGACATTGCCGAGCCTGTCATGGTCAAATCCGGGCAGACCGTCGCGGTCGAGGTCATCAGCGGCGGGGTCACGCTCTCGCTCAACGCCGTCGCCACCGAGACCGGGCGCATAGGCGACACGATCCTTTTCACCAACCCTTCCAGCGGCCGCCGTTTCTCAGCCCAAATCACCGCCACGGGTCCGGTGCTCAACCTCCAGCCATGAATATTTTCCCCGTCAAAAAACTTAAAGTTGCACGGACAGGAAAACTTCTCCTCCCACCCCCGAATAAATGGGTACGGCAACCGCAACCCAAGGAGTTTTCAATATGTCGGCCGTAGGTTCTATCATGACGAATACCGGGGCGCTCCAGGCGCTCAACTCTATCTCCGCCACTTCAGCAAACACCAACATGCTGCAGACCCAGCTTTCCAGCGGTCTGTCGATCAGCTCACCGTCGAACAATCCGGCCGGCTACATCACCGCCCAGGGCTTCACCTCGCAGTTGAACGGCATCACCCAGGCGATCTCCAACGCCAACCAGGGCGTCTCCCTGCTGCAAACCGCCCAGGGCGCCATTTCGCAGCAGATCGGCATCACCCAGCAGCTCAACTCCATCGCCGTGCAGGCCGCCAACGGCACGCAGACCTCCTCTGAATCCCAGTCGCTGCAAAACCTCGTCGGCCAGCTCACCGGCCAGGTCTCCACCATCGCCAACCAGACCCAGTTCAACAACATCAGCCTGCTCAACGGCACCTTCTCGGGTGTGCAGTTCCAGGTTGGCGCCAACGAGGGCCAGACCCAGAGCCTCTCCATCAGCAAAATGACCGCGAGCGCCATCGGCATGAACGCCTCGGTCGCCTCCGCGGCCATTTTTAAATCGGGCAAGGCCTCTTCGGGCAGCGGCCAGATGACCGTCGGCGCCACCAACCCCGCCACCGTCGGCGCCTATACCGCCGGCACCGCCAAGATCATCGGCAACAACGGCGGCAGCGCCTCCATCGTCTCCACCACGGGTGAATCTGCCGCCAGCATCGCCACCGCGGTCAACAACCTCTCCGGCACCACCGGCGTGCAGGCGCAGGCGACCAACTCGGTCGTCCTCTCGGCCACCTTCGTTGCCGGCAAGTCGCTCAACTTCTCCATCCAGGCCGGCAGCGGCCTCACCGGCAACATCGGCACGGCGCAGAACATCGCCGCCTCCAGCGCCAACGCCCTGGTCTCCCAGATCAACGGCGGCACCTCCACGAGCGGCATTTCCGCCTCGTTGAACAAGGCCGGAAATGTGGTTCTCTCCCAGGCCGCGGGCCAGAACATGATCCTGAACTACACCGGCGCCGCCGCGTCCGGCAGCCTCACCACGGTTGGCGGCACGGCCGCGTCCTTCAGCTCCACCAATAAAAACGCGGTGATCCAGGGCCAGGCGCAGCTTCAGTCCAGCGGGGCCTTCTCGGTCACCAATGGCACGGCCATCGGCGTCAAATCCAGCTCCACACTGGATTCCTTGTCCGCCATCAACGTCAGCACCACCTCGGGCGCCAACCAGGCCATCAACGTGGTGAAATACGCGCTGGCGGCGCTGAACAACCAGGGCGGCCAGCTCGGCGCCACCCAGCAGGCGATGACCGCCAACATCAACAACCTCAACACCACCAGCCAGAATGTCACCACCGCCCTTGGCGTGGTGCAGGATGCCAACATCCCCGCCGTCAGCAACCAGCTGACCCAGGCGCAGATCCAGGCGCAGGCTGGCGTTGCGGCGCTCAAATCCTCCACCCAGCTGCAGCAGTCCTATCTCTCCCTGCTGCCGTAAGCCTGAAACCGGCGGGCCGGGGCCTCGTGCTCCGGCCCGTGCCTTTCCCGTAACATTCGCAGCAATTTCAGGGGTGCGCCATGACCACCGTAAGCAGTCTCGGCTCCAGCCAGGTCTCCAGCCAGATCGCGCAGGTGCAGGCGCGCTTGCAGGCGCCCATCACCGCCATGCAAACCCAGGTGACGACAGACAAAGCCACCATCTCCGCCTGGGGCACGATCAGCGGCGCAATGTCCACCCTCGCCAAATCCCTCGCGGGCATCAACAGCGTCGCCACCATCAACAGCCGCTCGGCCAACAGCACGAGCACCAGCGTGGCCACCGCCACCACCACCAGCACCGCCGCCACCGGCACCTATAATCTAACCGGCGTCACCCTGGCCAAAACCCAGGAGATTTATTCCTCCCTGCTGGGCTCCGGCGCGGCTTCGCTCACCGGCGGCGCCGGTTCACTCAATTTCACCCTCAAAAACGGCAAAACCGAGAAAGTCTCCGTCGGCTCTGGCAGCCTCACCCTCAACGGCGTCGCCGCCGCCATCAACAAGGTCGCGGGCGGGGTGCAGGCGAGCGTTGTCGGCACAGCGGCGGGCGCGCGCTTGGTGCTGCAAAGCAGCGCCACAGGCAGTTCCCAGGCTTTTTCCGTCGCGGGCACCGGCGCGTTGACCCAGTTTTCCTACAGCTCCGCCGCCCCCGGCACTGAAACGCTGGCCCAAACCGCAAGCGACGCCAAACTCTCCCTCAACGGCGTGCCGGTCACCAGCAAAACCAACAGCCTCAGCAGTGCGGTCGCGGGGCTCAACATCTCCCTGGTTGGCTCGGGCAACACCACGGTCACGGTCAGCTCCTCGCCCTCCACCCTCTCCGGCGCCGTATCCTCGGTCGCCACCAGCCTCAACGCGGCGCTCTCCGCCATCACCAAGCAAACCAAATATGTGCCCCCCAGCTCGGCCGGCGCCGCCTCGGCCAGCGCCGCCAAGTCCGGCCCGCTGCTGGGCAATTTCACCGCCACCAACCTGAGCAGCCGGCTCCTCAACACGGTGAGCGGCGCCGCCGCCAGCGGCATCAGCGCCAACGCCATCGGCCTTACGGTGAGCAGCGCCGGCGCGGTCTCCTTCAACAGCACCAGCTTCTCCTCCGCCTATGCCAAAAACCCCTCCGCGGTGCAAAATCTCATCAGCCAGATTTATAAAGCCCTCGACACCATAACCACCGGCGCCATCGGCGGCTCGGGCAGCACCAGCACCACCACCACGAGCGGCACCAGCACCAAATCCACCGGCAATATCGGCTCCCAGACCGGCGCCCTCCAGGCCACCATCAACAGCATTGACAGCCAGATCACCCAAACCACCAAAGAGAACAACGCCCAGCTTCAACTATTGGTGCAGGAATACACCTCCGCGATCAATGCCTCCAACTCGGCCTCTATTTCCCAGGCCTATCTCAGCATCTTCACCAGCACCTCCACCACCAGCAGCAGCGGCTAGCACTACAGTTGCATTTTATTGCGAGTTCTGAATCAATGGGCAACCATGATTCAGGCTCTGATAAGTGGCGGCGCATCTGTTGAAGACACATTGGAACTTTGGGCGTCATCGCTCCGGGA
>NZ_JAQTZC010000036.1 GCF_028687955.1 Acidocella sp.
AAAGTAAAGGTGGAGCGTGGTTGACGCAAGGCAATCGCGCTTTAGCCGCGCAGCGCGGCCAGTCCCTGCTTGGCGGTGCCGTCCGGGGCGAAATTCTCCGCCGCTAGCCAGGCCGTCAGCGCATCGCGGCGGCTGGGCCATTCCGGCGCGGTGATGCTGAACATCGCCGTGTCGCGCTGGCGGCCCTTCACCACTTTATGCGCGCGCAGCAGGCCCTCGGGCGTGAAACCCAGCCGTTGCGCGGCGCTTACCGAGGCCGCGTTATGCGCGTTGCATTTCCACACCAGCCGCCGGTAGCCCAGCTCGTCGGCGGCACGGCGCAGCAGCAGAAACATCGCCTCGGTGGCCGCGCGGGTGCGGGCGAGGCGGGGTGAGAACCAGATGTTGCCCAGCTCGATGGCGGCATGCGCGGGTTCCATATCCATCAGCGCGAGCCAGCCCGAGGCCATGCCCGTCGCCACCGGGCGCACCGCCCAGAACATCGGGTCGTGCAGCGCGGCGTTGGCGGCGATCCATTTGCCAAGCTCGTCTTGCGAGGCGAACGGGCCATAGCTCATGTAGGTGAAGCTTGCCTCCGCGCCGCGCATCGCCTCGAACAGCTCAGCCGTGTGGCGCCGGTGCAGCGGCTCCAGTGCTACATAAACCCCCGCCATTGGCGTGCGCGCGGGCAGGGGGCGCGGCCAGGCGTCCACCTGCGGCCCCAGCGGCAAATCCCTAGCCACGCAGGCGCGCCAGCGTGGCCGTGGTGGAATGTCCCGGCAGCAGCTCGGCCAGCGCCACCGCGCCGCCCCAGCTTTCCACCAGCTCCGCGCCCACCACCGTCTCGCGCGTGTAGTCCGAGCCTTTTATCAGCAGATCCGGCTTGATCAGCTTGATCACCTCGATCGGCGTATCCTCCTCGAAGAGACAGACCAGATCGACGCTCGCCAGCGACGCCAGCACCGCCGCGCGCGCCGCCTCGCCCTGCGCCGGGCGGGTGGGGCCTTTCAGCCGCTTCACCGAGGCGTCGGCGTTGATGCCGACGATCAGCCGGTCGCACATCGCCCGGCATTGCTCCAGCAGATGCACATGGCCGGGATGCAGCAGGTCGAAACATCCGTTGGTGAATCCCACCCTGTAGCCGCGCGTGCGCCAGCGCTCGGCGGCTTCGGCGGCGGCGGCGGCGGTCACCACCTTGGTCAGCGCGCCGGTGGCGGGGGCGATGGCGGCCAGAATATCCGCCGGATGCGTCACCGCGGTGCCCACTTTGCCGACGACGATCCCCCCCGCGATATTGGCCAGCCTTGCGGCCCCGGGCAGCGGTACATTGGCGGCCAGCGCGGCGGCGAGCGCCGCCACCACGGTGTCGCCCGCGCCCGATACGTCGAACACCTCTTTTGCCTCGCCGGGGAAATGGTGAACCTCGCCTTGCATCACCAGGCTCATGCCGTCCTCGGAGCGGGTGACAAGCACGGCGCCGAAATCATGCGCGGCCATCAGCTTGCGTGCCGCGGCGACGATCCCGGCCTCGCTATCCACCGGCATACCGGTGGCTTCGGCCAGCTCGCGCCGGTTTGGGGTGATCACATCCGCCCCCGCATATAGCGCGTAATCGCGCCCTTTCGGATCCACGATCACCTTGCGGCCGAGCTTCTTGGCCCCCGCGATCAACTGCCCCGCCACCTCGGGGCTCAGCACGCCCTTGCGGTAGTCGGAGAGGATGGTGACGGTGGTGGCCGCCATCGCGTCGAGCGCAATGCGCACCAGCCGCTCGGCCAGCCGCGGCGGCAGCGCCACAGTCTCCTCGCGGTCGGCGCGGATCAGGTGCTGCCCCTGGGCGATGTAGCGAGTCTTCAACGTTGTCGTGCGCCCGCCCTGCACCAGCAGCCAAGGTTCCACGCGCTCCTGCCCGCCGATCAGCCCGGTCAGGTCCGAGCCCGCCGCATCGTCGCCCACCACGGAGACAAACGCCGCCGAGGCATTCAGCGCGATGAGGTTGCGCACCACATTGCCAGCCCCGCCCGGCATCGCCACCTCGCGCGTCACGGTGAGGATCGGCACCGGCGCCTCGGGGCTGATGCGCGTGACCTCGCCGTAAACATAACGGTCCAGCATGGCGTCGCCCACCACCAGCACGCTGGCGCGGGAGAAGCGTTTCACATAGGCGCCCAGATCGCCGGCCGGCTCGGAATGACTCATGACAAACCGCTAACCCGGACTCGGGGTGTATGGCAACGCCGTTAAAACGTAGTTATCCTCCGGCTGATGACAGATCTTCCGGCTTTTCTCGATTCCACCCGCCCCGATGTCCCCGACCTGGCCGTGCCGCGCGGTGTCACCCCGTTCTATCTGCCCGGTCAGCCGGTGCGCGGGCGGCTGGTGCGCCTTGGCCCGCTGGCCAACACGCTGCTCACCCGCCACGAGCATCCGGCCCCGGTGCGCAAGCTGATGGGCGAGGCCCTGGCCCTGGCCGCGGCCCTGGCCAGCGCGCTCAAATTCACCGGCTCCTTCAGCGTGCAGGCGCGCGGCGATGGCCCCGTCTCGCTGCTGATCGCCGATTGCACCGAGGCCGGCGCCCTGCGCGGCTACGCCCGGCTGGACAAATCCGCCACCCTGCCTCCCGAGGCCGCTGCCGGTAAGCTGCTGGGTGCCGGCTACCTCGCCTTCACGGTGGACCAAGGGCTGGACCGTGACCCGCAGCAGGGCATCGTCTCGCTGGAGGGGGAGTCCCTGGCGCGCATGGCCGAACATTATTTCGAGATGTCCGAGCAATTCCCCTGCAAGGTCCATCTCGCCGCCGGCGAGACGCCCGCCGGCTGGCGCGCCTCGGCCCTGGTGGTCGAGCGCGTCGCCGTGGGCGGCACCCCCGCGCCCGGTGATTCCGGCGAGGCGCAGGCGGAGGCCTGGCGCACCGCCGTCATCCTGGCCGATACCATAACGCCCGAGGAACTGCTGGACGACACCCTGCCCCCCGAGCGCCTGCTCTACCGGCTGTTCCATGGCGAGGGCGTGGCCGCCGAGCGCCCCCGGCCGCTGCGCTTTGGCTGCCGCTGTTCGCGCGCCAAGCTAGGCGGCATATTGGAGGGTTTCCCCGCCGATGATCTCGACCACATGGCGGTTGATGGCGATATCGTCATGACCTGCGAATTCTGCAATTATGACTTTCATTTTCCGCGTGAGTCCGTCACCGGCAAGCCTGGAGCCCCCGTATGAAACACTGGCCGTTTTCCACCCTCGCGGTTCTCGCTTTGGCGGCGTGCAGCTCGCCTGCGCCGCTGCAAACCTTTGCGCCGCTGGACTATTCCTATCTGCCGCCGCTGGTCCTCAAGGTCGCCAGCCTGAATGTGGTGAATAATTACGTGCCATCGCCCAGCGAAGCCACGTGGATCGGCGAGGATCTCGTCTCGCCCATTACCACGCTGCAGAACATGCTCAACCGGCGCATTGTCGCCTCCGGCGCGCCCGGCACGGCAACCATCGCCATCCAGACCGCTTCCATAGACCAGGTGAACGGCAACCTGACCGGCACGATGACCGTCGATGTCCGCGTCGCCAGCCCGGACGGCCGCTCCACCGGCTATGCCGAGGCCACGGTCTCCGCCAGCCAGACCGCGCCGGACTCCGGTGCCTCGCAGAACGACACGCAGTCCGCGCTCTATGGTCTCACGAAACGGCTGATGAATGATATGAACGTGCAATTGCAGTATCAGCTCCAGCATAACCTCGGCAGCTGGCTTTCCTGGTCCAGCACGCCGGGGGCAGCGCCGCTGGCGGCGGGGGCTGCGGGCGCCATCCAGGCCACGCCGCTTCCGCCCGCGGCCCCGCTCACCGGCGCGGCCCCGCTGGTTCCGCAGCCGGCCAACCCGGTCAATACCAATTCCGCGGTTCCCAATTATCTGCCCGGGGCCGGTCCCGCGGCGCTTGGCCAGGCAGCCCCGCAATGAGCCCGGCGCCGCCCTGGCTCGCACCCGCTCCGCTTACTTGACGCCGCGGCCGCCCCGGTCTAGACCGCGCCCTTCGTTAAACACACCTTTTTCCTTCGGACATCATGGCCAATATCGCATCCGCCCAAAAACGCATTCGCCAAACCGCTACCCGCACCGCGCGCAACAAGGCGCGCAAATCGCGCGTGCATGGCGCCATCCGCAAGGTTGAAGAAGCCGTCGCCGCGGGCAACAAGGAGGTGGCGCTGGCCGCCTTCCGCGCCGCTCAGCCTGAGCTGCAGCGCGCCGCCGGTAAAGGCGTGTTGAAGGCCAACACGGTCTCACGCAAAATCTCGCGTCTCTCCGCGCAGGTGAAGGCGGTTTCCGCCGCCTGAGGAGACATTAGGATGGTGGAAATCACCATTCTATTTTTAAGATATTCCGGTGCCGGTGTAACCTCATGTTAAATGAGCTTGACACCGGCATTATTTTTATGCTTGGCGGTTACGTTGCTATTTCAAAACGTAAGCGCATGCTTAAGAATCTTGGAAATTAAAATATCCTTGTTTTTACAGCTAAATTCTGTAGTTTCAGGGGTTTGTCCGGTGCAACGGACGAATCGAACGCTTGCGCATGTCCCCTCTTTTGACCTAAGTTCCAGCGCTTACAAACGCACTATCGCCTGTCTTAATTCTGGGAATAAAAAGTCGGAATCAGGTTCTTTGCAACCTGGAGATGATTTGGGAGGCGGCGTTAACGGCGTTCACTAGGTTGGAGCTAGAATTGGGAATGAGCCTGGAGGTCGGTTCCATGCGTGATGGCGACGTCGTGCTGAAATCTTCGCCACCGCGTCAGGGCGAAGCCGGTCTCACCGAACAGTGGGGCCGCGTGCGTGCGCGTCTGCAGGCAGAGGTTGGCGAGGTTGAGTACCGCACCTGGCTTAAGCAGGTGGCGCTGGCCGGTGTTGATGGCGATGAGGTCACGCTGGTCCTGCCCACGCGGTTTCTGCGCGACTGGGTGAAAAAAGAATACGGCGAGCTGGTCGCCAGCCTCTGGCAGGCTGAAAACCCGGCCATCCGCAGCGTGGACATCCGCTCCCAGCCTGGCCGCGCCAGCGCCCCCAATCTGGCGGAGCCGGTGCCGGTTGAAGCCGTGGCCCGCGCCCCCGCGCCCGTGGTGCCGCGCGCCGATGTTGCCGCCCCGCTCGACCAGCGCTTCACTTTTGACACCTTTGTCGTCGGCAAGCCAAATGAATTCGCCTATGCCTGCGCGCGCCGCGTCGCGGAATCTCCGGCCACGGCCGGGTTTAACCCGCTGTTCCTCTATGGCGGCGTCGGCCTGGGCAAAACGCATCTGATGCACGCCATCGCCTGGGAGCTTTCCACCCGGCACAAGGGCGGCGGCCAGGTCTCCGTCGCCTATATGTCGGCGGAAAAATTCATGTACCGCTTCATCAATGCGCTACGTTCGCAATCCACGCTCGAATTCAAGAACGAGCTGCGCGGCGTCGATGTTCTGATGATCGACGACCTGCAATTCCTTATCGGCAAGGACAACACGCAGGAAGAATTCTTCCATACCTTTAATGCCCTGGTTGACGCCGGCAAGCAGATCGTCGTCTCCGCCGACAAATCCCCCTCCGATCTTTCCGGCCTCGACGACCGCCTGCGCACCCGCCTCGGCTGCGGCATGGTGGCCGATCTTCATGCCACCACCTTCGAACTTCGCATCTCCATCCTGGAGGCCAAGGCCGAGCGCGCGGGTGTGGATGTTCCCGGCAAGGTGCTGGAGTTCCTCGCGCGCAAAATCACCTCCAACGTGCGTGAGCTGGAAGGCGCGCTCAACCGCCTCGTCGCCCACGCCAACCTGTTCAACCGCCAGATCACGCTGGAAGCCGCGCATGAAGTGCTGCACGATGTGCTGAAGGCGCATGACCGCAAGGTGTCCATTCAGGAAATCCAGAAAAAGGTCGCGGATCATTACAATATCCGCATTGCCGAGATGTCCTCCGCGCGGCGTGCCCGCAACATCGCCCGTCCGCGCCAGGTGGCGATGTATCTGGCCAAGCAGCTCACCAGCAAATCCCTGCCCGACATCGGCCGCCATTTCGGCGACCGCGACCACACCACGGTGATGCACGCCGTCTCGCGCGTCACCGAGTTGATCGGCCAGGACGCGGCCTTTGGCGAGGATGTGGAATTGCTGCGCCGGATGCTCGAAAACTAGGGCAGGGCGCCCACGCCAAAGGCGCATCGCGCCGCCAAAATCCGGTGCCTTCCCTATCCCCACAACCCTTGCTACGGTAAACCGCGAATCGGTCTCGATAACGGGGCAAAAGAATCCGGTTCACCGTCTGGAAGGGTGTCATGAAGTTCAAGGCCGACCGCGCAACGCTGATCAAGTCTCTGGCCCATGTGCAGAACGTGGTCGAAAAGCGGAACACGATTCCCATTCTCGCCAACGTGCTGCTGGCCGTGCGGGACGGCAAGCTGACCATCGCGGCGACCGATCTGGAAATCTCCCTGGTCGAGGAAGTCGCAGCCCAAACCATGCGCAACGGCGCCATCACCGTGCCCGCCGCTACTTTGTATGAAATCGTGCGCCGCCAGCCGGACAATGCCGAGATCGAGCTGGACCACCCCGGCGGCGATGCCCAGCTCGCCCTGCGCGCCGGCCGTTACGCCACCAGCCTTGTGGCGCTCAGCGTCGATGAATTCCCCAAGCTCGACGCCGGCAAGCTCACCCACCATTTCGTGCTCTCCGCGCAGGAGCTGCGCGGACTGATCGACCGCACCAAATTCGCCATCTCCACCGAGGAAACCCGCTACTACCTCAACGGCATCTTCCTGCACGCCGCCGAGGGCGATACCGGCGCCGTGCTGCGCACCGTGGCGACTGACGGCCACCGCCTCGCCCGTGTCGAGGAACCGCTGCCGCAAGGGGCGGCGGGCATGCCCGGCGTCATCATTCCGCGCAAAACCGTTACCGAGTTGCGCAAGCTGCTGGACGAAGCCTCCGGCGAAGTCGAGGTCGCCCTCTCCGAGACGCGCATCCAGTTCACCATCGGCAACATGCGCCTCACCAGCAAACTCATTGACGGCACCTTCCCCGATTATGACCGCGTGATCCCCCGCGGGAACGATAAAGTGCTGCGCATCGACAAAAAAGATTTCAACGATGCTGTTGGCCGCGTCTCCGCCATCAGCTCCGAGAAACACCGCCCGGTGAAGCTCTCTCTCGCGAAAGACCTGCTGGTCATCTCCGCCGCCAGCGCCGAGCAGGGCAGCGCCTCGGAGGAGCTGGGCCCCGAGCTGGTGGACTATCAGTCCGGCCCGCTGGAAATCGGCTTCCAGGCCCGCTACCTCTCCGATGTCACCGAGCAGATCAAAGGCAAGGTCGAATTCATCTTCGCTGACGGCGCGGCCCCCACCCTGGTGCGTGACCAGGACGACGCCTCGGCGGTCTACGTTCTCATGCCGATGCGGGTTTAATCACGACGCATCTTACCCGCCTCACGCTTACTGATTTCCGCTCCTACCCCGCGCTGCGCTTCACCCCCGCGGCGCGGATTTGCGTTTTCACGGGGCCGAACGGCGCCGGCAAAACCAATCTGCTGGAGGCCGCCTCGCTGCTGGTTCCCGGCCGTGGGCTGCGTGGCGCCAAATTCTCCGAACTCGCCCGCCGCGGGCCAGACGCCTCCGCAACCTGGGCCGTGGCAGCACAGCTCTCCGGCCCTGGCGGCCTGTTTGAAATCGGCACCGGCACGGTGGAGGGCGCGCCCGAGCGCCGCATCTTCATACTCGATGGCGCCAAGCCCCGCTCGCAATCTGAAATCGCCGAACGCCTGGCCGCCGTCTGGCTCACCCCGCAGATGGACCGCCTCTTCACCGATTCCACCTCCGGCCGCCGCAAATTTCTTGACCGTCTGGTCATCGCGCTGGAACCCCATCACGCGCGTGAGATCGCCGCCTTCGAAGCCGCCGCCGCCCAGCGCAACCGCTTGCTGGCTGAAAACCCTGACCCGCTCTGGTTGGACGGGCTTGAAGATTCCTGCGCCCGCCATGCCGTCGCCGCCACCGCCGCCCGCGCCGCCCTCATCGCCCAACTCAACGCCACCTTGTCCAGCGGCGCCGCCGCGCCGTTTCCGCTGGTGTGGCTCGGCCTCAGCTGCGCCATCGCCGAGAAATTGCGCGCCGCCCCGGCGGTCGAGGTCGAGGACGCGCTGCGCGCCGCCTATAAATCCGCCCGCGCGCAGGATACTGCCCAGCGCGGCGCCTCGCTCGGCCCGCAAAAGGCCGATCTGCTCATCACCGATGCCGCGACGGCCCGCCCCGCCGCGCTCTCCTCCACCGGGCAGCAAAAATCCATGCTCATCGGCATCGTGCTGGGCCACGCTGCCCTCATCGCCGCCACGCGCGGCACCGCGCCGCTGCTCCTGCTCGATGAACCCCTGGTCCATCTCGATGCCGCTCACCGCGCCGCCTTGTTCGCGGCGCTCGTAAGCCTCAACGTGGCCGCCTGGGTCACGGGGACTGACATCGAGCCCTTCGCCGGCCTGCAAGCCGCCTGTTATCGCGTCCACGAAGGCGTTATAGCCCCCTTATGAAACTTCTTTTCCTTGGTGACCTCCTGGGCCGCGCCGGGCGTGACGCCGCCATCAAAGCCATCCCCGAACTGCGCGCCAGTCTGAAACTCGATTTCGTGGCGGTGAACGCCGAGAACGCCAGCCATGGCTTTGGCCTCGGGCCGGACATGGCCGACGCCCTTTTCAAGGCCGGGGCCGATGTCATCACCCTGGGCAACCACGCGTGGGACCGCCGCGAGATCATCCCCTATATCGCACAGGAAAAACGCCTGATCCGCCCGCTCAACTACCCGCCCGGCACGCCCGGCCAGGGCTCAGCCCTCGTCACCCTGGCCGATGGCCGCAAGGTGCTGGTCGCCCAGGCGATGGGGCGGCTGTTCATGGACCCTCTCAACTGCCCCTTCATGACCATGGACGAGCTGCTCACCCGCCACCGCCTCGGCAACGGCCTGCACGCCATCATCCTGGATATTCACGCCGAAGCCTCTTCCGAGAAAATGGCCTTTGGCCATGCCTTCGATGGCCGGGTCTCCGCCGTGGTCGGCACCCACACCCATATCCCCACCGCCGACCACCAGATTTTTCCGCGCGGCACCGCGTATTGCTCGGATCTGGGCATGTGCGGCGACTATGATTCGGTTATCGGCATGAGCAAAGATGCTGCCATAGCCCGTTTTATCCGCAAAATGCCAGGCGAGCGATTGACCCCGGCGGAAGGTCCCGCCACCGTATGCGGTGCCTTCATCGAAACCGGTGAAGACGGCCTTGCAACCCGAATCGAGCCGGTGCGCCTGGGCGGCCGGCTGCGTCCCACTCTGCCGGAGGTTTAATGCGCCGCGGTTTTCCCCTGCTTTGTCTCTTGCTCTGCCTCAGTGCCTGCGGCCCGGCGGACTTGCGCCAGAGCCGTCTCGCCGCGCAAGGGAAAACGGACACCTCAGCCCCGCTCCAGACCACCCAGCAGATCAGCATCAACGCGCCTGCGGATAAAATCTGGGCGCTGCTGGCCAATCCGCAAGCCTGGCCCAGCTGGAACTCCATCACTCCGCAGACCAGCGCGCCAAGCATCCTGCAACCCGGCAGCCTGTTCTCCTACAACGCCGATGGCATGAGCATCCACGCCGCGGTGCGTGAATTCATCCCCTCGCAGGCCCTGGCCTGGACTGGCGATGTCCTCAACTTCCACGCCATCCAAACCTGGACGCTCACCCCCCAGCCCGGCGGCGTCACCTTGGTCAGCACCAGCGAGTCGGTCAGCGGCTTCCTGATCGGCTTGTTCTTCTCGCAAGCCAGGCTGGAGAGCGACGACCGCACCTGGCTGAAAAACCTGAAGGCGGCGGCCGAGCTGCCCTGAGCGCGCCACTGGTCAGCTTCCGTTAACGCCGGCATGCGAAAAGGGGCTTCCCGCGAACCCCTCGAAGGCTACCATGGCGGCACTGATCCTGGAACTCAAACAAGGTGAATCGCTGCTGCTCCGTGGCGCGGTCATCCGCTTCAAAACCCGCACGCGGATGGAACTCAGCACGCAGGAACGTTTTTTGTTCGGCAAGCAGGTCATGGTGGGCGCCGAGGCGGTAAGCCCGGTCCAGAAACTCTACTACGCCCTGCAGCAAGCCTATATCGGGCCGGATGGCGCCAGCCAGCATGCCATGGCCGAAGTCCGCGCCCTCATCGCCGGGCAGATTCCGGACGCTCCGCCAGCCATTCATGAGGCTTTGGCCGCCCTGCTCGTCAGCATTGAGGACGGCCCCGGGCTGGAAGCCCTGAAATACGCCCGCCAGATCATCCGCCTGGAGGCGCTGCGTGCCGAGAGCGCGATCCAGCCGGTTCAGCGCGGCGGCGTCAAAAACTCCTGAATCCAGCGGCTTGCCGGGGCTTGCGGAACAAGATACGCCGGGCAGGCGGCGATTGGAGACCCTTCCGCGGCCAAAGGAGTTTTGTACACCACGTGACCGACCAGCCCTCCCCACCCCGGCTCGGCGCGCTGGAGCTGGGCCGCTTCATTGCCGCCGTGTTCGTCGTGGCCACACATTTGCCCGCCCTGGCTCCCGCGCTGCATGTGCTCGCCCTCGGCCCGCTTGCCGTGCAATATTTCTTTGTGCTCAGCGGCTTTGTCATGGTTACCGCGCATCATGGCGACCCTAAAACCTGGGCCCGCCCGTTAAACTTCTGGTGGCGCCGTGCCTGCCGCATCTACCCGCTGTACTGGCTCATCCTGCTCCCCGTGTTGTTCGCGGGCTGGCGCACACTCCCGCCCGGCGCGCTCTGGCACCTGGTCTCCCTCAACCCCGCCACCTACCCTGACATCATCCCCGCAGCCTGGACCCTGCGTTACGAGCTGGCCTTCTACCTCATATTCGGCCTCTGCCTTGCGCCTGTCATCGGCCGCTATGTGCTGGGTTTCTGGGTGTTCTCGGTCCTCTGGCTCTATCTGCCCCCGGCCATCCGCTGGTGCACCTGGCTGCGCGGCTGGCACTGGATGAAGGGTGGGCTCGTGGTCAAATACCTGGCCACGCTCAACGTCTACCTTTTGCAGAGCTCGAATCATTTTGTCAGCCCCTGGGAATGTCTGTTCTTCGCGGGGCTTGCCGCCGGCTGGCTGTTCGTCACCCTGCGCCCGCCGCTCTGGGCGGGCATGGCCGCGCTGCTGCTCGGCGCCGCGCTCTGCCTGCACAGCCTGGCGCTCTCCAAATGGGGCACTGACTATCCCAACGAGCTACAGATACCCCTGGCCGCCCTTGGCTACGCGCTGTTGCTCTACGGCCTCGTGGTGCTGGAGGCCCGCCAGCTTTTCCGCTGCGGCCGTTGGGCGCTGCGGCTGGGGGCGATGTCCTACCCGCTCTACATCGTGCATATGCCGCTGATCCTGCCGCTGGGCTGGATGCTGCCGGGCCATCCAGCCATCACCCTCGGCGTCATCACCCTCGCGGCCTTCGCCCTCACGTTCTACGTTGACCGCCCGTTGCAGCGTCTGCTGCGCGGCCTGCGCCTGTTTGGCTGAGCGCGTCCCGGCGGCTTTCTGCCTCAGCCCTGGTTCTCTGGCTTTATTGCGCTCAGAAACACCATCCGGCTAGCCGTGCTCAGCCGCCCGGCCTCCACCTCGGGCCGCAGCGCCGCCTCCAGCGTGGCGCGCTCCTGCGGGGTGAAGCGTGTCGCCAGTATCTCCTCCAGCCCCGGCGCCCAGGGGTGCGGCGTGGCGGCGCAGAACGCCGCCCAATTGGTTGTCTCATTCGGCCGCACATCCATGTGCAACTCCAGATGCAGCCGGATAAATCCCGCTTGTTGCGCCAAGCGCAGCAGGTCGCGTTCGCTGTAGCTGGCCAGCGGGCTGGCCGCCATCGCCGCCTCGGTATCGGGGAACTGCGCCGCCTTCCACTTGTGCAGCAGCGGCAGCAGGGCGTCGCGCGCCCCGCCGCGTTCCAGCAGCACGCGCATGGCGCAAGCCGCTTGCGCCTCATCGCGAAACACCGGTTCCGCCAGCGAGATACGCCCCCCAGGCTTGAGCACGCGCAACATTTCAGCCATCGCCGCGGGTTTGTCGGCCACATAGGCCAGCGCCGAGCGGCTTGTCACCGCGTCCAGGCTGTCGCTCTCTATGCCCTCCAGCCGCTCCGCCCCGCATTGCACAAACCGGCACTGCGCCGCCACGCCCAGCGCCGCCGCCCGCCCGCGCGCATGGTCCAGCAGCGGCGCGGAAATATCGGTCACGGTCACCCGCAACCCCGGCCCGGCGCGCTCAATCGCCCGCCACGCCACAACACCCTCGCCGCTGCCGATGTCCGCCATCACCATGCCGGGCACCAGAGCGGCACTATCCAGCACGCGCTCCACATAGCCATCCACGGCGGCCCGCACCCGTGCCGCCTGCGCCGCATCGCCGCCATGGCGGCGGTTCAGCAGCCAGGCGGACCATTCATCACTCAGCACGCATTCCGCATGGGCCTGCCCCCGATCATTTTCTCTGGCTGAGAAACACCGAGAGCATAATGAGCCCGCCACCTGAAAATTCCGTTAATGTCAGCGGTTCGCCCAGCACAATCGTTCCCCCCGCCGCGCTCACCACCGGCAGCAGGTATAAAAACCATGCCGACTGTTCCGCCCCCAGCCCGGCGCTCCCCGCGTTCCAGGCCACAATCGCGATCACCGAGGTTCCCACGCTCAGCCCGGCCAGGATTTCCCATTGCACCCGGCTCATTTGCAGCATCATGCCCGGCATTCCTGGCAGCCCCGCGGCCAGCAGCGGCAGCGTCCCCGCGATCACGGTGATCGCGGTCATCGCCAGCGCGCCGCGGCGTTGCAGCAGCGGCGCGGCAATAACGCAATAAGCCGCCCAGCAGAGCGCGCCCAGCAGCAGCAGGGCAATTCCCCGCGCATCTCCCACCGCCGGCCCTGCGCTCAACGCCAGCAGCCCGATGCCGCACATCCCCACCGCGCCGGCCAGCAGCGTCCACCGCGCGGGCAGCTTGCGCTGCTGCAACGCCAGCAGCAGCACGATCAGCAGCGGCTCCACGCCGTTCAGCAATCCCGCCATCCCGGCTGAAACCGTGCGGCTGCCGATCACGTTCGGCAAATTATACCCCATCACGCCGACCAGCCCGCAAAATGCGCCCAGAACCAGCTCCGAACGCGGCCAGCGCCGCAGCTCCCCCCACAGCACTGGGATGAAGAACAGCGAGGCGATCAGATAGCGCAGCGCGATGAAGGGCAGGGGCGGCAGGGCCGCATGCGAATCGCCCACCAGATAGCGCGTGCCAACCGGCGCGCAGCCCCAGAGCAACGCCGCGAGCAGCGTCAGCCCCGCTGCTTTCAGCTTCGGGCTCATACCAAAAAAAGCCCAGGGGATTGCCCCCTGGGCTTCATCGCGTCAACTGGGTTCAAGCATTCACCCGAGGTTGGAGAGGTCTTTGCTCAGCGCTTCCACGCCGGGCAGAATCTTGCCCTCCATCCATTCCAGGAACGCCCCGCCGGCGCTGGAGAGATAGCTCAGCCGGTCTTCCACCCCGGCCAGCTTCAGCGCGGATACAGTATCCCCCCCGCCGCCGACCGAGACGATCTTGCCCTCTTGCGTCGCCCGGGCGATGGCATCGGCCAGCACGTTGGTCGAGGCGTCAAACGGCTTGGTCTCGAACGCGCCCAGCGGCCCGTTCCAGATGATGGTTTTGATCTGCGGCAGCCGCTTAATGAACGCCGCCACCGTGGCCGGGCCAACGTCCAGCGCCATCATGTTGGGCGGCACCGCGTCCACGCCCACCACCTGGGTTGGCGCATTCGCGGCAAAGGTCTCCGCCACCACCAAATCATGCGGCAGCACAATCTCGCAGCCCTTGCGGTGCGCCTCTTCCAATATCTCCAGCGCCGTGTTGTGCAGGTCTTTCTCCTGGAGAGACTTGCCGACATCATGCCCCTGCGCCGCCAGGAAGGTATTCGCCATGGCGCCGCCGATCACCAGAATATCCACCTTGCCGACCAGATTGTTCAGCAGTTCGAGCTTGGTGGAAACCTTGGACCCCGCGACAATCGCCGCCACCGGCCGCGCCGGATGCCCCAGCGCGCTCTCCAGCGCGTGCAGCTCCGCCTGCATCAGCCGCCCTGCGAAGGAGGGCAGGTGCCGCGTGATGCCCTCGGTGCTCGCATGCGCGCGGTGCGCCGCGGAGAACGCATCGTTGACATAAAGATCAGCCAGCCTGGCGAGTTCGGCCGCGAATTGCGGGTTGTTCTCCTCCTCGCCGGCGTGGAAGCGGGTGTTCTCCAGCACCAGCACATCGCCGTCATGCAGCGCGTCCACCGCCGCCAGCGCCACCGGGCCTATGCAGTCGGCGGCAAACGCCACCGGCCGGCCCAGCACCTTGCTAAGCGCCACGGCGATCGGCCGCAGCGACATGGCTTCAACAACCTTGCCCTTCGGCCGGTCGAAATGGCTGAGCACGATCACCTTCGCCCCCTTGGCGGAGAGTTCGCTGATCGTCGGCGCCAGCCGCTCCAGCCGCGTCAGGTCGGAGATCACCCCGCCCTGCATCGGCACATTCAGGTCGGCGCGGAGCAGCACGCGCTGCCCCGCGACGTTCACATGGTCCAGATTCCGGCTCACAGCGCGCCGAAATAGGCTGCGGTGTCGGACATGCGGTTCGAGAAGCCCCACTCATTGTCATACCAGGAGAGCACCCGCGCCAGGGCGCCATCCACCACCGTGGTTTGCGGCGCATCGAAGGTGCTGGAGGCCGGGACATGGTTGAAGTCCTGGCTCACCAGCTTGGCGGTGGAGTAGCCCAGAATCCCCTTCAGCTCACCCTCGGACGCGGCCTTCATCGCGGCGTTGATCTGCTCGGCGGTGGCATGCGTCTTCAAATTCACATCCAGCGAAATCAGCGACACGTTGGGCGTCGGCACGCGGATGGCGGTGCCGTCCAGTCTGCCCTTCAGCTCCGGCAGCACCAGGCCGACAGCCTTGGCGGCCCCCGTGGAGGTCGGGATCATCGAGAGGGCGGCTGCGCGCGCGCGGTGCAGGTCCTTGTGCAGTGTGTCGACGGTTTTCTGGTCGCCGGTATAGGAATGGATGGTCACCATATACCCGCGCTCGATGCCGAAATTCTCATGCAGCACCTTCGCCACCGGGGCGAGGCAGTTGGTGGTGCAGGAAGCGTTGGAGATCACCTCCATCTCCTTGGTCAGGGTCTTGTGGTTCACGCCGAACACGATGGTCGCATCCACGCCATCTGCCGGGGCGGAGACCACAACCTTGCGCGCACCGGCGGCGAGCAGCGCCGCGGCGGCCTCGCGCTTGGTGAACAGCCCGGTGCACTCCATCGCCACATCCACGCCCTGCAACGGCACTTTCGCCGGGTCGCGCTCGGCCGAAACCTTAATCGGCGCATAGGTGCGGCCGTTATGCGTGATGACCAGGCTGTCGCCCTGCACCTCAACCGTGCCGGGGAAACGGCCATGCACCGAGTCATAGCGGAACATATGCGCATTGTCCTCGACCGAGCCGAGATCGTTGATCAGCACGGGCACCACATCGGTGCGCCCGCTCTCGATCATCGCGCGCAGCACCAGACGGCCGATCCGGCCAAACCCATTAATCGCGATTTTCACAGCGCCATCTTTTACAGCCACGTCTCAGTTTCCTTCTTTTTTAACGGCGGCCACAATCGCCGCCTCGGTGATTCCAAAATGTTCATACAAAATTTCCGCCGGGGCGGACGCGCCAAAGCCGGTCATGCCGATGAACACGCCATCGGCTCCCAGCCAGCGCTCCCAGCCAAAGCCGCAGGCCGCCTCCACGCCGATGCGCCGCGCGTTGCCCAGAACCTCGGCCTGATACCCGGCGTCCTGCTGTGCGAACAGCTCGAAGCTGGGCGCGGAAACCACGGCAACCTGAATGCCCTCCGCCGCGAGTTTTGCCCGCGCCTCCATCGCCAGCGCCACTTCCGTGCCGGTCGCGATGATCGTCGCCGCCCGCTTGCCCTCCGCTTCGGCCAGCACATAGGCGCCGCGGGCGGATTTGCAGCCGTTGGCAACCAGGCGCAACGCCGGCACCGCCTGGCGCGAGAGCACCAGCAGGCTCGGCCCGGTGGTGTTGCGAATCGCGATCTCCCAGGCTTCCGCGGTCTCCACCGCATCGGCCGGGCGCAGCACCAGCACGTTGGGCATGGCGCGGAAGCTGGCCAGATGCTCGATCGGCTGATGCGTCGGCCCATCCTCGCCCAGGCCGATGGAATCATGCGTCAGCACATGAATGGCGCGCACGCGCATCAACGCCGCCAGCCGGATCGCCGGGCGCATATAATCGGAGAATACAAAGAACGTCCCGCCATACGGGATCAACCCGCCATGCAGCGCCAGGCCGTTCATCGCCGCCGCCATGCCGAACTCGCGCACGCCATAATAAATATAGCGTGCCGCGAAATTATCCGCGCTGGCCCCCGCCATGCCCTTCACCAGGGTCAGGTTGGAGCCGGTGAGGTCGGCCGAGCCGCCAACCAGCTCCGCCACCGCCGGCACCAGAACCTCCAGCGCCTTCTGGCTCGCTTGCCGCGTCGCCAGCTTCGGCCGGGTTTCCGTGAGCGATGCCTTGTAGGCGGACATCGCCTCCACCCAGCCCTCGGGCAGCTTGCCCGCCATCACGCGCTCAAACTCGGCCCGCTGCGGATGCTTGGCCAGCCGCTTCAGCCAAGCGCGGCGCGTACCCGCCCCCCGGCTGCCGGCCTCATGCCAGTCCTT
Source organism: Acidocella sp. (assembly GCF_028687955.1). Classification (GTDB taxonomy): domain Bacteria; phylum Pseudomonadota; class Alphaproteobacteria; order Acetobacterales; family Acetobacteraceae; genus Acidocella. The sequence goes on from NZ_JAQTZC010000036.1 coordinate 16,705, forward strand.
GTAAACCTCAGCGGGCACATGGAAGGGCAGGTGCGGCCAGCCCAGCGCCAGCTTCGCCGCCTGCGCCTCGGCGCCGCCCAGCGCCGCGCCATGGCTCCCGGCCGTTCCCGCCTTGGCCGGCGCGCCAAACCCGATGATCGTCTTGCACGCGATCATCACCGGCCTAGTCGATCTCTGCGCCCAGGCGAGCGCCGCCTGCAACGCCTCGAAGTCATGCCCGTCCACCCGCTTGGTCGCCCAGCCGTAATTGGCGAAGCGCTTTAGCGGATCTTCCGAGACGCTCATCTCCGTGCCGCCGTCGATGGAAATGCGGTTGTCATCCCACAGCACCACGAGCTTGTTGAGCTTCAGATGCCCGGCCAGCGCGCCCGCCTCGTGGCTGACGCCTTCCATCAGGCAGCCATCCCCCGCGATCACATAGGTCCGGTGGTTCACTAGGCTCTTGCCGAACTTCGCCGCCAGCAGCCGCTCAGCCATCGCCATGCCCACGGCTGTCGCCAGCCCCTGGCCCAGCGGCCCGGTGGTCATCTCAATGGCCGGATGTTCATGATATTCCGGATGCCCCGCCGCCACCGAATGCAGCTGGCGGAAGGTCTTCAGCTGTTCAATCCCCATGCCCTCATAGCCGGAGAGATGCAGCAGCGCGTACAATAGCATGGAGCCATGCCCCGCCGAGAGTACGAAGCGGTCACGGTCCCACCAGCTCGCATCGGCGGCGTCATATTTCAAAAATTGCTTCCACAACACGGTGGATGCGTCAGCCATGCCCATCGGCATGCCCGGATGGCCGCATTTGGCGGTCTCCACACTATCGATGGTCAGTGCGCGGATCGCGTTCGCCATCACCCGCTCCGCCGTCAGCGGTTGGCTGAGAATCTCCGCCTGACGCGCCAGCGCGGCTTCGTTGCCTGAAATGTCCCCGATGCTTGCCATGTCTCGCTATTCCGTTCTGGTTGCGCCGTGCATAATGCGCACGACCGCAACCGGCAACCCGGAACGCTCAAATCACGGCGTTCTTTTACCCCCGCACCATCCCCGCCGCGAGCCTGGTGAGAATCTGGTCCATCTGCGCGGCGAACCCCGGCTCAACCTTGGCCACGACCAGCGCCGCGCGCATCGCATCGCTCCACTGTTTTGCGGTTTTTTCGGTAATGGGCATTTTGGAGTGGCGCGTCATCACGCAAAACCCGCCCTGGGCGGTGAACCATTCGCGCGAGCCACCCATCCAGCCGGTAAAAAATCCGGTCAGCGCCTCGCGCATCGGGGCCATATCCGGCGCGTGCATGGCCCGCAGCTCGGCATATTGCGGGTCGCTTTCCAGCAGGTCGTAGAACGCATCCACCACCCGGCGGATCGGCTCCACGCCGCCGATCATATCAAAGGGCGTACTCGGCCGGTTTTGCGCGGGGGATTCGGTGCGGCTGGTTTCTGTCTCGGTCATGGTCTACCTTTGGTTCGGAGTTTAATGGCCTCTCAAAGCAAACTTCCGGCCGCCATGCCTTGATCTATCTCATGGCCCGTTCCCATATCCAGGGTAGAATGAAGCCGTTTCGCCACCGCTTGTCTGGAGGAACCATCGATGAACCTGATCCATTATAAAATCGTCCAGCACGATGGCGGCTGGGCCTATAAACTGGGGGATGTTTTCTCCGAGCCCTACCGCACGCGCGCCGCGGCGATGGCGGCTGCTCGCCGTGTCGCCGCCGAGCAACGTGTCCCGGGCGAGACCCGCTATATCCAGTACCAGAGCGAGGATGGCGTCTGGCATACCGAGCTGGCCAGCAGCACTGACCGTCCGCAGGCGGATGTCATCGGCTAATTACGCCGCCTCCCCTGTCTCGGGGTCCCCTGTCGTGGGGTCCCCCGTCCCGGGCGCGTGTTCCGCCTCGGCCCGCCGCGTCTCCGCCTGCGCCGCCAGGCTCCGGTAGCTGCGCACGCTGAACGGCAGCATCACGATATACGCGAGCCCGAGCAGCGCGCCCGCCGCATACGGATCCGCGAAAAGGATCGCCGCGAACACCACGACGCCGAGCAGCAGCGGCAGCACGTTCGCGGTCGGTATCTTGAAGTTCTTGAAGCTCCACACCGGCAGGGTGGACACGCAAAGCAGCGCCACGCTCACCAGCACGGCGCCGGTAAACAGCGGATACGCAATCGCGTCGTGCAGCCAGCCCATGTGCAGCTTTTCCGCCTCCAGCCCGATGAACAGCGGAAACAGCGCCAGCCCCGCTCCCGCAGGTGCGGGCACCCCGGTGAAGAAATTATACGCGAAGGCCGCCTTGGGCGTACTGTCCAGCGCCGCGTTAAAGCGCGCCAACCGCAGCGCCATCGCGGAGGTGTACATCAGCGGCGGCAAAAACCCCATCGCCCCCCACGCCTGCAACGACCATAAATAAATCACCAGCCCCGGTGCGATGCCAAAGCATAGAAAATCCGCAAGGCTGTCGAACTCCGCGCCAAAGCGCGAGGTCGCCTTCAGCAGCCTGGCCAGCCGCCCGTCCAGCCCGTCAATCACGCCCGAGACCGCAATGGCGATCACCGCGTTGCCGAAATTCCCGTCCAGCGCCAGCCGGATGGAGGATAGCCCGATGCACAGCCCCAGCAGCGTCATCAGGTTGGGCAGCATGCGGTTGAAACTGAGCCCCGAAAACCGCTTGCGGCGAGGCAACCGGCGCAGACTCATGCGCCGGTCAGCTCCGCGATGACCGTCTCGCCGCCCACCATGCGCTGCCCCACCGCAACCCGCGGCTCGCAGCCCTCGGGCAGATACAAATCAGTCCGGCTGCCAAAGCGGATAATGCCGAAGCGCTCGCCCGCGCCCAGGCTCTGCCCCTCGCGCACATCGCACAAAATCCGCCGCGCGATCAGCCCGGCGATTTGCACCACCACCACCTCCTGGCCGCCCGGCAGGTCCAGGATCAGCGAGTTGCGCTCATTCTCGTCCGAGGCCTTCTCATCCGCCGCGCCAAAAAACTTGCCAGGATGATACGCGATCTTGCGCACCACCCCGCCAATCGGCGCGCGGTTCACATGCACATCCAGCACCGAGAGGAAAATCGCGACCCGCGTGCGCGGCTCATGGCTTAAGCCCAGCTCCGCCGGTGGCGCGGCGCGCTCTATGCTCACCACCAGCCCATCGGCCGGCGCCACGAACGCATTCGCGCGCGGCGGCAGCACCCGCTCCGGGTCACGGAAAAAATACAGGCAGAACACGGTGAACAACAGGCCCACCCAGGTTAGCGGGTGCCAGAGCAGCAGCCCGAGCACCGCCCCGGCGATTCCGCCCAGGATGAATGGATAGCTAGCCTTGTGCGGCGGCGCCAGGACCGATTTGATGCTCTCGATAATATCCATCACGGGACCTTTTGCGGTTGCGGCAGGGTGAATTTCTGCCCAGGGTAAATCAGGTTCGGGTTCTCTATCTGGTTGGCGTTGGCCGCATAAATCACAGTGTACATGATACCATGGCCATACACATGCTGCGAGATCGTCCACAGGTTATCCCCCGGCACGATCACGACATTCCCAGCCGCGACCGCCTCGGGCAAGGTCTGCAACGTAAAGGGCACTTCCACCGGCGGCAAGATTTTTCCATCCGCCCCGGTCGCCAGCAGGGTGATGGTGCCGCTGGCCGCGGGCGTGCGCGCGATGAAGTGCCACCGCCCATCCGTCCCCGCCACCGCCTGGCCTATCTGCTTGCCGCCCAGGCTCACGCTCACTTTTGCCCCCGGCGGCGCGGTGCCGCCAAACAACGCATGGCCGTTGGCGTCATAATCCACGGTGCCCATGCCAAGCGTCCCCGCGAGCGGCCCCTGGCCGGACATCACAACACTGCCGTTCGGGCCGGAAACCACGGCCAGCGCATGGCCCTTGCCGCCCACCGGCACGTTGATCGCGGCAACCTCCTGCCCCGGCACAACCGTCCCATCAGCCAGCGTCTCGCTCAGGGTAATCTCCTGCGCCCCCGGCGGCAGCGGCGTGCCTGGCACCAGCACGAAAGCCCCTTGCGCATCCGCGGTTGCCGTGCCGATAACTTTATCGCCGCTTTTTATCGTCACAACGGCGCCCGGCACCGCGCGTCCGGCCATCACCGCATTGCCCTGCGCGGTCACGCGCACCACGTCGAAGGCCGGGGGCACCACGGTCACGGCGGGCGGCGGCGGCGGCGCGGGCGGTGTGGGCTGCAACTGTGGTTTGGAGCTCAAAAACAACAATCCGCTGATCGCCAGCCCCGCCAACAGCGCGAGTGCGGCGATCCCAGCATATTTCCGCGTCATCTCAGCCATACCCAACCTCTGTCCTTCGCGCGCCGCATGCTTGCTAACTGGCAAATAGCCTGCCACGAACCGGTCTATACATGAAGCGAGGTAAAACAGCACCATGGGCAGCTACGCCGTCACCGTCTTTTGCGGATCATCTCCAGGCGCCGATCCCGCCTATGTCCAGGCCGCCACCGCGTTAGGGCAGGGGCTGGCCGGCCAGGGCATGAAGCTGGTATTCGGCGGTGGCAATGTCGGGCTCATGGGCACCACGGCCCGCGCCGCACTCGGTGCCGGCGGTCACGTCACCGGCATCATCCCTGATTTTTTGCGCAGCCGCGAGGAGGAGTTGCACGGCCTCTCCGAGCTTTTCGTGACCGACTCCATGCACACCCGCAAACGCCGCATGTTCGCCCTGGCCAACGCCTTCGTGGTGATGCCCGGCGGTTTGGGAACTTTTGATGAAACCATCGAAATCCTGAC
>NZ_JAQTZC010000037.1 GCF_028687955.1 Acidocella sp.
ACCGCCTGGACGACACCACCCAAACCTTCGCCACCGCGCTGGATTTTGGCGGCCGCGGCGCCATTGCCCCGGCGCTGCGCGCGCGCGGCATGCAGGTTGTCTCAGCCGATATCTCCCCCCGCCTCGCCGCCCAGGCCGGCGGCGAGCCGCTCGTCATCACCAGCGAGAATTTCGGCCTGGAGGGACAAAAATTCGACCTCATCGCCGCGCATTTCTCGCTGCACTGGATCAATGACCTCCCCGGCGCGCTCATCCAGCTGCGCCGCGCACTCAACCCAAAGGGGTTGCTGCTCGCCAGCATGCCGGCGCTGGGCACTTTGGCCGCGTTGCGCACCGCCCTGCTCACCGCCGAGGAAGCCCTCACCGGCGCCGTCAGCCCGCGCATCTCTCCCTTCCCGGACCTGAGCGACTGCGCCGGGCTGCTGCAACGCGCCGGGTTCTCGCTCCCCGTCGCCGATGCCGAGGACATCACCTTTTTATACGCCGACCCGCTGGCCCTGCTGCACGAGCTGCGCGATGCCGGGGAGACCAATGCCGTGCGCGCCCGCAGCCGCAAGTTCACCCCGCGCGCCCTCTTTCCCGCCGCGCTCGCAGCCCTGCCCATGCGTGCGGACCGGTACATAATCACCCTGCGCATGGCCGTGCTCACCGGCTGGGCATCATAACGCGCATATTACAGAAGTCCGGCCCGGCGGAAGCTCAGCCACCGCCCGTTGCCAACGATCACATGGTCGTGCAGCACGATGGAGAGCGCATCCGCCCCCTGCTTGATCTCCCTGGTCATCGCGATGTCCTCCTCGCTTGGCGCGGGGTCGCCGCTGGGATGGTTATGCACCAGAATAAACGCGGTCGCATGCAGCTCCAGCGCGCGCTTTATCACCTCGCGCGGATACACCGGCGTATGATTCACCGTGCCGCTGCCCTGCGATTCATCGGCCAGCAGCCGGTTGCGGTTGTCGAGGAACAGCACCCGGAACTGCTCGATCTTCTCGCGCGACAGCACCGCCTGAAGATACTCCATCAGCCTGTCCCAGTTGTTCAGCACAGGCTTATAGAGCACCTCCGCCTTGGCCAGGCGCAGCGCCGCCGCCTGCACCATTTTCAGCGCCGTTGCCCCGGCCTCGCCCAGCCCCTCCACCCCCAGCAGGTCCGGCACACTGGCCGAGATCACCCCTGCGTAGGAGCCAAAGCGGATCAGCAGCGAACGGGCGATCGGCTTGGTGTCCCGCCGGGGCAAGGCCAGAAACAGCACCATCTCGATCAGCTCGTGTTCGGCGACCGCATCCGCCCCACCGGCCAGAAACCGCGCCCGTAAACGGGCACGATGCCCGTTTACCCCCACGCCTGGCTTCTGCGGGCGAATATCGGGCGACAATGTCTCCAGCAGCGAGGCGTCAGCGAAACCCTGGGTAGAATTTTTATATTTCATGACACGTATAGCGTGCCATGAGTCGCGCCGTAACGAAAGCTTAAAACGCGCGAATTATTCTCGCGCGGCAGCTTCCGGCAGCGCCTCGTCCTCCGCGGGGGGCAGCTTCACGGTGGAGAGCAGCAGATACACCGCCGGCACCACGAACAGGGTGAACATCGTACCGATTGACAGCCCCCCCGCGATCACCATGCCCATATTGAAGCGCGAAGCCGCCCCGGCGCCCGTGGCGATAATCAACGGCAGCACCCCCAGCACCATCGCCGCCGTGGTCATCAGGATCGGACGCAACCTGATATTGGCGGCGTGTTCAATCGCCGCGCGCTTGTCCATGCCCGCGGCCTGCGCCTCATTGGCCACTTCCACAATCAGAATACCGTGCTTACTAACCAGCCCCATCAGCGTGATCAGCCCGACATCGGTATAAATGTTCAGCGTCAACCCGCCAAAGCCCAGATAGATGAAGATCAGCGCCCCGGCGATCGACATCGGCACCGAAACCAGAATGATCAACGGGTCGCGGAACGAATTAAACAACGCCGACAGCGCCAGGAAAATAATGACCACGGCGAAAGCGAAGGTGAGGATGAACCCGCTGCTCTGCTGCACATATTGCCGCATCTCGCCGCCGTAATCGACGCTATCCTCCGGCGGGAGTATTTTCGCGGCCAGTTTCTGCAAGGTCTGCAATGCCTGCGCCTCGCTCACGCCCGGCGCCGCCACCCCCTGCAGCGTGGCGGAATTCTGCTGCTGGAAATGATTGATCGATTCAGGAATCACGCTAGTGGTGATCCGCGCGATCGAGGAGAGCGGCACGTTCACCCCGTTCACCGAAGCCACATAATAATTATCCAGATCCGCGACATTCAAGCGGGATTTGCGCGCCACCTGCGGAATCACCTTGTAGGAACGCCCATCCAGGCTGAAGTAATTCACATACCCTCCGCCCAGCGCGTCGCCGAGCGCGGCTCCCACATTGGCCATGTTCAGCCCCAGCGCGGCGGCCTTGTCACGGTCGATCACCACATTGGCTTGCGGCTGGTCGAGCTTCAGGTCGCTCTGCAGAAAGATGAACTTACCGCTCTTCAGCGCGGCGGCCAGCAGCGCCTGGCTCACCGGATAGATTTTTGAAAAATCATCAGTGGATTTAATAACAAACTGCACCGGCAACCCTGACGACCCCGGCAGCGGCGGCGGCTGGCCCACCACAACCTGCTGCCCGGCATCCCCGGCATCGGCCTCCTTCTGGAACAGCGTCTGCAAATAAGTGGCGTTCTTGCTGCGCTCATCCCAGGGCTTGAGAACTTCACCGGTAATGTCCATCCCCGGAACATCGACATGGAATGTATGCTCAACCTCCGGGTTCTTCAGAAAAATCGCATTCATATGCGAATCCCACATCGCCTTCTGCGTGATCGTGGCATCGGGCGCCGAGGTCGCTAACACGAAAGTCGCCCCCTCATCCTCCTGCGGCGCCAGTTCGCTCTTTGAGCCAAGCGCCAGAAACGCAATGCAGCTCAGAATAATCGCCGCGAAGGTAACCGTCACCGGCACGGTATTCAGGCTGCTGTGCAACGCTTTGGTATATACGCGGTGCAACGCGGCAAAACGGCGGTCGATGAAGTCAACCAGCCGGTCCTCCCAGTTCGGGGCCCCGTGGCGCGGCGGCCGCAAAAACCGCGAGCTCAGCATCGGCGTCAGCGTCAGCGCGATCAGCGCCGAAATTGTCACCGCCCCCACCAGGGTAAAGGCGAATTCGGTGAAGAGCGCGCCGGTCAGCCCGCTCTGAAACCCGATCGGCAGATACACCGCGACCAGCACCACCGTCATCGCAATAATCGGCCCCCCCAGCTCGCCGGCCGCCCGCCGCGCCGCCTCATACGGCGTCTCCCCGGTGTCGAGATGCCGGTTCACATTCTCCACCACGATAATCGCGTCATCCACCACCAGGCCGATGCCCAGCACGAGCGCCAGCAGCGTCAGCAGGTTTATGGAGAAGCCAAACGCCAGCATCATCGCAAACGCGCCGATCAGCGACAGCGGAATCGCGATCACCGGGATCAGCACCGAGCGCGGCGAGCCCAAAAACGCGAACACCACCAGCGTCACGATGATCAGCGCCTCCACCAGCGCGGTCAGCACGTCATGGATCGACGCATCAACGAATTTCGTCGAGTCGAACACAATCTGCCCAGTCAGTCCGCTCGGCAGATTGGCCTGGATCTGCGGAAACACCTTGCGTATCCCGTCCACCACCTGCAACAGATTAGCGCTCGGCGCCACCTTAATCCCGATGAACACGCCCGCCTTGTTATCGAACGTCACATCCTGCTCATAACTATCCGAACCCAGCGCCACAGTGGCGACATCCCCCAGCCGGATGATCGCGCCGTTTTGCTGCTTGACGATCAGATTCCTGAACGCCGCGGCGCTATGCAGCCCGGTCGTGGCGGTAAGCGAAATCTGCGTCATCTGCCCCTTGGTGTTGCCCAGCGGCGCGATGAAATCATTGCTGCCAAGTGCTGCGTAAACATCCGTCGCCGTCAGCCCGTAGGCGCTCAGCTTCTGCGGGTTCAACCACACGCGCATGGCAAAATTCTGTGCCCCCAGAATCTCCGCCTGCTGCACCCCCTTCACCGCCTGCAACTGCGGCTGCACCACGCGGGTGATATAGTCGGTTATCTGGTTGCCCGAGAGCACATCGCTGCGGAAGCCGATATACATCGCATCGAAGGTCTGGCCTATCATCAGCGATAGCACCGGCTGCTGCGCCCCGCTCGGCAGCTGATTAAGCACTGAGTTAACCTGCGCGCTGATCTCGGTGAGCGCTTTGTCCGGGTCATGATTCAGCACCAGGTTGATGGTGATGGTGCTCATGCTCGTCTGGCTCGACGAGGTCATGTAATCAATGCCGTTCACCTGCGCGACAGCATTCTCAATCGGCGTGGTGATGAACCCCGCCACCACATCCGGCGAGGCGCCGGGATAGGTCGTGGTGATGGTGATGGTGGCGTTTTCCGTCTGCGGAAAATCCTGCACTGGCAACTGGCCCACGGCCCGCAGGCCCAGGACGAAAATCAGCACGCTGACCGAGATGGCAAGCACCGGCCGGGCGATGAAAAGATCAGTGAAACGTTTCATCGGCCTATTCGTTCGGCGGGTTGGGGTTGGGGCTGTCTGGCGGCTGCACGGTATTGTTAATCGCCACCAGCGAGCCGTTGCGCAGCTTCAACTGCCCGGCGCTCACCACCACATCGCCAGGCTTCAACCCGGCGGTTACCGCCACTTGGTCGCCGCGCGTATCGCCGGTGGTCACAAACACCTCATGCGCGGCGAGTTCATCCTTGCCGGCCGCGCTGGTCTCATGGTTCACCACAAACACCGTATCGCCATATGGATTATAGGTGATCGCCGTCTGCGGCAGGGTGATATAATCATGCGCCGCGCCCACCAGAATTTTCACCGTGGCAAACATGCCAGGGCGCAGCGCCAATTTATCGTTCGGCAGCACCGCGCGCACGTGCACGTTGCGGCTGGCGGTGTCCACCGCGGCGTCAATGGCCGAGATCCTGCCCTTAAACACCTGCCCCGGATACGCATCCACCTCCACCTGCACACCCTGCCCGGTTTTCAACTGCGCCAGCGCCTGCTGCGGCAAATAGAAATCCACATAAACCGGGTTCAGCTGCTCTAGCGTCACAATCGGCGCCCCCGCGGTCAGGTACTGCCCGGGATCAATCTGGCGTATCCCCAACCGCCCGGCAAACGGCGCACGGATGGTTTTCTCCGCGATCAACGCTTCCTCGCCCTGCACCTGCGCCTGCGCCGCCGCCAGATTGGCGCGGTCGGTATCCACCTGCGCTACCGCCACCGCCTTGGCCTGCAACTGCTTCACATCGCGCTCGTAGGTCACCTTCGCCAGCGTCGCCGCCGCCTGCAACTGCGCCAGCACCGCCGGGTCGTTATTGGCCCGCAGCGTCACCAGCAGCGCCCCCGCCGGCACATCCATGCCCGACTGAAAATGGATCGTATCAACGATGCCCGGCACCTCCGCCGAAATCTGCGCGCCGTTCACCGCCGTCACACTGCCCACCGAGCGCAACTCCGGCTGCCAGCTGGAGGATGCCGCGGTAATCGTTGCGACCGTCTGCACCTGATTGGCGAACCCAGCGAGGAACTTCGCGATCATAATACTCCTGACCGCGCCGTAGCCGAACACCAGGAAAAACAAAACGCCAACGCCCGCCAGCATTATTATCATGCGCCGCATCAGTTTCGGGGCCTTTCTCATGCTCTCGCGATCCTCATGGAATAACGCCGCAACAGGAGGCGGCAACATCCTCGCGATGCCACCACCCGCCGCCCAGCGCCTGATATAATGCCGCGGTATCGGCCAGCCGCGCGGCGCTTGCCTTCACCTGGGCGATCGCCGCGTTCTGATAATTGGTCTGCGCGATCAGCACCGCGCTCAACGGCTGCCCGCCCAGCTGGTACTGCGCCTGCGTCACCGCCAGGCTCTGCGCCGCCGCCGCCGCCGCCGTATCCGCCGCGTTCAGCGTCATCGCATCATATTGCAAAGCCGAGAGCGCATCCGCCACATTCTGGAACGCGCTGATCACCGTGGCCTGATATTGCGCCCCGGAAGCCTGCAACGCCGCCAGCGCCGCCTTGCGCTTGGCGGAGAGCTGCCCGCCCTCGAAAATCGGCTGCGTCACCCCCGCGACCAGGTTCCACAGCAACGTCTGCGGCACGAACAAATCGCCCGTGCTCACCGCCTCGTGGCCAATATCAGCGGTCAGCGAAATCTGCGGCAGCATCTGCGCATCCGCCACGCCGACATTTGCCGAAGCCTCGTGCAGCTGCGCCGAGGCCGCCTGAATATCGGGCCGCTGCGCGACAATGGCCGAAGGCACGCTCACCGGCAGCGTCACGGGCAAATGCAGCGAATCCAGCGTGAAATCCGCCGCGTGAAAATCCCCCGGCACCACCCCCGCAAACCCCGCCAGCTGGTTGCGCGCCTGTACCAGCGCCGCCTGCAACGGCGGCAACGCCGCTTCGCTCGCCGCCAGCGCCGCCTGCTGCTGCAACACGCTGGCCTGCGCCACCCCGCCCAGGCTGAGCTGGCTCTGCAAAATACCCAATTGCTGCCGCTCGTCGCCGATCACTTGATTCGTTGCGTCTATCTGCGCCCGCAGTGAGGCTTCCTGAATCGCCGCGGTCACGATATTGGCCGTCAACGTCAGATACGCCGCCTCCAGCTCATAGTGCTGATACTGCGTCTGCGCGGCCACGCTCTCCAGCCCGCGCCGCGCCCCACCCCATATATCCAGCGCGTAGGAGACGCTGAGCGAAGCATTATACAACGTATAGGCCGGCAGCGGCTTCGTCGCCGCAAAACCCGAACCCGCCGTACTGTCCATCGAGTTCTGGCCCCGCTGCGCCTTGAACCCGGCACTGAGCGATGGCATCAGCGTGCCCAGATCGGCGCGCTGGTTTTCTTCCGCCTGCAACAAGGTTGCCTGCGCCGCCTGCAAACTCGGATTGCGCGCCAGCGCCTGCGCAATCAGCGCATCAAGTTCCGGGCTGTGGTACAGGCGCCACCAATCCCCCGCGATATCCGCGCCTGGTGAAAAAACCTGCGCCACACCGCCAGCCGCCAGAGTTTGCGCAGGCAAGGGGGTTGGCGTCAGCGCGGCCTGGGGGGCGGCAGGCTGATGATAATCAGGCCCCACGGCGCACCCGGCAACACTGCCGGCGAGCAACAAGGAGAGCACGCGCTTAAGGAAACCCGTTGGTTTCATAACTCTCAGCTACCGGCGTTCACAGCCAGCGTCAAGCTGCAAGAACTTAACAACTTTGTGTTAAGGAAACTTGTAAGTTTCTAAAAACTTCCTATGATGCCGCAATGGCGGAACATTCTGCGGGTCGCAAACCAACAACCACAACAACCAAACCTCGCGCCACCCAGGCGCCCCCCCCAGCCGTGCAGGCCGATGCCCCGGGCGCCCCGCGCATGGCCGAACTCATCGCCGCGGCAGAGGATATTTTTCTGGCCAAGGGCTACCACGCGGCAACCATGAGCGATGTCGCCAAGGCCGCCGGCATGTCCAAAAAAACGGTCTACACATTGGTCGAATCCAAGGCTGATCTGTTCGTCGCCCTGCTCGCGCATCACCATGCGCTGCTGAAATTTCCCGAACCCGGGCCGGACACCTCAACGCGCGACCAACTGGTCGCCAATGTACTCTGTCTCGCCCGCTTTCTGCTCTCGCCCGAACAGATCTCCCTGCTCCGCCTGATCATGGCCGAATACACCCACAGCCCGGATTTCGGCCGCGTATTCCTCCGCTCGCATGTCACCAAAGCCAAGAGCAAGCTGGAATGCTGTCTGGCGGAACTCGTAACAAAACATGCCTGCCTCACCACCGCCGACCCGAAAGAAATGGCCGCCATGCTCTTTGGCATGGCCATCGGTGAATTCCACCTCGGCGTGCTGGTCGGCTTCCGCGCCGCGCCCAGCAAACAGGCGCTTGAAAAACGCGTCCGCGATGCTGTCGATATTTTCCTCGCCGGCTGCGCGACCCGGCACCAAGCCTAAAACGCGCGCGCCAGCTCCAGCACCACCACCGAGGTGTCGATCAACACCTTCCCCACGTGCTCGAACATCACCGTCACCCGGTGGCCGATGGCGCTCTGCACCTGCCCCAGCCCCCATTCCGGCTTTTGCGGGTGGCGCACATACTGCCCCGGCTCAAACTCAGAGCGCGGCATAACCACACGCCCGCATCGCCGCCGCCATATGCGTGGGCACCGGCGCCTGCGCCGCCAGTTCTGGCTCCAGCGGCAAAACAATCCGCCGCGCCAGCAAATGCAGCGCGCCCGCCCCGCCGCCATACACGGCATCGCCTGCAATCGGATGCCCCAGCGCCGCGGCATGCGCCCGGATCTGGTGCGTGCGCCCGGTCTTAGGAGAAAATTCGATCCAGCTCATCCCCACCCCCTGCCCCATCACCCGCCAATGCGTCAGTGCTGGCTGCCCCGCCGCATCCGGCGCCATTTTCCAGGCCCGCCCCTGCGTCACCTTGGCCAGGGGCAGATCAACCACCCCCTCCAAAGCCTTCGGCACGCCGCGCACCACGGCCCAATAGGTCTTTTGCGCCGCCCCGCCAGCAAAACACGCCTGCGCCGCCAGCAACGCCGCTTTCTTCAACGCAATCACCAAGCAACCCGCCGTATCCTGGTCCAGCCGGTGCGCCAGCCACGGGCCATCGCGCCCCAGCCGCCATGGGGGGAAAAAATCCTCCACGCTCGGCCCGCCCGCGCGCCCGGCATGCACCGGCAAGCCAGCGGGCTTATCAACAATTATAAACCGCCGGTCCCGGTACAGCACGCCGGGGGGCGTCACCCGCGCAAATGCTCCGGCAATTTCAAACCCAGGCGGCGGGGAATGTCCCACTCCTCACGGATGCGCCGCACTTCCTTAAACCCGGCGGCCACATAGTTCGGCAACGCGCGCGGATGGTCCGCCGAACAGGTATTCACCGTCATCCCCCGCAACGGCGAGCCCCCGTCGAACACGCTGTCCACCGCCGCATCCAGCAGCGGCTTGCCCAGCCCCTTGCCGATGAACGCCGGCATCAGGCCGAAATAATTCAGATTCACATTGGGCCAATACCCGGCATCGGTCTCAAAAAACCCCGCCACCTGCCCATCCACCCGCAATACATGAAACGCCACCGCCGAGTTCGCCAGATGCCGCGCCAGCATATCATCGGGCATCATCCGGCGCAGCCACCAAAGCCACGGGCCGCCAACCTCGTTATACAGCACCCGGTATTCAGCCACGCTCAACCGCTCGCGGCTCAGCACCGCGCTCGCCGGCAGCACCGCCAACGGCCGTTTGGGCGCCTGATTCATGCGCAGGAACACCACCTCCACCTCAACCCGGTCGAAGGCTTCTCCCGGCATCACGCGCGCATAGTCCAGCATATCAGTCGTCCAGGAAGCTGCGCAGCTTGCGCGAGCGTGAAGGGTGCTTGAGTTTCCGCAGCGCCTTCGCCTCAATCTGGCGGATACGTTCGCGCGTCACGTTGAACTGCTGCCCAACCTCCTCCAACGTATGATCAGTGTTCATGCCGATGCCGAAACGCATGCGCAGCACGCGCTCCTCGCGCGGCGTCAGCGAGGAGAGCACCCTTGTCGCCGCCTCGCGTAAATTCGCCTGCACGGCGGCATCCAGTGGAATAATCGCCCCCTTGTCTTCGATGAAGTCGCCCAGATGGCTGTCTTCCTCATCGCCGATCGGCGTCTCCAGCGAGATCGGCTCCTTCGCGATCTTCAGCACCTTGCGCACTTTTTCCAGCGGCATGCCGAGCTTTTCGGCCAGTTCCTCAGGTGTGGGCTCACGGCCGATCTCGTGCAGCATCTGGCGCGAGGTGCGTACCAGCTTGTTGATCGTCTCGATCATATGCACCGGAATACGGATGGTACGCGCCTGGTCGGCGATGGAGCGCGTGATCGCCTGGCGGATCCACCACGTCGCATAGGTCGAGAACTTATAGCCCCGGCGGTACTCGAACTTATCCACAGCCTTCATCAGCCCGATATTGCCCTCCTGGATCAAATCCAGGAACTGCAAACCACGGTTGGTGTACTTCTTCGCAATCGAGATCACGAGACGCAGATTGGCCTCGATCATCTCCTTCTTCGCCCGCGTGGAATCGCGCTCCCCGCGCGAGACGGTGGTATAAACCCGGCGGAACTCCTCAATCGGCAGCCCTCCCTCGGATGCCACCTTGCCAATCTGGGCGCGCAGCTCGCTCACCTGCGGGGTGAATTTTTTCACGAACTCCTTCCACCCCTTGCCCGGCAGCGCCGCCACATAATTCATCCAGCCGGGGTCCATCTCCCGGCCCCGGTAATGCTGCAAAAACTCCTCGCGTGTCACTTTCGCGCCCTCGGCAAGGCGCATAATCTGCCCCTCCAGCCCGTTCAGCCTCTGGTTCAGCACCTTCAGCTGCGCCACCAACTCCTCGGTGCGGTTGTTGTGCAGCCGCACCTGCTCCACCTTGGCCACCAGCTCATCGCGCAGCTTCTCATAGGCCTTCTCCGAGCGCGAGTTCACATTACCCCCGGCCGTCAGGTTATCCAGCCGTTTCTGCTGGATTTTCGCCAGCTTTTCATAGAGCTTCTCGATATCCTCGAAATACGTGAAGATTTCCGGCTTCAGCTTCTCTTCCAGCGCCGCCAGCGACATGCCGCCGCCATCGCCTTCCTCATCCTCATCGAGTTCCTCGGCGGCCGCAAACCCCTCCGCGGCGCCCGGCTCATTACCCGCCTGCATCGCCTCCAGGTCGATCACATCGCGCAGCAGCACCCGGCCGTTGTTCAGCGCCTCGTGCCAGGCGATGATGGCGCGGAACGTCAGCGGGCTCTCGCACAAGCCGCGAATCATCATATCCCGCCCGGCTTCTATCCGCTTGGCGATGGCGATCTCACCCTCGCGCGAGAGCAGCTCCACCGTTCCCATCTCGCGCAGATACATACGCACCGGATCATCGGTACGGCTAACCGAGCTTTCCGAGATATTGCCCGCCGGGCCTTCATCGTCCTCGGCGGCCTCTTCCTTGGGCGCGGCGGTGGCCTCCGCATCCTCGCCTTCCTCGCTCTCCACCACCTGAATGCCCATCTCCGAGAGCATCGCCATGATGTCCTCGATCTGCTCGGAGGAGTTCTGCTCCGCCGGCAGGACGGCATTCAGCTCATCGAAGGTGATATAGCCGCGCTCCTTGCCCTTGGCGATCAGCCGCTTGACGGATGCCGACTGCGTATCAAGCACATTGGCGTCAGCTTCGGCCTCGGGGGCTGGGGTCTCTGTGGCGGTGGTCGCGGGCTTGATTGCCATGATCAGGCGGTACTCCGGGAATGACGGGGGGTGTATTATTTTACTATTCGTTATGTAGGCAAGAAGCTTGCCCCATTTAAGTCACGGATCTGCGGCGCCGTACTCTCCGGCCATCGCCTGGCGCAACAGCTCATTATATTTAATGAGCCGGCTCCACGCACCGGCATCATCCTGGTTGGCCTTCCAGAACCGCTCCTGCTCGTCACGCTGGGCACGCAACATCTCGATGCTGAAATCCATCAATATATACCAACTCCACCAGATTTCCGCGACCTGGGACAAGCTTGCATCAGGCGCGAGGCGGAAATCCCCAGCCGCATCGGCCGCGATCAGCCTCGCCTCACCGGCCAGACCAAGGTGGCTCAAGTGGGTGAACAGGCTTTCCGTGTCAAGGCTTTTCGCCTGCGCGGCATATCTCCCAAGCGCCTCGCGGAGTCTCTTACAAGCCGGCGGCAGCCTCACCCTGGCAAACGCCTCCTCCACATCGGGGATCAATGCCGGATACGCCAGCAGCACCGCCAGCATCAGCCGCGCCCGCTTCTCCTGCGCCCCCGCGGCATCCGGCGGCGTCACATCGCGCACAAACGCCGCCGGCTTCTTCGCCCCCCCCGGCTTGCCCGCCCGCCGCTCGGCAAAAAACCGCTCCAGCAGCATCGCGCGATACTCTCCGGCCAGGTTTTTATCCGGTATCCGGCCCGCAACCTCTATCAAACGCTGCCGGAATGCCGCGCGCGCCTCCGGCGTGGTGCGCCCCCCGCCTTCGGCCAGCATGTCATACAAAGCAGCGGAAATCGGCTTCGCGCTCTCCAGCCGGACCTTGAACGCCGCCGCCCCCTCGCGCCTGATCAGGCTGTCCGGGTCATCCTTTTCCGGCAAATTCAGGAATCTGAGGGATTTGTCAGCCCCCAGCGCCCCCAGCGCCATATCCGCCGTCTTCAGCGCCGCGCGCCGCCCGGCGGCATCGCCGTCAAAACAGATCACCGGCTCGGGTGAAATCCGCCAGATCTCCGCCAGATGCTCCTCCGTCAGCGCCGTCCCCAGCGGCGCCACCGCCCCGCCAAACCCGCCCTGCGCCAGGGCGATGACATCCATATATCCTTCAACAACAATCAACTGCGCACCCTTGCGCACCGCCTCGCGCGCCAGATTCAGCCCGTAGAGCGCGCGCCGTTTGGAGAACACCGCCGTCTCCGGCCCGTTCACATATTTGGGCTGGCCATCCCCCATGATCCGGCCGCCGAAGCTGATCACATTGCCCCGCCGGTCAGTAATCGGGAACATCACGCGCGAGAAGAACATATCCACCGGGCCATGCTCGCCCTGCTTCATCAGCCCGGCCTCAATCAGCTGCTCGGGCTTTATCCCCTGCCCGCGCAACGCCGCCGCCAAAACGCCCCGCCCCTCGCCCGACCAGCCCAGGCCAAACCGCCGGATGGTCTCATCGCTCAGGCCGCGCGCGCGCAGATAATCCAGCGCCAGCTTGCCCTGCGGCTCATGCAAAAACCTCTGGTACACCTTGCCCGCGGCCGCCAGCACCTCGGAAATATCAGCCCGCCGCTGCTCGGCCTGCGCCGCCTGCGGGCTCGCCTTGGGCACCTCCAGCCCCGCTTCGGCGCTCAGGCTCTCCACCGCCTCCATGAACCCAGCGCCCGTGGTCTTCATCACAAACGTGATGACATCCCCATGCTCGCCGCAACCAAAACAGTGATAATGGTCGTCATACACGTAAAACGACGGCGTTTTCTCGCCATGGAACGGGCAGCACCCCTTAATATCCCGCCCCGAGCGCGTGAGCTTCACCGACCGCCCGATCACCCCGGCAATCGGCGTGCGCGCCCGCAACTCATCGAGAAAATTAGCGGGCAGCGCCATGGCTTCAGCCCAGCGCGGCCTTCACGGCGGCGGAGGCCACGCCCATGTCCAGCGCCGCGCCATGTTTGGCCTTCAGCGCGCCGATCACCTTACCCATATCCTTGGCGCTGGCCGCCCCGGTCTCGGCGATGGCGGCGGCAATCGCCTCGCGCAGCGCCTCACCGGCCAGCGTCTGCGGTAAAAATTCTTCAATAACAGTAATCTCCGCCTCTTCTTTCGCAGCCAGCTCCTCGCGCGCGCCCTGGCGGTACAACGTCACGGAATCCCGGCGCGATTTGATCATCGAACGCAGCATCGCAAAAATCTCGTCATCCGGTATCGCGGCAATCCCCTTCGGCCGCGCCGCGATATCGGTATCCTTTAATTTCGCCTGGATCATCCGCAGGGTCGAGGTCCGCTCGGCATCGCGCGCCAGCATGGCGGTTTTCACGGCGGCTGTAATATCTTCACGCAAACTCATGCTCATCCCCTTCGGAAAAAATTTCCAGCCCATTCGATGTACGTTGAAGCTGGACAAAAAATCCGGTAGCAGATTTTCATGTCAATTTCCATCGCAGACCTCATCGACCTTCTGGGCGGCGCTGATGCCGCCGCCACACTAACAGGCGTCTCGCCCGATGCCATCAGGAAATGGCGCAGCTCGGGCGCCATCCCCTCCCGCCACTGGCCGGCCATCTGCGCCGCCACGGGCCTGAACATGGGCGATCTGCCCCGCTCCGCCGTGGAGAGCGACATACCGTCCGGCGCCACCGCCGCCCTGGTGCTGGCCGATGGCTCCGTCTTCTGGGGCCGCGGCCTTGGCGCGCACGGCACCAGCGCCCCTGCCGAACTCTGCTTCAACACCGGGATGACCGGCTATCAGGAAACCCTGACCGACCCCTCCTACGCCGGGCAGATCATCACCTTCACCTTCCCCCATATCGGCAATACCGGCGCCAACGCGCAAGATTGTGAGGCCGCGCAAGTCTTCGCCCGCGGCCTGGTCGTCAAGGAGGACATCACCGCCCCCTCCAACTACCGCGCCACCTCCGGCCTGGATTCCTGGCTCAAGCGCATGAACATCCCCGGCCTCTCCGGCGTGGATACCCGCGCGCTCACCCTGCGCATCCGCGACCTTGGCGCCCCCTCCGCCGTGCTGTCCTTCCCGGCTGACGGCAAGTTCGACCTCGCCGCCCTGGCCGCCACCGCCGCCGCCTGGAGCGGCCTGAACGGGCTGGACCTCGCCGTCGAGGTCTCCTGCACCCAGCCCTACGAATGGACCGGCGGCACATGGAGCTGGGCGCACGGCTTCGCCACCCCCGAGACACGGCACACCATCGTCGCGGTGGATTACGGCGCCAAGCGCAACATCCTGCGCTCGCTCGCCTCCGCCGGCTGCCGTGTCATCGTCGTCCCCGCTGCCTCCACCGCGGCTGAAATCCTGCGCCACGATCCGGACGGCGTGTTTCTCTCCAACGGCCCGGGTGACCCGGCCGCCACCGCCGCCTACGCCGTCCCCGCCATCCAGGGCGTCATGGAGGCTGGCGTGCCCATCTTCGGCATCTGCCTCGGCCACCAGCTGCTCGCCACCGCGCTCGGCGGCAAAACCTACAAGCTGGAGCGCGGCCACCGCGGCGCCAACCAGCCGGTGAAAGACCTGGTGACAGGCAAGGTGGAGATCACCTCGCAGAACCACGGCTTCGCGGTCGATGAAAAATCCCTGCCCGATGGCGTGGAAGTGACGCATGTGTCGCTGTTTGACGGCTCCAACGAGGGCATCGCCTGCAAGGCCAAGCGCGTTTTCTCGGTGCAATACCACCCTGAAGCCTCGCCGGGCCCGTCTGACTCCAGCTACCTCTTCAAACGCTTCGTGGACATGCTGGCGTGATCGACACCTCTTCCCTCGAGCAAGCCCTCGCCACGCTGGACGAAGCCCTGGCGGCCCTTGCGCGCGCCCCGCAGGACGGTTTCATCCGTGACGCCTGCATTCAGCGCTTTGAGTATACCTACGAGCTTAGCCACAAGATGCTGCGGCGTTATCTGGAGGCTTCCGAGCCGGCTGGCTCGCGCGAAATGTCCTTCCCCAGTCTCATCAGGCTTGGCTTTGAGCGCGGGCTGCTGGCGCAAAGCTGGGATGTGTGGACAATATTCCGTGATGCCCGCAACGCCACCAGCCATGCCTACAACGAAACCAAGGCTCGCGATGTCGCCGGTAAAATCCCCAACTTCGCCGCTGCCGCGCATTTCCTGGCCCAACAGATAAAAGCCCGGCAGCCGTGATCGACCTAACCCCGGATGAATTATCCCTGGTGCAGAAAATCCTGCGCGCGCAAATCCCCGCCGCCAAGGTGTGGGTGTTCGGCTCGCGCGCCAAGGGCACCACCAAACGCGCTTCCGACCTTGACCTCGCCATCGACACAGGCGCCCCGCTGCCGCCCGCCGTATCGGCGCATCTGGCTGATGCCTTCGATGAGGCGCCGCTTGCCTGCAACGTCGACCTCGTCGATCTACACAACATCACCCCTGAATTCCGCGCGCTCATCGATGCGCATAAAATCGCCCTTCCCGGCTTCGAGTAAGGACCATCCATGCCCAAACGCACTGACATAAAATCCATCATGATCATCGGCGCCGGCCCGATTGTCATCGGCCAGGCCTGCGAGTTTGACTATTCCGGCGCGCAGGCGTGCAAGGCGCTGCGTGAGGAGGGCTACCGCGTCATCCTGGTCAACTCCAACCCCGCGACCATCATGACCGACCCCTCCCTCGCGGATGCCACCTATATCGAACCCATCACCCCCGAGATGGTGGAAAAAATCATCATCCGCGAACGCCCGGATGCGCTGCTCCCCACCATGGGCGGGCAGACCGCGCTCAACACCGCGATGACGCTGGCCAAATCCGGCGCGCTCGAAAAACACGGGGTGGAATTGATCGGCGCGAAGGCGGATGTCATCGACCGCGCCGAGGACCGTTTGAAATTCCGCGACGCCATGGCCGAAATCGGCATCATGGGCCCCAAATCCGCGATCGCGCACACCCGCGAGGAAGCCGCCGCAGCGCTGGAACTCGTGGGCCTGCCCGCCGTCATTCGCCCCTCCTTCACCTTGGGCGGCACCGGCGGCGGCATCGCCTATAACCGCGAGGAATTTTTCGAGATCTGCGCCTCGGGCATCGACGCCTCGCCAACCGATGAAGTCCTCGTGGAAGAGTCCGTGCTCGGCTGGAAAGAATACGAGATGGAGGTGGTCCGCGATGGCGCCGACAACTGCATCATCATCTGTTCCATCGAGAACATAGACCCCATGGGCGTGCACACCGGCGATAGCGTCACCGTCGCCCCGGCGCTCACCCTCACCGACAAAGAATTCCAGATCCTGCGCGATGCCTCCATCGCCTGCCTGCGCCGCATCGGCGTGGATACCGGCGGCTCCAACGTGCAGTTTGGCATCAACCCGGTCGACGGCCGCATGGTCGTCATCGAGATGAATCCGCGCGTCTCGCGCTCCTCCGCCCTGGCCTCAAAGGCCACCGGCTTCCCTATCGCCAAAATCGCCGCCAAACTCGCGGTCGGCTACACGCTGGACGAGCTACAGAACGACATCACCAAGGCCACCCCCGCATCCTTCGAGCCGGTGATCGACTATGTCGTCATCAAAATCCCCCGCTTCACCTTCGAGAAATTCCCCGGCACCCCGGCGCTGCTCTCCACTTCCATGAAATCCGTCGGCGAGGCCATGGCGATCGGCCGCAACTTCGCCGAGGCCCTGCAAAAGGGCCTGCGCAGCCTGGAAACCGGCCTCTCCGGCCTCGACGAAGTCACCCCGCCGGGCGACGGCACGGCCGATGCCTTCCGCGCCGCCCTCTCAACCCCCCGGCCGGACCGCTTGCTGATGGCCGCCCAGGCCCTGCGCGCCGGCGTTCCGGTGGAAGACATCCACGCCGCCTGCAAGTTCGACCCCTGGTACCTCAACCAGATGCAGATCATCATCGACGCCGAAAACGAGGTGAAAAAAAACGGCCTCCCGCGCGATGCCCTGGGCTTGCGCAAGCTCAAGGCGCTCGGCTTCGCCGACAAGCGCCTGGCCCAGCTCTGCGGCCGGGCGGAAGCCGCCATCACCGAGGCACGGCTGAAGCTGGGCGTCACTCCGGTTTACAAGCGCATTGACACCTCCGGCGGCGAATTCTCCTCCCAGGCCGCTTATATGTATGGCACCTACGAGGGCAGCTACAGCGCCCCCATCTGCGAAGCCGCCCCCACCGCGCGCCAGAAAATCATCATCCTCGGCGGCGGCCCCAACCGCATCGGCCAGGGCATCGAGTTCGACTATTGCTGCGTCCACGCCGCCTACGCCCTGCGCGAGGCCGGCTATGAGACCATCATGGTCAACTGCAACCCGGAAACCGTCTCCACCGATTACGACACCTCAGACCGCCTCTACTTCGAGCCCCTCTTCGCCGAGGACGTGATCTCGCTGATCCGCACCGAGCAGCAGAATGGCACATTGCTCGGCTGCATCGTGCAATACGGCGGCCAGACACCGCTCAAACTGTCCCAGGCGCTGGAGGATGCAGGCATCCCCATCCTCGGCACCTCGGCTGATGCCATCGACATCGCCGAGGACCGCGAGCGTTTCGCCGAGCTGCTGCAAAAACTCGGGCTCCGTCAGCCCGAAAACGGCATCGCCCGCTCCGCCGAACAGGCCGAGGCCATCGCCGAACGCATCGGCTACCCCATCATCATCCGCCCCTCCTACGTGCTCGGCGGCCGCGCGATGGAAATCGTCTACGATCGCAACGGCCTCGCCCGCTACATGCGCGAAATCGTGCGCGCCTCGGCTGAAAACCCCGTCCTCATCGACCGTTACCTCAACGAAGCCTCCGAGGTGGATGTGGACTGCATCTGCGATGGCGAGACCGTCTACGTCGCCGGCGTCATGGAACATATCGAGGAAGCGGGCATCCATTCGGGTGATTCCGCCTGCTCCATTCCGCCCTACTCGCTCTCCCCCGCCATCGTCGCCGAGCTGCGGGCCGAGACCGTGGCCATGGCCAAGGCGCTGGGCGTCGTCGGGCTGATGAACGTGCAATACGCCATCCAGAACGACCTGATCTACGTCCTTGAGGTCAACCCGCGCGCCTCGCGCACCGTGCCCTTCGTCGCCAAGGCCACCGGGGTGGATGTCGCCAAGATCGGCGCCCGGATCATGGCGGGTGAAAAACTGGCCTCCTTCAAGCTCGACGACTCGGTCGCCCTGCGCCACGTCGCGGTGAAGGAAGCCGTGTTCCCCTTCGCCCGCTTCCCCAATATTGACACATTGCTCGGCCCGGAGATGAAATCCACCGGAGAGGTCATGGGGCTGGATACCAATTTCGCCCGCGCCTTTGCCAAGGCGCAATCGGGGGCGGGCGTCATCCTGCCGCTCTGCGGCACCGCCTTCCTCTCAGTGAAGGACTCAGACAAAGCCGCCATCCTCCCGGTGGCCCGCCGCTTGTCTGACCTCGGCTTTGCCATCATGGCCACCTCCGGCACCGCCAAACACATCGCCGCGGCCGGCATCCCGGTCAAGCGCGTCAACAAAGTGCTGGAAGGCCGCCCGCATTGTGTGGATGCCATCCGCTCAGGTGAAATCCAGCTCGTCATCAACACCGCCCACGGCGCCCAGTCGGTGACTGACAGTTTTGACATCCGCCGCTCCGCGCTGACCCATGGTGTACCAAATTTCACCACCATCGCCGCCGCCCGCGCCACGGCGCACGCCATCGCCGCGCTCATTTCGGGCAGTCTTGAAGTTGCGCCGCTTCAGTCGTACTTTCTCTAGTGGGACACATCATTGAAAATGCCGCGTCCCACTAGAGTCATATTTAGCGCGCGCCGCCCACCAACCCGCGCGCAGTAGCTTGCATCATGAATGACGCAGGGTACTAGTCTTTCAACAGCGTCGCTGGCACCCGCGCGGGTGCCGGCGGCGTTTGCCTTTTGTTCCCCCTAACCATCGGGGCGCCCACGCGCTCTGAGGAGATGCAGTGCAGAAATTTCCCATGACCGCCTCCGGCCTCGCCGCTCTCGAAGAAGAGCTGCGCCACCTCAAAGGCTCGGAACGTTCCGCCATCATCCGCGCCATCGCGGAGGCCCGCAGCCATGGCGACCTCTCGGAAAACGCCGAATACCACGCCGCGCGCGAGCGGCAATCCTTCGTTGAGGGCCGCATCGCCGAGCTGGAGGAAATCACCTCCGCCGCCGAGGTGATCGACCCCTCGACCCTCTCGGGCGACACGGTGATGTTCGGCGCCAGCGTGCTCATCATGGACGAGGATTCCGAGAAGGAATTCTGCTACCAGATCGTCGGCACCCACGAGGCCGATGTGCGCAAGGCCCGCCTGTCCATCACCTCGCCGCTGGCGAAAGCGCTGATCGCCAAAAAAGTCGGAGACACCGTCTCCGTCCCCGCCCCGGGCGGCGACCGCTCCTACGAAATCCTCAAAATCACCTACGGCTGATATATCATGATCACCCTCCAGGACGTTCAGGCCGCCGCCAAGCGGATCGAAGGCGCCGTGCTACGCTCGCCCTTCCTGCGCGCTGACGGTCTCTCCCGCCTCACCGGCGCCGAGATCTACCTTAAATACGACCATCTCCAGGCCACCGGCGCCTTCAAGGAGCGCGGCGCGGCCAACCGCATCGCTTTGCTCACGCCTAAGGAGCGCGCGGCCGGCGTCATCGCCATGTCGGCCGGCAACCACGCCCAGGCGGTCGCGCGCCACTCGCAGCGCACGGGCATCAAGGCCACCATCGTCATGCCGGTGCATACGCCTTCCACCAAGGTCACCCGCACCGCCTCCTGGGGCGCCAAGGTGGTGCTTTTTGGCGAGACCCTGGCCGAGGCCGCCGCCCACGCGCATGAGCTAGCGCAAAAAGAGGGATTGTTCTTCATCCACCCCTACGACGACCCCGCCGTGATGGCCGGCCAGGGCACCATGGCGCTGGAGATGCTGGAGGATGTCCCAGACCTCGACGTGATGGTGATCGCCACCGGCGGCGGCGGCCTGGTCTCCGGCTGCGCCACCGTGGCGCGCGCCCTGCGCCCGCAAATGGAGGTTTTTGGCGTCGAGGTCGAAAATTATTCCGCCTTCGCCCAGGTTTTGGCGGGCAAACCCATCCATGTCGGCGGCCCCACCGTGGCCGAGGGCATCGCCGTGCGCGACATCGGGCTTAACCCGCTGGAAATCCTGCGCGCCCTGAATGTCGAGGTCCTGGTCGTCTCCGAGCATGAGGTGGAACGCGCCATCGCCTTGCTGGTGGAGAGCGCCAAACAAGTCGCCGAGGGTGCTGGCGCCGCCGCCCTGGCGGCCGTCCTCGCCTTCCCCGAGCGCTTCCGGGGCAAAAAAATCGGCGTCACCCTCTGCGGCGCCAACATCGACTCGCGCATCCTCGCCAACACCCTCATGCGCAACCTCCTGCGCGACGGCCGGCTGCTGCGCGTGGTGGTGGAAATGCCGGACCGCCCTGGCATGCTGGCCGAGGTCGCCACCCGCATCGGTGCGCTGGGCGGCAATATCATCGAGGTCTCGCACCACCGCCTGTTCTCCAGCCCCTCGGTGCAGGACGCGCAGTTGGAAGTCATGATCGAAGCCCGCGACGCCGCCCACGGCGCCGCCATCCAGGCCTCGCTGGCCGAGGTCTTCACCCTGCGCCGCATCTAGCACTACAGTTGCATTTTATTGCGAGTTCTGAATCAATGGGCAACCATGATTCAGGCTCTGATAAGTGGCGGCGCATCTGTTGAAGACACATTGGAACTTTGGGCGTCATCGCTCCGGGATGTG
>NZ_JAQTZC010000038.1 GCF_028687955.1 Acidocella sp.
ATGGGGCAAATGGAGGAGGCCACGCAGCTTGCCGCCCGTGCCGTGGGGCTCGCGCCCGAGGCGGCGGAGGCGCGCTTGCATCTGGCCTCGCTGTATCTGGCGCGGCAACAATACGGCGCGGCGGTTCTCCACCTCATCACCCATTTATCGGCGCCAAAATTCTGCTCGGCCTGCTTTTGCCGGTCATCGCCTTTTTCGCCTTTCGCCATTTCGGCAGCGGTATGTTGTGGATGGCGGTCAAGCTCGGTGGCGCGGCCATGTTTGGCCTGCTTCTGCCCGAGACCATCGCCACCAACATCCGCAAAAGGCATCTGACACAGGTTGAAGCCGGCGTGGCTGATGCGCTGGACATGTTGGTGATCTGTGCCGATGCCGGTCTCGCCCTGGAAGCCGGGCTGGCGCGCGTGGCGCAGGAGATGGATGGCCTCAATCCCGCCCTCTCGAAAGAGCTGACGCAAACATCGCGCGAATTGCAGATCGGTTCGGACATGCGCCAGGCGATGGAAGCGCTCGGTCTGCGCACCGGGCTGGATCCGTTGAAGCGCCTGTCCACCACGTTGATCCAATCCCTGCATTACGGCACCCCGCTCACCCAGGCGTTACGCACTCTCTCGGGAGAATTGCGCCAGGAGGCCCTCGTCAAGTTCGAGGAGCGTGCCGGCCGCCTGCCGACCCTGATGACCATTCCTATGATTCTTTTTATCCTGCCCTGCGTCTTCCTGATCGTGGCAGGGCCAGCGATCATCAATGTCTTGGCCACCCTCCATGGACAAAAGTAGAGTAAACCATGAAAAATTTTAAGCGCGCCGCATTTTCCGCGATAGCCAGGCACAACCGCGACTCTCTGAAACGCTCAGGCGCCTTCCTGCTGGTGCCGGTTCTGCTGCTGGCGTCCTGTGCGCAGCAAAGCCCTGCCAATAATGCCGCCGCCGCCGCCCAGATCGGTACGAATACCCTGAATGTCGCCGACGCCGCCATTGCCGGCGGCGACCCGAATATGGCGCTCTCCGTCAGCCAGTCCATCCTCTCGAGCGACCCCGGCAATGTCCAGGCGCTAGAGCATGAGGGCGACGCCTATTATGCGCTCAACCGCTGTCCCGCCGCCATTGCTGCCTATCAGCTTGCGCTGAAGCGTGACCCCACGGCAAGTGCGGCGGAAACAGGGCAGGGGCGTTGCCTGCTCAAAACAGACCCTCTCGCAGCCGAACAGGCCTTCATGCGTGCCGTCCAGGATGATCCCGGCAACGCCAACGCCTTGAACGACCTTGGCATCGCGCGTGATTTGCAGGGTAATTTCGCAGGCGCGGTAGACCCTTACCAGAAAGCCCTGCTGGCCGACCCAAGCCTGACCGCCGTCGAGGTTAATCTCGGCCTGTCGCTGGCGCTTTCCGGCAACGGCCCGCAGGCCCTGCAGTATCTTGGCCCGCTCGCCACCAGTGAGCAGGCCACGCCGAAAATCCGGCAGGATTATGCCGCGGCGCTGGTCGCCACGGGGCGGGTGGCCGAAGCCAGGCAAGTGCTGGCGGTTGACCTTCCGCCAGACCAGGTGAACAGGGCCATTGAGGGCTTCAGCAACCTGATCCAGCAGTCGCAATCCGTACCGCCGCCCGCTCCACCGCCGCCCACTGTGCAGCGCGTACCCGCGCCGGCCCCGATTTCGGCAACGCCGTTGCCGCAGTCCGCCGACAGCCCCGCAGCCCAGCCGGCCCCGCTGGCTGCCGCCGCGCCGCCGCCTCCATCCATTGTGGCGCAGATTCACCCCATCTCGCCGTCCCCACCCACCCCCGCGCCAACACCCGTTCAGGCCTCAACCGGCACCATGGCCTCCGCCGCCGCGGTGCAACTGGGCGCTCTCAATTCCCCAAATGACGCGCACCGCGCCTGGGTGCATCTGGTCAGATCCGCCCCGGCTCTTTTCGATGATCGCTCCCCGCAGATCACCCCCGTTACGATTGGCAGCAAAACCTACTACCGCCTGCGTGTCGGCGGGTTCCAGAGCAAGGTCGCCGCCGCGCATTTCTGCAACGAGCTTCAGGCCGCCGGTCATCGCTGCACCCCGGCGGATTTCTGAATTTCGCTCCCCCGCTGGTCTCAGCGGGGGATTTTCAGACCAAGGCTAAATAACCGCGCGCAGCCGCGCGAGGCTTTCTTGCGCGCCCAAAGCTTCAAGGGTCGCGTCTATTCCCGGGCTCATTGTGCTGCCGGTCAGCGCCGCGCGCAACGGCTGCGCCACCTGGCCGAGCTTACGCCCCTCTGCCTCGGCAAAGCCGCGCAGCGCCGCATCCAGCGCGGCGACGGAAAAATCTGTCGCTTCCAGCACCGGCACCAGCCGCCCCAGCATCGCCTTGGCCTCATCGGTCAGCAGCGCCAGAGCCTTCGGCTCGAAGGGCAGGGGCACGCCGCGCGCCAGAAACGCCGCCGACACGGCCAGATCCGCCAGATTTTTTGCGCGCTCCTTCAGCCCTGGCATGAGGCGCAGAATTCGCTCCATCGCCGCCGCATCCACCACAATCCCGGCCTTGGCCAGCCGCATCACCACATCCTCGCGCAAACGAGTATCATCCGCCCCGCGCAGCCACACCCCGTTCAAATGGGTCAGCTTGGCGTAATCCATCCGGCTCGCGGCCCGCCCCACGCCTTCCAGCGTGAACAGCTCCACCTGCTCGGCGCGCGTCAAAAACTCCGCATCGCCATGCCCCCAGCCCAGCCGCAGCAGATAGTTGCACAAAGCCTCGGGCAGAAACCCGTCTTCGCGGAATTCCAGAATGCTCACCGCGCCGTGGCGCTTGGAGAGCTTGGCCCCGTCCGCGCCGTGAATCAGCGGAATATGCGCGAATTGCGGTTTTTCCCAGCCCATGGCGTCATAAATCTGAATCTGGCGGAACGTGTTGGTGAGGTGATCATCGCCGCGGATGACATGGGTGATATCCATGTCATGGTCATCCACCACCACCGCGTGCAAATAGGTCGGCGTACCATCGGAGCGCAGAATGATCATGTCATCCATCTCCTCGTTCTGCACTTTCACCGTGCCCTGCACGAGGTCCTGCAACACCACCTCGCCCTCGCGCGGGGCCTTCAGCCGTATCGCGGGCTTCACCCCGGCGGGCGCTTCCGCCGGGTCGCGGTCGCGCCAGCGCCCGTCATAACGCGGCGGGCGCTTCTCAGCCGCCGCCTGCTCGCGCATCGCCTGCAACTCCTCGGCGGTGCAATAGCATTTATACGCGCGCCCCTGTGCCAGAAGTTCCAGCGCCACTTCCACATGCCGTGCCTCGCGGGTGGATTGATACACCGGCGGCGCGTCCGCGTTCAGGCCCAGCCACGCCAGCCCGTCCAGAATCACCTGCACCGCTTCCTGGGTGGAGCGCGCCTTATCGGTATCCTCGATGCGCAGCAGAAACTCGCCGCCATGATGCCGGGCGAACAGGTAGTTGAACAACGCCGTTCGGGCGCCGCCGATATGCAGCAGGCCGGTGGGGGAGGGGGCAAAACGGGTACGGATTTTCATGCCCAGCGTTTAGCATTTTTGCGCCGCATTGTGCCAGACGGGGCAACCGCTTAACGTTGACCAACAACTGGAGGTTGCCGGTGCGCGACGCATTCGCCAAATGGGCCGAGGCCGAGCGGGGCCGGTTTTCATTGCTGCTGCCCGTTGCCATGGGCGCTGCGATCCTGGTTTACTTCGCGTTGCCCGCCGAGCCGCCGCTCTGGCTTGGTGCGATATTCCTCGCCTTCAGCCTTGCCGTGCTCGCCGCCGGCTGGCGCCACCCGTACTGGCGTTTCGCCGCCGCGCTGGCGTTGGCCGCCTCGCTTGGCTTCGCCCGCGCCGAATGGCGCACTGCCGCCCAACCCCCGCTCACGGTCATCCCCTCCGGTCCCATCGGCCTCTCAGGCACCATTGCGCGGATAGACCTTTTCCCCGGCGCGCGACGCCTCACCCTGGCGCATCCTAGCCTGGAGGGCGCCGCCCCGCTCCCCCGCGCCATCCGCCTGCGCCTGCGCGGCGCTGATGCCACGCCGCTGCGTGTGGGCGAAGCGGTGCGTGCCTACGCCATGCTCTTCCCGCCGGACCCCCCGGCCTACCCCGGCGGTTGGGACCAGGGGCGGCAGAATTTCTTCGCCGGTCTCGCCGCCTCCGGCTTCGCGCTGGGTGATGTCGGCATCACCGCGCCGGCCCCGCCTGATGCCCCCGACGCCTGGCTACAAAACCTGCGCGCGGGCATCGCCTCGCGCATCCTCAGGGTGCTGCCGGTCTCCACCGGGTCCATCGCCGTCACCCTGCTCACGGGTGATGAACAAGCCATCCCCGCCGCCGAGCGCGATCATTTCATCGCCGCGGGGCTGGCGCATATTCTCGCGGTGGCGGGGCTGCATGCCGGCATCGTCATGGGTTTGTTTTTCACCACTACCCGCTTTCTGCTCACGCGCCACGAGCGTCTGGCCCTGCGTCTGCCGGTCAAACCGCTCGCCGCCGCCGCCGCGCTGCTCGGCGGGGCGGCTTATGCGGCGCTCACCGGCGCGCATCTGCCGATCCTGCGCAGCCTCGCCATGGCCTCGCTGGTCACATTTGGCGTCATCGTGGGGCGGCGCGCGATCTCCTTGCGCGGCCTTGCCATTGCCGCCACGCTCATCATGCTCGCCACGCCCGAAGCCGTGCTGGGGGTCAGCTTCCAGATGAGCTTCTCCGCAGTGCTGGCGCTTATCGCCGGGTTTGCCGCGGTCCAGCATGCCATGGCGCGCTTCCACGCCGCCAGCTCGCGTGCCGGAAGCTTTGCGATGCACGGCGCGGCGCTGGCCTACACCAGCCTGCTGGCGGGCGGCGCCTCCATGCCTTTTGCAGCTTACCAGTTCCAGCAGGTGCAGCCCTATTGGATCCCCGCCAACCTCCTCGCCGTGCCGCTCACCGCGCTGTGGATTCTCCCCCTCGGCCTGCTCGCGCTGGCGCTCATGCCGCTTGGCCTGCAAGCCCTCGCATTGCTGCCCATGGCGCGCGGCATCGCCATCATCCTCTGGGTCACCGCCCGCATCGCCACCTGGCCCGCCGCCATGCTGCGTATCCAGCCCATGCCCAGCCTCGCCATTCTGTTCTTCGCCGCCGGGCTTATCTGGCTGTGCATCTGGCGCAGCACACCGCGTTTCGCCGGTCTCGCCTTCATGCTCGCGGGCCTGGCCATTTACACCGCCGCCCGCCCGCCGGACATTCTGGTCTCCCCCGGCGCCAGACTCATCGCCATCCGCGCCGCGCCGCGCATTTTCCTGCTCAGCCGCGGCAAACCCCCGTCCTACACCCTCGCGCAATGGGCCCCGGTCTGGGCCGGCACGCAGCTCACCCCGGCGCGATGCACACAAAACACCTGCCGCCTCGGCGCCGTGTTGTTTGCTCTCACCCCCCCGCCGGGCGGCTGCGGCAATGCCCTCGTTGCCGTCTCGCCCGAGCCTCTGCGTGGCGCCTGCGGCTCCACCCCGGTCATTGACCGTCTCTCCGTCTACCGCAACGGCGCCACCGCCGCCTGGATAAGCGGGCACCGCCTCACCCTGCTGACTGACCGCGCGGTCCAAGGCGCGCGTCCCTGGGTCGCCCGCTACCCCGGCGGATGATGTCCTTTGGCTCCCAACCTAAGCGCCCGCCCGCTGGGTGTTTGCCGCCATGTCAGCTATAACCGCGCCATGACAAACCGAATCGGAATCGCCGGCATTTCCGGCCGCATGGGCCGTCTGCTGGCCGAGGAAGCCGCCGCCGCCGCGCAGCTTACCGGCGGCACCAGCCGCTCCGGCGCCGCGCCGGGCGATGCGCCATTGTACCCGGACCTTAACGCCCTCGCGGCTGAGTCGGATGTGGTGATCGACTTCACCCACGCCAGCACCGTGGCCGCCCACGCCGCCGCCCTGGCTGGGGCCAAAACCCCCTGGGTGCTGGGCAGCACCGGCTATGGAGCAGATGACCAAGCCGCCATCGAGGCCGCGGCGCGGATTATCCCCATCATCGCCGCGCCCAATTTCTGCACCGGCGTCAACCTTCTGCTCATCCTCGCTGAAAAACTCGCAGCCACCCTGCCGCCCGCGCGCTATGACGCCGAAGTGCTGGAAATGCACCACCGGCAAAAGGTTGACGCCCCCTCCGGCACGGCCCTGGCCCTGGGGCGCGCGGTTGCCGCCGGGCGCGGGGTGAAGCTGGAAGACGTGATCGCCAGCGGCCGCCACGGCCACACCGGCCCGCGCCGCGACGGCGAAATCGGCTTCGCCACACTGCGCGGCGGCCAGATCGTCGGCAGCCATACCCTTTCCTTCACCGCCGGGGATGAACAAATCTCTCTCACCCACCATGCGCTGGACCGCCGGGTTTTCGCCGCCGGCGCGGTGCGAGCCGCCCTCTGGCTGCAAAACCAGAAGCCGGGCCTCTACACCATGCGCGATTTCCTCGCGCTCTAGTTGTTGTTAACCCAGAGCGGGTATTGACCCCGGCAATTAGATAAGTCATCCGAGCCGCCTCGAATAAGGGATATTTGTGCATGCGCGATAAAGGCGAATTTCTGTTCACCTCCGAGTCCGTCTCGGAAGGTCACCCGGATAAGGTTGCGGACCGGATTTCCGATACCGTGGTTGACGCCTATCTGGCGGCTGACCCCTACGCGCGCGTTGCGTGCGAAACCCTGGTCACCACCAACCGCATCGTCCTGGCGGGCGAGGTCCGTGGCCCCGAGACCATCACCAAGGAACATCTGGCGCATCTCGCCCGCATGGCGGTGCACGACATTGGCTACGACCAGGAGGGCTTCTCCTGGAAGAACGCTTCGGTTGATGTTCATTTGCACGCCCAGTCGGCTGACATCGCCGTGGGTGTCGATGCCGATGGCAGCAAGGACGAAGGCGCCGGCGACCAGGGCATCATGTTCGGCTACGCTTGCACGGAGACCGAAGCGCTGATGCCCGCGCCCATCTACTACTCCCACCTCATCCTGCGCCGCATCTCAGACCTGCGCCGCGCCGGCGATGCCCGCGCCAAGGGCCTCCAGCCCGACGCCAAGAGCCAGGTGACCCTGAAATACATTGACGGCAAGCCCGTCACCGCCACCTCCATCGTGGTCTCCATCCAGCATGACCCGGATGTGACGCTGGCCCGCGTGCGCGAGCTGCTTACCCCGATCGTCAACGACGCTCTGCCCCCCGGCTGGATGCCCACCGAGGCTGAATTCTACGTCAACCCCACCGGCATCTTCGTCATCGGCGGGCCGGATGGCGATTGTGGCCTGACCGGACGCAAGATCATCGTGGACACCTACGGCGGTGCCGCCCCCCATGGCGGCGGCGCGTTCTCGGGCAAGGACCCCACGAAGGTTGACCGCTCCGCCGCCTATGTCTGCCGCTACCTCGCCAAAAACGTGGTCGCCGCCGGGCTGGCGGACCGCTGCACCCTGCAGCTCTCCTATGCCATCGGCGTCTCGCAGCCGCTCTCGCTTTATGTCGAGCTGCACGGCACCGGCCGCGATGTCGATGA
The DNA here is from genome assembly GCF_028687955.1 of Acidocella sp. GTDB lineage: Bacteria > Pseudomonadota > Alphaproteobacteria > Acetobacterales > Acetobacteraceae > Acidocella. The sequence continues at coordinate 7,496 of NZ_JAQTZC010000038.1, forward strand.
GGTCAAGCTCGAAAAAACCCTGCGCGAGCTGGTCAACCTCACCCCGCGCGGCATCCGCGAGCACCTCCAGCTCAACCGGCCGATTTACGCCCCCACCTCCGCCTTTGGCCATTTCGGCCGCACGCCGGATGCGGACCTTGGCACCTTCACCTGGGAAAAGACCGATCTGGTCCCGGCCCTGAAGTCTGCTTTTGGCCGCTGAAACCCTGCTACCGCGAGCGAAGCATGCTAACCCGTCTTCGCTCGCGGAGGTGAGCGTGAAACCACCGCCTGACCGTCTCTACGGCCGGATCAAGGGCAAAAAACTCCGCCCGCGCCAGGAGTGGCTGCTGGCCGAATTTCTGCCCCGGCTTTCGTGGCCGCAAATCCCCTTCGGTATCACTGTGCGTGAAATCTGGCTGGAAGTCGGCTTTGGCGGCGGCGAGCATGCTTACGCCTTGGCCCAGGCCAACCCCGATACCGGCCTCATCGCCGCTGAAGTGTTCGAGACCGGCATCTGCTCGCTGCTCTCGCGCCTCGCGCCGGAGGATGCCGCGGCGCCCGAAGTCCCCGCCAACCTGCGCCTCTTTACCGATGACGCCCGCCCCCTGCTGCGCGGCATAGCCGATGCCACGCTGGGCAAGCTCTTCCTGATGTTCCCTGATCCCTGGCCCAAGGCCCGCCACGCCAAACGCCGCTTCGTCCACCCGGAGCTGCTGGCCGAGGCCGCCCGCGTGCTCAAACCCGGCGGCGAGTGGCGCATCGCCTCGGATGATCCCACCTACCAAGCCTGGACCGATGAAGTTCTGGCCGCCCAAAGTGCCTTTACCGTCACCCGCGCCACCATAAGGCCCGAAGGCTGGCCGCCGACCCGCTACGAGGCCAAAGCCATCCTGGCCGGCCGCCAGCCGGTCTACTGGTCATTGCTGAAACGATAATCGTTGTTTTGTCGCACCGAACCCGCACAAATTGGGGTACAAGAAAAAAATTAAATTTTATAATCATGCGCTTGTGGATCGATCTTCGAAATCGCTCCACGTGGAGCGGGCCTATTCCACGGTCACCGACTTCGCCAGATTGCGCGGCTGGTCCACATCCGTGCCCTTCATCACCGCGACATGATACGCCAGCATCTGCACCGGAATCGCATATAAAATCGGCGCTGCAAACGGATCGATCTCCGGCAAAATCAGTGTCTCTGCTGCAACTCCCTGCAACTTCGCAGCCCCCGCGGCATCGGAGAACACAATAACCTGCCCCCCCCGCGCCGCGACCTCCTGCAAGTTGGACGCCGTTTTCTCAAACAACGGGCCAGACGGGCAAATCGCGATCACCGGCACCGATTTGTCGATCAGCGCGATCGGCCCATGCTTCAACTCACCGGCGGCATAGCCTTCCGCGTGAATATAGCTGGTTTCTTTCAGTTTCAGCGCCCCTTCGAGCGCGATGGGGAAACACGCCCCCCGGCCCAGATACAGCACATCCGCCGCCTCGGCGATCCGGGGCGCCAAACGCCTGATCTGCGCCTCATTCGCCAAAATCTCCGCCGCCTTGGCGGGAATTTCCAGCAGCGCATCGCACAGCCGGGTAATCTCGGCATCCGCCAGGCTGGCGCGCGCGCGTGCCACCGCGAGCGCGAACACCGCCATCACGGTCAGCTGCGCGGTAAAGGCTTTGGTGCTGGCAACCCCGATCTCCGGCCCGGCCATGGTCTCCAGCATGGCGTCGGACTCCCGCGCCATGGTGCTCTCGGGCACGTTGAGAATGGTCAGGATCATCTGCCCCTCGGCACGCATATAGCGCAGCGCCGCCAGCGTATCCGCCGTCTCGCCGGACTGGCTGACCAGCAACCCCAGCCCACCCTTGGGGAGCGGCGGCGCACGGTAGCGAAATTCTGATGCCACATCGGCATCCATTGGCAGCCGGCCCAGGCTTTCCAGCCAGAACTTGCCGGTCAGCCCCGCGTAATACGCCGAACCGCAGGCGCTGAAGGTGATGCGCGGCACGCTGGCCAGATCAAAGGGCAGGGCGGGCAATACCGGCATGCGGGTGGCGGCGTCGATCATCCGGTGCAGCACGTCGCCGATCACCACCGGGTGCTCGTGCAATTCCTTTTCCATGAAATGCCGGAAATTACCCTTGCCGATGGCAGCCCCTGTTAGGTTGGTGAGCTTCTTCTCCCGGGTGATCTCCTGGCCGTGGGCATCAAAAAAAACGGCATTTTCGCGCGTCACCACCACCCAGTCGCCATCTTCGAGATACGCGATCTGGCGCGTCAGCGGCGCCAGGGCCAGCGCGTCGGACCCCAGATACATCTCCTGCACCCCGTAGCCCACCGCCAACGGTGCGCCGCGCTGCGCGCCGATGATCAACTCAGGATGCCCGGCGAAAATCAGCGCCAGCGCATAGGCCCCCTCCAGCCGCGCGAACGCGGCCTTGGCGGCCTCAACCGGGCTCATCCCCTCCGCCAGCAGCAGATCGAGCAGTTGCGCGACTGTCTCGGTATCGGTCTCGGAGCAAAAAACCTGGCCCTTGGCCTCAAGCTCGGCGCGGAGCAGCAAATGGTTCTCGATGATGCCGTTATGCACAACCGCGACGCGCGCGGTGCCGTGCGGATGGGCGTTGGTCTCAGTCGGCGCGCCATGAGTCGCCCAGCGGGTGTGGCCGATGCCGGTACAGCCCGCCAGGGGCTGGCGCTCCAGCGCGGCGGCCAGCTGCGCCAGCTTGCCCTCGGCGCGGCGGCGCTCGATCTGTCCGTTCACCAGAGTCGCGATGCCGGCGCTGTCATATCCGCGATATTCCAACCGCCGCAGACCATCCATAAGCAGAGGCGCCGCCGGCGCCAGACCCACAACACCCACGATTCCGCACATGATTCGTATCCTTAAAAGTCTCCTTCAGCCGGTAGCGTCCGCGTGTGCTCCCTGTCAAAGGCCGGGGCATCAATTCGTGTTTCATTCTGTGGCGATATGGCTTGACGAGGGGCTTGTCATGGCCCATTTGCCAATCAGGACTGTTTAGGTCCACTATCGGAGCGCATATGTTGAAATTGTCTCGTTTGACCGATTATGCCGTGGTGGCGCTGGTCCGGTTGAGTGCCGCCGATTGCGTTGAAACCTCGCCGGGTATTGCAGCGGCCATTGGCGTGCCCGAGCCGACCGTGGCCAAGGTGCTAAAGGCGCTGGCCGGGCATGGGCTGGTTATTTCCTCCCGCGGGGCCCGCGGTGGTTATCGCCTGGGCCGCCCGCTGAATGAAATTGCGGTCTCGGAGGTCATCATGGCCATTGACGGGCCGATTGCGCTGACCTCTTGCGTGGATGGCGCATCCGGCTGCGAGAGTCAGTCACTGTGCCCCGTGGCCGGACGCTGGGACCCGGTGAACGATGCGATCCGAACGGCGTTGAGCCGGATTTCCCTTGCAGATATGGAAGCCGCGAGCATTCCCACCGCGTTCCGCTTGCCTGTCGTAGCGCCTATGAATGAGGTTGTGTGATGTCCACCACTGTTGAAACTCGCGATACGGTCGAGGCTCTTTCGGTTGAAAAGTATAAATATGGATTTACGACCGAGATCGCGATGGAAGAATTTCCCAAGGGGCTGAACGAGGAGATCGTGCGGCTGATTTCGGCCAAAAAAGGTGAGCCGGACTGGTTGCTTGCCTGGCGGCTAAAAGCGTTCGCACTGTGGCAAAAGCTGGAAGAACCGCATTGGGCGCGGGTTGAGCACCCACCGATTGCCTATGATGAGCTCTATTATTACGCAGCCCCCGCCGCGCCGACGCCCAAGTCGCTTGATGAGGTTAACCCCGCGCTTTTGAATATGTATGAGAAGCTCGGCATTCCACTGAACGAGCGCGCGGCGCTGGCCGGCGTGGCGGTGGATGCAGTATTTGATTCGGTTTCCGTGGCGACCACATTCCGCGAGACACTTGCAAAATCTGGTGTGATTTTCTGCCCGATTTCCGAGGCGGTGCGCGAGCATCCGGAGCTGGTGCATAAATATCTGGGTAGCGTGGTGCCGTATGGCGATAATTATTTCGCGGCGTTGAACTCGGCGGTGTTTTCCGATGGCAGCTTTGTTTATATCCCCAAGGGGGTGCGCTGCCCGATGGAGCTTTCCACCTATTTCCGCATTAATGCACGCAACACCGGGCAGTTTGAGCGCACGCTGATTATTGCTGAGGAAGGTGCCAGCGTATCCTACCTTGAAGGCTGCACCGCACCGATGCGCGATGAGAATCAGCTGCACGCGGCGGTGGTGGAGCTTGTCGCCATGGATGAGGCGAAGATCAAATATTCCACCGTGCAGAACTGGTATCCGGGTGATGCCGATGGCAAGGGCGGTATTTATAATTTTGTCACCAAGCGCGGCGCGTGCCGCGGCAGGAATTCAAAAATCTCCTGGACACAGGTGGAAACTGGCTCGGCCATTACGTGGAAATACCCCTCCTGTATCCTGCAAGGCGATGGTTCCGTTGGGGAGTTTTATTCGGTCGCGATGACGCATAATCATCAACAGGCCGACACCGGCACGAAGATGATTCATATCGGCAAGAACACGACGAGCACGATCATCTCCAAGGGCATTTCGGCTGGTCATTCCAACAACACCTATCGCGGGCTGGTAAAGATTATGCCCAACGCCTCCGGCGCGCGCAATTATACGCAATGCGATTCACTGCTGATAGGCGACCAGTGCGGCGCGCATACGGTGCCCTATATCGAGAGCCGGAATGCCTCCGCAAAGGTGGAGCATGAGGCCACGACATCGAAGATCGCGGAGGATCAGCTGTTTTATTGCCGCTCGCGGGGGTTGTCGGAAGAGGATGCCGTGGGGTTGATCGTAAATGGTTTCTGCAAGGATGTGTTGAAGGAATTGCCAATGGAATTTGCTGTCGAAGCGCAGAAACTCCTGGCTGTGTCGCTTGAAGGATCGGTTGGTTAATATGCTTGAGATTAAAAATTTGTCGGCGAGGATTGGCGACAAGGAAATTCTGCGAGGCGTGAACCTGAGTGTGCCGGATGGTGAGATTCACGCCATCATGGGGCCGAATGGCGCTGGAAAATCAACGCTCTCCTATGTGCTCTCTGGCCGCGAGGGCTATGAGGTGACGGGCGGCGAGGCGATTTATAATGGCCAGGATATTCTGGCGTTGACGCCGGAGGCGCGGGCCGCCGCCGGAATATTCCTTGCATTTCAGTATCCGGTGGAGCTGCCTGGCGTGGGCAATGCGAATTTTCTGCGCACGGCGCTGAATGCGGTGCGGCGCGCGCGCGGCGAGGCGGAGCTTGATGCCGTGGCGTTTTTAAAACTTGCACGGACAGCCTTGAAAAATCTTTCGATGCAGGATGATATGCTCAAGCGCAATGTGAACGTCGGGTTTTCCGGCGGCGAGAAGAAGCGCAACGAGGTTTTGCAGATGGCGCTGTTGCGGCCGGGTCTGGCGATTCTCGATGAGACGGATTCCGGGCTGGATATCGATGCGCTCAAAATTGTCGCCGAGGGGGTGAACGCGCTGCGCAGCCCGGTATTTTCGGCTTTGGTGATTACGCATTATCAGCGCCTGCTGGATTATATCGTGCCCGATCGGGTGCATGTTCTGGCGGCGGGGAAAATTGTGCGCTCCGGCGGGCCGGAGTTGGCGCTGGAACTGGAAGCTCGCGGCTATGCCGGGTTGGAAGCGGCCTGAGCCATGACCGCGCTTCCCACCCGTAGCCTTGAGGCTTGGCGCTACACGGATTTGCGTCCGCTGGATGCCATGAGTTTTGCCGAGGCGCCGGCTGCGTCCGTTCCCGGTGATCTGCCCGATATCGGCGTGCCGCGCCTGGTTTTTGTGAATGGCCGGTTTGACGCCGCGGCATCTTCCGCGTTGATGTTCGCGCATGGTTTTGCCACGGTGACTGAAGAGTCTGACCTGCCGCTGGCGTTGATCAACGCGCAGCATGCGCAGGATGGTTTGACGCTGGAAATACCCGCCGGGGTTGATGCGGGGGTTGTGCTGCTGGTCTCTTATGCCAACGGCGGGGCGCTGCATCCACGCCACCGGGTCTCCTTGGGAGCGGGCGCTACGCTAACGCTGCTTGAGGTTATAAAAGGTGAAGGTGTTTACTGGCATAATCCGGTGACGGATATTGTTCTGGCGCAAGGTGCGCGGCTGGCACATTACCGCTTGCAGAATGAAAGCCGGGAGGCGTTTCATTTGGCAACGATCCGCGTTGGCGCCGCCGCGGATGCGGCTTATGAGAGCTTCACCGCGGTGATGGGCGCGAAGCTTTCACGTGCTGAATTTCATGTGGAACTGAGCGGCGCGAAGGCGTACACGCATTTGAACGCGGCGCAGCTGCTGGGAGATTCGCAGCACGGGGATTTTACCTCCGTGGTGCGCCACAGGGCGCCTGATTGCAGCTCGCGCCAGACGGTGAAGTCTGTTTTATCCGATGCCGCGCGCGGGGTTTTTCAGGGGCGGATTGAGGTGGACCGCATGGCGCAGAAGACCGATGGCTACCAGATGAGCCAGGCGCTGCTGCTCTCGCCAACGGCGGAGATGGATATAAAACCTGAATTGCAGATTTTTGCCGATGATGTGAAATGCAGCCATGGCGCCACCATCGGCGCGCTGGATGAAGAGCAGGTGTTTTATCTGCGCAGCCGGGGAATTCCCGAGGATACAGCGCGCGCGATGCTGATTTGCGCGTTTTTGACCGAGGCGCTGGAGCCGGTGACGCATGCGGGGGCGCATGCGTTGTTCGAGGCGGCGATTGAGACATGGTGGACCGGAAAATGAGTACGCGTGCATTCAATGTTTCAGAAATTCGCAAGGATTTTCCGATCCTGACGCAGCAAGTGCATGGCCGGAAGCTGGTGTTTCTGGATTCCGCGGCCTCGGCGCAGAAACCGCGCGTGGTGATTGACGCGATGGTGCGCGTGATGGAGATGCAATACGCCAATGTGCATCGGGGGTTGCATTGGATGTCGGAACGCGCGTCTGATGCGTATGAGGCGGCGCGCGACAAGGTGGCGGCGTTTTTGAATGCGCGGGCGCGCGAGGAAATTGTTTTCACGCGCAATGCGACGGAGTCCATCAATCTGGTGGCGTATAGCTATGGCCGCACCGCGTTGCGGCCGGGCGATGCTGTTGTGGTCTCGGAGATGGAGCACCATGCGAATCTGGTGCCGTGGCAGATATTGCGCGATGCCCATGGCGTGGAGCTGCGGATTGCGAAGATTACTGATTCTGGCGAGATTGATTGGGAATCATTAGAGGCGCAGTTTGCCGATGGCAAGGTGAAGTTGCTGGCGATGACGCATATGTCCAACGTGCTGGGGAGCTACACGCCGGCGGAACGGCTGGTGGCGTTCGCACATGCGCGCGGGGCGAAGGTTTTGCTCGATGGCTGCCAGGCGATTGTGCACCGCGCGGTTGATGTGCAGGCGCTTGATGTGGATTTCTATGTGTTTTCCGGGCACAAGCTCTACGGCCCGACGGGCATTGGTGTGTTGTATGCCAAGCGCGAAATTCTGGAGGCGATGCCGCCGTTTCTGACAGGCGGGGAGATGATTGAATCCGTCTCTTATGAGCGTGCCACCTGGGCGCCGCCGCCGTACCGCTTTGAGGCAGGGACGCCTGCGATTATCGAGACGATCGGGCTGGGCGCGGCGATTGATTATGTGCAGGCGATCGGCCTTGATGCGATTGCGGCGCATGAGCGTGAGCTGACCGGGCATGGGCTGAAAATGCTGGCGGGGATTGAGGGTTTGCGGGTGCTTGGTTCGGCGCAGGACCGTGGCGGCGTTCTGACGTTCACCATGGAGGATGCGCATGCGCATGACATTGCGACGCTGCTGGACCGGCAGGGGATTGCGGTGCGGGCGGGGCGCCACTGCGCGGAGCCGCTGATGGGGCGGATGGGTGTGAGCGCGGCGGCGCGGGCGTCGTTCGCGCTGTACACGACGGTTGAGGAAATCGATGCGCTGGGCGAAGGGCTGGCGCGTATCAAGCAGATATTCAAATGAGCAGCACAGTCCAGGAACTTTACCAGGCATTGATCGTGGAGCGTAGCAAGGCGCCGCGTTTTGCCGGCCGACCGGAGGTGTTCGACGCGCAAGGCCGGGGCGAGAATGCGATGTGCGGTGATAGGGTGCAGGTGTTTTGGCAGCGTGGCGGCGTGGTGCACCATGAGGCCCATGGCTGCGCGATATTGACCGCGAGCGCGGATTTGATGGCGCAGGCGGTGGCGGGAAAGAGTCCGGCGGAGGTGGCGGCAATGCGCGGGGCTTTTGAGGAAGTTGTAACCAGCGGCAGAGAAGATCTGGCGCTGGGAGATTTGAACGCGCTGGCCGGCGTGGCACAGTATCGCGCGCGGAGACGTTGCGCGACTCTGCCGTGGGCGGCGCTCGAGGAAGCTCTCAGGGAGGTGCAGGTTCATGGATGAGGCGAAAATGGTCCCGGTGACGAGTTGGACGCCTGACGGTGAGACGAAGGCGGTGGTCTCGGAGGATGCGGTGATCGCGGCGATTTCCACTGTGTTCGATCCGGAAATTCCTGTGAATATCTACGAACTTGGGCTTATCTACGCAATTGAGCTGGCGCAGAATGGCGATGTGCGCGTGGAGATGACGCTGACCGCGCCCGGTTGCCCGGCGGCGCAGGAGTTGCCCGAGGCGGTGCATGACGCCATCGCCGCGGTGGAGGGGGTTGGGAATGTCGTGGTGGATACTGTGTGGGATCCGCCGTGGGACCAGAGCCGGATGAGCGAGGATGCACGTCTTTCGTTGAATATGTTTTGAAGGGGGCGCGTATGAGTACGACGACAATCGAGGCAAAACCCCGCCGGGCACTGCCGCCGCTGATGCAGTTGACCGAGGCGGCGGCGGCGCGGTTGAAGACACTGTATGAGGGTGGCGAGGCGGGCAAGCTGCTGCGCATCGCGGTTTCAACCAAAGGTTGCTCGGGGATGTCCTACGAGATGACGTGGGTGGAGGCGCCGGTGGCGCAGGATGAGGTGGTGGTGAGCCATGGGCTGACGGTTCTGGTGGACCGTAAGGCGACGCTGTTTTTGATCGGCACGACGATGGACTACAAGGTGGACAAGCTGACCGCCGGATTCACCTTTGAGAACCCCAACGAAAAGGGCCGTTGCGGCTGCGGCGAGAGTTTCCACGTTTAAGCGTTACTCGGCGGCGGCTTTTAGGGCCGCGCCGGCGCCCAGAGGGGCCAGCGGCAGGGCGGCGCAGAGCATGGCCGCCAGCATATAGAGCGCTGCGGCCGGGTGTGGTGAGGTGACGGCGGCGGCGCCGAAGATCAATGCCGGGATCATCAGGGGCAGGGTGATGAGCGGCATGAGCACCGCGGCGCGGCGCGCGCCGAGGGTGATGGCGGCGGCCAGCGTGCCGAGCAGCGAGAGCAACATGGTGCCTGGCAGCAGGGTAAGCAGCAGCAGGGGCACGCGCGCGGCTGGCATGCGCAGCATGATGGCGAGCGGGGCGGCGATGAGCAGGAGCGGCAGGCCGGTGGTCAGCCAGTGGATGATCATTTTGGCGAAGGCGACGCCGTAGGCGGGCAGGCCGGAGAGCAGCAGCAGGTCGAGCGTGCCGTCCTCGAAATCGGCGCCGAAGAGGCGGTCCAGCGGCAAAAGGGCGGCGAGCAGGGCGCAGACCCAGACGATGCCGGCGGCAATGGCGGCCAGTGTGGTGGGGCCGGGGCCGAGCGCAAAGGGAAACAGCGTGCCGGCGATGATGAAGAAGAGTAGCGAGGCGGTGGTGTCCGCGCCGTGGCGCAAGGAGAGTTTCAACTCGCGAAGGATCAGGGTTTTCATAGGCTCAGCACCGATACGCCGGTTAATTCCAGGGGTGTGTGCGTGCTGGCGATGATCATGCCGCCGCCTTGCCGATGGGACTCGCACAGAGCGGAGAACCGGGTGAGGGAGGCGGCGTCGAGTCCGGTGGTGGGTTCATCGAGCAGCCAGAGGGGTTTGCCGGAGGCGGCGACGCGCGCGATCGCCAAGCGGCGCTTTTGCCCGGCGGAGAGCAAGCGGGCGGGCAAATTGGCATAGGCGGTGAGCCCCACCGGCGCGAGTGCCGCCAGCGGCACATGCTCCGCGGCGGTGAGGGCAGGCTTTACCGCGTCCAGATGCCCGAGCCAGGCAATGCGTTTTGCATGGCTGGGCAGATCGTGCAGCGCATCTTCACCGTCCCATTTTAGCACACCGGCGGCCAGCGGCGTGAGCCCCGCCAAAGCGCGCAGCAGGGTGGATTTGCCGGCGCCGTTTGCGCCGCGCAACACCAGGATTCCGCCCGCGGAGAGCGAAAAGCTGATATTGGTGAGCACCAGCCGTTCACCACGGAAGACTGACAGATTGGAGGCTGAGAGCAGGGACGAAAATCCTTAACCCATGAATGGACGCGGTGGCACGGCTATGGTTTAAGCCGTCACTAATCGCAAGCCGTATATCAGAAAGGGTCAATTTACCATGACAGCCATCGGCCACGACAGCCTGAAAACCCTGAAAAGCCTCACCGTCGAGGGTAAGGATTATAAGTATTTCTCGCTGGCGGCCGCGGCCGCGGCCCTGGGTGACATCTCCAGGCTGCCCAAGACCTTGAAAGTGCTGCTGGAGAACGTGCTGCGCTTCGAGAACGGCGGCAGCTACACGGTGGATGACGCCAAGGCGGTCATCGGTTGGCTGGAAAAAGCCTCTTCGGCCAAGGAAGTGCCTTTCAAGCCCGCGCGCATCCTGATGCAGGATTTCACCGGCGTCCCCGGCGTGGTGGACCTTGCCGCGATGCGCGACGGCATCCTGCGCCTTGGCGGCAAGCCGGAGAAGGTGAACCCGCTGGTGCCGGTGGATCTGGTGATCGACCACTCCGTGATGGTGGATTATTCGGGTTCGGCCGATGCGCTGGAGAAGAACATCGCCATGGAGTTCGACCGCAACGGCGAGCGCTACCGCTTCCTGCGCTGGGGCCAGGAGGCGTTCGACAATTTCCGCGTCGTGCCGCCTGATACCGGCATCTGCCATCAGGTGAATTTGGAATATCTCGCGCAGGTCGCCTGGACCTCGGAGAACGGCGGTTCCACCTATGTATACCCTGACACGCTGTACGGCACCGACAGCCACACCACCATGGTGAACGGCCTGGGCGTGCTGGGCTGGGGTGTTGGCGGCATCGAAGCCGAGGCGGCGATGCTCGGCCAGCCGATTGCCATGTTGATCCCCGATGTCATCGGCTTCAAGCTGACCGGCAAGCTTTCCGAGGGCGTGACCGCGACTGATTTGGTGCTGACCGTGACGCAGATGCTGCGCGCGAAGAAGGTGGTCGGCAAATTCGTGGAATTCTACGGCGCCGGCCTGGCTGACCTCGCCCTGGCCGACCGTGCGACGATCGCCAACATGGCGCCGGAATACGGCGCGACCTGCGGCTTCTTCCCGGTTGACCAGATTACGCTGGATTATCTGCACCTCTCGGGCCGCGACGAGCACCGGATCAAGCTCGTTGAAGCCTATTGCAAGGCGCAGGGCCTGTGGCGCACCGAGGTAGACCCGGTGTTCACCGATACGCTGGAACTCGACCTCTCCACCGTGCAGCCCTCGCTCGCCGGGCCGAAGCGCCCGCAGGACCGCGTGTTGCTCAAGGATGCTGCCGCGGAATTCGCCAAGGAGCTGACCAAGGGCCTGGGCGTTGCCGCCGATGCCGTGGGCACCAAGGCCGCTGTTGCTGGCAAGGGCTATGAGATTACCCATGGCGATGTGGTGATCGCCGCGATCACCTCCTGCACCAACACCTCCAACCCTTATGTGCTGGTGGCCGCCGGGCTGGTGGCGCGCAAGGCGCACGCGCTGGGGCTGACGCCCAAGCCCTGGGTGAAGACCTCGCTGGCGCCCGGCTCGCAAGTTGTGACCGAATATTTGGACAAGTCGAAGCTTTCGGCGGATCTGGATGCCATGGGCTTCCAGACCGTGGGTTATGGCTGCACCACCTGCATCGGCAACTCCGGCCCGCTGGACGATGCGATTGTGGACGCCATTGAGAGCAACAAGCTGGTCGCGGCCTCGGTGCTCTCGGGCAACCGCAATTTCGAGGGGCGCGTGCACGCCAACGTGCGCGCCAACTACCTCGCCAGCCCGCCGCTGGTGGTGGCTTATTCGCTGCTCGGCAACATCCGTGAGGATATCACCACCGCCGTGATCGGCACCTCCAAGGACGGCAAGCCGGTGTATCTGAAGGACATCTGGCCCTCGACGAAGGAAGTGGCGGATACCGTGCATTCCGTGCTGACGCGCGAGATGTTCCTGGAGCGCTACGGCGATGTGTTCAAGGGGCCGAAGCAGTGGCAGGCGATTGAGGTGACCGGTGGGACCGACACCTACGCCTGGCCGTCCGGCTCCACCTATGTGAAGAACCCGCCCTATTTCGAGGGCATCACCATGGAGCCGAAGCCGGTTTCCGACATCAAGGGTGCGCGCGTCCTGGCCCTGCTGGGTGACTCGATCACCACCGACCATATCTCGCCTGCCGGCAACATCAAGAAATCCGGCCCCGCCGGTGAGTATCTGAGCCAGCATCAGGTGCAGCAGAAGGACTTCAACTCCTACGGCGCGCGCCGCGGCAATGATGATGTGATGGTGCGCGGCACGTTCGCCAACATCCGCATCAAGAACGAGATGATGGGCGGCGCCGAGGGCGGCAATACCAAGCATTTCCCCGGCGGGCAGGATATGTCGATCTACGACGCCGCGGTGAAGTACAAGGCCGAGGGCGTGCCGCTGGTGGTGTTCGCCGGGCAGGAATACGGCACCGGCTCCTCGCGTGACTGGGCGGCCAAGGGCACGATGCTGCTGGGCGTGAAGGCGGTTATCGCCGAGAGCTTCGAGCGTATCCACCGCTCCAACCTGGTCGGCATGGGGCTGCTGCCGCTGCTGTTCAAGGATGGCGTGACCCGCAAATCGCTCGCGCTGAAGGGCGATGAGACAATCGACATCGTCGGCCTGGACAAGCTCTCGCCGCGTATGGACATCACCATGGTGATCACCCGCGCCGATGGCTCCAAGCAGGAGGTGCAACTGCTCTGCCGCGTGGATACCGCCGACGAGGTGGAATATTACAAGCACGGCGGTATTTTGCAGTACGTGCTGCGCGGGATGGCGAAGGCGGCTTAAGGGCTTCGCCCCTAAGAACCCCACCAAGGGGCGCTGCCCCTTGGAACCCCGCAGTGGCCAGCGGGCCCCTGACCCCGGATATAAAGAACGGCGCTCTGTGAGGGGCGCCGTTTTTTTGTTAGCTGCGGGAGTTAGAATATTGTTGGGATTCGCGTTAATTTTATGGGCGGTGCATCTTTGAAGTGATTTGATGAAGAATTCACCCAAGAGGCCGAAATGTTACAATCCACACAACAGTCTCTTCCTCTTTGGGCTATGTATGCCCAGGCGCTTGGTTTGCCGTTATTTGCGTTGGCGCTCACGTTTTTTGGCATCCGTAATGCACGCGATCAGACCCGGGTTTC
>NZ_JAQTZC010000104.1 GCF_028687955.1 Acidocella sp.
GCGCCGGTGGTGGCGGGCGCGAAGGCGATGACCGAGATCAAGTTCGGTGTGGATGCGACGTATCCGCCGTTTGAGAGTCTTTCCCCCAGCGGGAAGTTTGTAGGGTTTGATATTGATCTTGGCCGGGCCATCTGCGCCGATCTGAAGGTGAAATGTGTATTCATAAGCCAGAGTTTTGACGGCATTATCCCGGCTTTGCAGGCGCGCAAGTTCGATGCGATTTTATCCTCGATGACGGTGACGCCCGAGCGTGCCAAGCAGATCGATTTTTCTTCCGAGATGTATAACGAGCCGACCAGCCTGATCACCAAGAAAGGCGCGGGTCTGGAACCGACGGCGGCGAGCCTGAAAGGCAAGACCGTTGGGGTGGAGTCGGGCACGATTCAGGAGAGCTATGCGAAGACCTACTGGCAGCCCAATGGTGTGAACGTGATTTCCTATCCCGGCCAGGATCAGGTTTATGCGGATTTGCTCTCGGGCCGGCTGGACGCCTCATTGCAGGATTCCGTGGAGGCTGATTATGGTTTCCTGAAGACGCCGAAGGGTGCGAATTATGCGCTGGCCGGAAATGTGACGTATGATCCCAAGGACGTGCTGGGCTCCTACATCGCCATCGGTGTGCGCAAGAATGAGCCGGAACTTTTGAAGAAGATCGATTCGGCGATCGCGGCGATTATCGCGAACGGAACCTACAAGAAGATTGAGTCGCACTATTTTAACTTTGACGTCTACGGTGCCAATCCGGCAAAGTGAGTCAGTGCCCGGCCCCGTGTTAGCGCGGGGCCGATGGCTTGCAAAACCGGCCGAAGGCCATCACATGCTGGGCCATGTCCGGATCGTATTCCAAGGTGAGGGCGGTGCTGGGCCCCACCAACACCGGCAAGACGCATCTGGCGATGGAGCGTCTGCTGGGGCATTCCTCCGGCATGATCGGCTTTCCGCTGCGGCTGCTGGCGCGCGAGAATTACGAGCGCATGGTGGCGCGCAAGGGCGCCAAACATGTCGGGCTCATCACGGGTGAGGAAAAGATCGTGCCGCCGGGGGCGCGCTGGTTCTCCTGCACGGTGGAGGCGATGCCGCTGGACCGGCGGGTTGAGTTTCTGGCGGTAGACGAGATCCAGCTTTGCGCCGACCCGGACCGGGGGCATGTCTTCACTGACCGGCTGTTGCATGCGCGCGGCCTGGTGGAGACGATGTTTCTCGGCGCCGAGACGATCCGCCGCCTGCTGCTGCGGCTGGTGCCGGGGATTGAGGTTGAGACGCGGCCCCGGCTCTCGGCGCTTTCCTATGCCGGGCCGGTGAAGCTCTCGCGCCTGCCGCCGCGCTCGGCGATCGTGGCGTTCTCCGCGGCTGAGGTTTACGCCATTGCCGAGGCGGTGCGCCGCAGGCGGGGCGGCTGCGCGGTGGTGATGGGCCGGCTCTCGCCGCGCACGCGCAACGCGCAGGTGGCGCTGTATCAGGAAAAAGAGGTGGATTTTCTGGTGGCGACGGATGCCATCGGCATGGGGCTGAACATGGATGTGGACCATGTGGCCTTTGCCGGGCTCTCGAAATTTGATGGCCGCCAGCCCCGGATGCTGCTGGCGGCGGAGGTCGCGCAGATTGCCGGGCGGGCGGGGCGCGGGATGCGCGATGGCAGTTTTGGCGTCACCGGCGTTTGCCCGCCGCTGGGCGAGGAGCTGGTGGAGGCGGTGGAGGCGCATGCTTTCGAGTCGCTGGAGCAACTGGCCTGGCGCAATTCGGCGCTGGATTTTGCCTCGGTGGCGGCGCTGCTGGGCAGTTTGACCATGCCGCCAGGGGTGCCGGGGCTGGTGCGCGGGCAGGATGCGGCGGATGTTTTAACCCTGGAGGCGTTGAGCCACGACCCGGAGATCCGCAAGGCGGCGCAGGGGCGGGCGGCGACGCGGCTGTTGTGGGAGGCGTGCCAGATCCCCGATTTTCGCAAGCTGGCGACCGACGCGCATGTAAAATTATGTGCCAAAGTGTTCACGCATCTGCGCGCGGACAAAAATTTACCGGTGGATTGGGTGCGCGGCGAGATCGAGGCGCTGGACAAAGTCGAAGGAGATATTGATACCCTCATGCAGCGGCTGACGGATGTGCGCGTTTGGGCGTATATAACCGCCAGAGCTGATTGGATGCGCGATGCCACGCCCTGGGCGCGGCTGGCGCGCGAGATTGAGGATAGAATTTCAGACACGCTGCACATGAAGTTGATGGCGCGGTTTGTGGACAAGAGGGCGGCACATTTGACCAGACGGCTGGAAGACCAAGAGGCGGAAGAGTTGCAGGCGGTGGTGTCCAACCACGGCGTTGTGCTGGTGGAGGGCCATGAGGTGGGCCGCGTGGAGGGGTTCAACTTCCATCCGGACCCCGCGACGCAAGGGCAGGAGAAGAAATTTCTGCTGCGCGCGGCGCGCCGGGCCCTGGGGCAGGAGCTGCCGCGGCGGATTTTGCGCTGCGAGACCGCCGCCGATGAGGCGTTCAGCCTCACCGATGACCGGCAGGTGGTTTGGGAGGGTGCGAAGATCGCCCGGCTGAAGCGCAGCGAGAACCTGCTCAAGCCGGAAGTGGAGATTTGGCACTCCGAGTTCCTCGATGGGCTGGCGCGCGAGCGGTTGCGCGCGCGCATCAGCGCGTTCGTGGCGGCGGAGGTGGAAAAACGCCTGGGCGCGTTGCTGGTGGCGATGAAGGACCCTCCCTCGGAGCTTAGAGGGGTGATGTACCGGCTGGGTGAGGCTTCCGGCGTGATGGAGGCGGAAAACGTGGCGCAGGATTTGCGCCCGGCGCTCAAAAAACTGGGTGTGGAGGCCGGGCGGTTCGCGTTTTTCATGCCCGCCGTGCTGAAGCCTGGCTCCGCCAAGCTGCGCGCGCTGCTCTGGGGCGTGGCGCATGAGCGTAATCCGCCGCCGCTGCCTGCCGCCGGGCTGGTCTCGGCGCCGATGCCGGGTAACTGGGGGGCGGATTTCGCGCTCTCCATGGGTTGGCTGCCGGCCGGGCCGGTGATGGTGCGGCTGGATGTGGCGGAGAAGCTGGTGCGCGAGATGCATTATCTGGTGCGCAAGCATCCGGTGTTTCTGCCGCCCAACCTGGGCTCGCGCATGGGGCTGAAGCCCGACCAGCTCGCCCCGGTGCTGAATGCCCTGGGCTTTAGGATTATTCCGGCGCAGGTGCTGGGTGAGAAAAAATACGGCCCGGCGGCGCCCGCGATGCTGGCACGCCGCAAGATGGAGCCAAAGCCGGTGGCCCCGCCGCCGCCGCCGCCCGTGCCGGTTTCTGAGGATAATCCCTTTGCGGCGCTGGCGGCGCTGCGCCAGGCCGCCCGGCGCTGATGCCCGAGGAGGATGCCGGCTGGCAACGGCTGGATAAATTCTTGTTTCATGCGCGGTTTTGCAGGACGCGTAACGTAGCGGGGGATTTGGTGGCGGGCGGCGGGGTGCGGATCAACCGTCAGCCGGTGGAGAAAGCCCATGCGCGGGTGCGGGTGGGCGATGTGCTGACCCTGGCGCTGCCGCGCGGGGTGCTGGTGGCCGAGATTCTGGCCCTCGCGCCGCGGCGCGAGGGTGCAGCCCAGGCGCAACAGCTGTATAGGGAAATTGCCGCGGATTGATATTCACGCCGCGGCGGCTTGCCTTAATGCGCCGCCACGCGCATATCCGGGGCAGAATTGCCACCGTATTATCGTATTAGGAGTGCCTGATGACCTATGTGGTCACCGAGAATTGCATCAAGTGTAAATATATGGATTGCGTTGAAGTCTGCCCCGTGGACTGCTTCTACGTCGGCGAGAACATGCTGGTGATCCATCCGGACGAATGCATCGACTGCGGCGTGTGCGAGCCGGAATGCCCGGCGGAAGCCATTTTGCCTGATAGTGACGACCGCGCGACCCCCTGGGTTGAGCGTAACCTCAGCTTCGCCAAGGTGTGGCCCAATATCACCCGCAAGGGCACGGCGCCCGCGGATGCGGATGAGTGGAAGGACAAGCCAGGCAAGGAAGCCCTGCTTTCGCCCAAGCCTGGCCAGCCGTAAGCGCGCGGCCTCCCGTGACGGGAGGCCAAAATTCTGCTACAGGGTTGTATTTGAAACCGGACCGCCACACCGCCCGCCCGGTAATCGACTGTAGCGGAGTTGTCATGAGTCAGAAGCCGAAGACCGTGGCGGAGGATAAATCCGCCAAACCTCTGGACGAAACAATGAATGAAGTGACAGCGGCCGCCAGACCAGCCGAAAAACCCGCCGCCAAGCCGAAAACCGCCAAGCTGGCGGCAAAGCCGGTTGAGGATGTGCGCGAAGCCGTTCCCGTGGCCCCCGCGCCTGCACCTGCGCCTGCACCGGTCATCTCGCATTCGGGCGTGCCTGCCGGGCCGATGCGCCCGATGACGCCGCCGCGCGCCATGGCGAAGGCCGAAATTTTTGTCGCGGGCGATTTTGTGGTCTACCCGACGCATGGTGTGGGCAAGGTGGAGCGTATCGCCACCGAGGAGATCGCCGGGCATACGCTGGAACTGATCCACATCACCTTCGATGAAAACCGCATGACCCTGCGGGTGCCGACCAACAAGGCGCGCACCGCGGGTTTGCGCAAGCTCGCCTCGCGCAAGCAGTTTGATGATGTGCTGGCCGTGCTCAAGGGCCGTGCGCGCATCAAGCGCACCATGTGGTCGCGCCGGGCGCAGGAATATGAGGCCAAGATCAACTCCGGGGACCCGGCGGCGATCGCCGAGGTGGTGCGCGATTTGCACCGCAACGCCGGGCAGCCGGACCAGAGTTTCTCCGAGCGCCAGATTTATGAATCAGCGCTGGACCG
>NZ_JAQTZC010000105.1 GCF_028687955.1 Acidocella sp.
GGTATTAGAACACATCCTTGGCGGCGCGCAGGCGGCCAAGACTGGCGGCATCGGCTGCGCGCAAAAACGGGTTGCACGCGCGCTCGCTTGCCAGCGTGACTGGAACGGTGGCCTGCCCAGCCGCGCGCAGCGCGTCCACCGCCGCCACGCGCGCGCGCAGGGCTGCGTTGTCCGGGTCTACCGCCAGCGCGAATTTGGCGTTGGACTGCGTGTATTCATGGCCGCAGCAGAGCAGCGTCTCGCCCGGCAGGGCTGCGAATTTTTGCAGCGAGGTGAACATATCCTCCGCCGTGCCCTCGAACAACCGGCCGCAGCCCAGGCTGAACAACGTGTCGCCCGAGAGCAGGATGCCGCCATCAGCGATGTAATAAGCGATGTGGCCAAGCGTGTGACCGGGAACGGCGATGACACGCAATTTCGCGGCGCCGAAATCCACGAGGCCGCCCTCGCGCACCGCGATATCAAGCTTCGGCAGCCGGTGCGAATCCGCCGCGTGGCCCACCACCACCGGATGATAGCGCGCTACCAGCGCCGGCACGCCATCAATATGGTCGCCGTGATGATGCGTGAGGAAAATATAATCCAGCCGCCCACCTGCCGCCTCCACCGCGGCAAGGGCCGGCTCGGCCGCCGCCGGATCAACAATCGCCACTTTGCCGCTATCTGACTCCCGCAGCAGCCAGGAATAATTATCTGTCAGCATGGGGATGCGCGTTGCCGTTACTGTCACCTGTGTCACTCCCTGGCGTTTGCGCGTATATATAGGGCCAATGGCGACCGATACGCGAGATGCGGCCGGATTTTATGCCACCGCGCTAGGACAAATGACGGCCGCCCTGCTGCGGCGGAAATTGCTTGCGCTATGGCCGGACTGCACCGGGATGTCCGTACTCGGGCTGGGCTACACCGGCCCCTACCTTCATTTGTGGCGCGAACAGGCGCGGCGCTGCATCGCGGTGTCGCCGCCGCAACTGGGGCTGGCTCCGTGGCCGGCCGGGCGGGCCAGCCTCGCATGCAGCGCGGAGGAGGATGCCTTGCCCTTCCCCGACCTGATGTTTGACCGGATCCTTCTGGTGCACGGGCTGGAGCAGGCCGGCAACGCGCGGCGCTGCCTGCGCGAGGTATGGCGGCTGCTGAAGGATGATGGGCAGCTGATTATCGTGGCGCCCAACCGGCGCGGGCTCTGGGCCTATGTGGAGACCACGCCGTTCGGCCATGGCCAGCCGTATTCCCAGCCGCAGATCACCCGGCTGCTACAAGGGCTGTTTTTCCGGGTCGAAGCCGCGGAAACCTGCTTGTTCGCCCCGCCGCTGAACTGGGGCCCCGCGCTGCGGACGTTTAATCTGTGTGAGCGCACGGGGCGTTTGCTGCCCCCTCAACTCGCCGGCTTAAATATAGTGGCGGCGAGCAAGGACCTGCACGGCCTTATCCCGGCGCGGCACCGGGCCGCGGGCCGCCGGGTGCTGGTGGATGCGGGCCGCTAGAGCGCGATCGTTTGAGGTTCGCTCAGCCGAGCGAGCCGAAAGCGTGAATCGCCCTCAGACAAATAACCAAAGCCTGATCACACTTAAACCGATCAGGTGCTAAAGCGGCTTGTGCGCCCTATCGAGCAGGCGGGTGAAAAGCCCCGGCTTTTTAACAGGCTTGGGTGCGGCTTTCTGCGCTTCGGCGGCGGCGGCGCGGGCTTTTTGCTTCAGCCATTCGTCGAGGGATTTTCCGGCCTTTCTGGCGCGTTCGGTTTCATAGGCCAGCTGGCCTTTGCTGAGGGTTTTGGGTGTCTCGGTGGTCATGTTGGTCTCCGGTTGGGGCGGAAGGTTGCAGAGTGGGCGGAAAAGTTCAAGCTGCGTTGCGTTTGCGGAGTAAAAATCGTTCCAGCAGCCCCAGCGCCGCGTAGATGATGATGCCGCTCACGCCCAGCAGCACGAGGGCTGCGAACATGCGGGGAATTTCCAGCCGGTAGCTGGCCTCGATGATGCGGTAGGCAAGGCCGGAGGCAAAGCCGCCGGAACCGGCGACGAACTCGGCCACCACAGCGCCCACCAGGGCCAGGGTACCGGAGATACGCAGGCCAGTGAGGAAGTTGGGCAACGCCGCGGGCAGGCGCAGCAGGAACAGCGTTTGCCAGCGCGTGGCGCCGTTGAGGTGGAAGAGGTCCAGCAGTTCCGGCGGCGTGGCGGCCAGCCCGGCGGCGGTGTTGGAGAGGATGGGAAAGAAGGCGACGATGGTGGCGCAGACCACCAGCGCCACAAATGGCTGGTTGACCCAGATGATGATCAACGGCGCGATGGCGACAACCGGGGTGACCTGCAGGATGACCGCCCAGGGTTGGATGGCGGCGCGGAACAGCGTGCTGGCGGCCATGGCGACGGCGAGGAACACGCCGAGCAGGGTGGCGGCGAGCAGGGCGGTGAAGGTGACGGTGAGGGTGGAGAGCAGCGCCGGGTTGAGGATCGCGTAGTCGCTCAGGTAGGCATTGAAGATGGCGATGGGGCCCGGCACCACATAGGACGGCACGGCCAGGGCCCACACGCTGCCCTGCCACAGCCCTAGCGCCAGCATGCCGAACACGAAGGGGGCGAGGCGCTCGCGCAGCTGGTTCATAAGGGCATCACCCGGCGGAAGGTTTCGGTTATGCGATGCACCAGGGCGATGTATTCGGGGCATTCGCGGCGGTTCGGCCCCTCGGGCACGCTGGCGCGGATATCGGCGGCGATGCGCCCCGGCCGGGGCGACATCACCAGGATGCGGCTGGCCAGAAACGACGCCTCATAGATCGAATGGGTGACGAAGACGATGGTTTTGCCGGTCTCGCGCCAGAGGTGGTGCAGGTCTTCCTGCAGGCGGTGGCGGGTGAATTCGTCCAGCGCGGCGAAGGGTTCGTCCATGAGCAGCAGCATGGGGTTGGAAACGAGGGCGCGGGCGATGGAGACGCGCATTTTCATGCCGCCGGAGAGCGCCTTTGGCCGCGCGCCGGCAAATTCCGCCAGCCCGACCCGCGCCAGCGTGGTCTCGATCAGCGGCGCCGTCTCTGCCCGGCTTTGCCCGCGCAAGCGCAGCGGCAGGTACACGTTCTCCGCCGCGGTGGCCCAGGGCAGCAGCGTTGCGTCCTGAAAGACGAAGCCCACATCGCCCGGCCCGGGTTTGTGGCCAGCATCCCAGGTGATCTGCCCGGCGCTTGGCGCCTCCAGCCCGGCCAGCAGCCGTAGCAGCGTGGATTTACCGCAGCCCGAGGGTCCAAGCAGCGCCACGAATTCCCCGGCTTGGATATCCGCGGTGATGTCCTCAAGCGCGCGGGTGCCGTTGGGAAACTGCTTGGCGAGCGCGCGCAGCGTGAACATTATTTCTTCAGGCCAAAACCGTGGTCGACAAATTGCAGGGTGTACCCGGCCTTGTAGTTCATCGATTTATCATACAGCCCGGCGGCCGCCATCTGGTTGAAGAAAGCCGCCCAGCGCGCATCCGTCATGGCGTAGATGCCAAGCGTTTTGGTGTCGCCCGAGTCGACGATGCCGCGCGCCTTGAGCTGGTCATAGCCGTATTGCATCAGGCCGGGGGTCATGTCCGGGTTGGCGGCGAGAATGGCTTTGAAGGCCGGGGCCGGGTTGCCGTAGAGGTAGGAATACCAGCCCTCGGCCGAAGCCTCGATGAAGCGTTGAACCAGGTCCGGGTCGGTTTGCACCAGCTTGTTGCTGGTGGCGATCAGGCTGGCGTAGCCGTCGAACCCGGAGTCGGAGAGCATCATCACCACGGGCCACTTGCCGGTTTTCTCGTGCACCAGATACGGCTCGGAGGTGACATATCCCTCCTGCACAGCGGTGGGGTTGGTGAAGAAGGGGGCCAGGCTGAAACCGTAGGGGCGCAGCTGCGAATCGGAATAGCCGTATTTGGCGCGCAGATAAATCCACCAGCTTGCCCGCGTGTCGGCGCTGACGGCGATGGGCTTGCCCTTCAGCGCGGCAAAATTATCCTCGCCCGCGCCGGTATGGGCCATCAGAATATCCGGGTCTTTCTGGAATCCGGCGGCGACGGCGACGAAGGGAATATGCTCCTGCGCGAAGTTGAGCGCCAGGAAGGCGTTGGAGGTGATATCAAATGTCAGCCGCCCGGCGACCAGAAGTTCCGCGTTGTTCACGCTCGGGCCGCCTTCCTCGATGGTCACGTCCAGCCCGTATTTTTTATAGATGCCGGTAGCCAGCGCCTGATAATAACCGCCGTATTCCGGTTCGGCGACCCAGTCGAGGCCGAAGGTCACTACGTCAGCGGCGGCATGGGCGGCGGGGGCAAGCGCCAGGCAGGCGGCGAGGGCGGCGGCGATCTGAACCGGACGGAACATGAGGCGTCTCCTTGGGGCTTGAGCAAAGGGCGGGGGCCGAGCAAAGTGGGGCGGGCAGGGTCGTATCAGTGCTGAAATGCCATTGGAATCAGGGATTAGCATGAGTGAGCCACGGATCAAGGCGGGAATCTGGGTGTCGGCCGCATTGCGGATCGGCAGTGCGGACAACAAGCCGGGAATGGTCGTCCGCAAGGGCGACCCTGATGCCGGCGGTGTGCTGGTGATTTTGCGCGGGCGGAGCGGCAACATGGTGCTCACGCAGTTCCGCGAGCCGGGCGGCGAGCTGGCCTGGATGCGCGGCACCGGGCCAAGCCCGGTGAACGAGGAAGCGACCGACGCCTATGTGAAAAAACAGGTATCCTACGACCCGGATTTATGGGTGCTTGAGTTCGACGCAGCGGATTATCTGCCGCCGTTCGAGGGCCGGCTGGTTTAGCCT
>NZ_JAQTZC010000039.1 GCF_028687955.1 Acidocella sp.
CAACCATCTACAATGCCGGTAAGTACATCGACGAGATCGATTGTGGAGGCGACCGCCCTCTCTTCCGTTCGAAGCTGGCCGTGTTCGATACAAACCTCATCGATACAATGATGGTTCGCCCGATCTAGTTTGTTTTAGGGATAATGCTCATGAACGATACAGCTCTGAATGTGGAAGCTCCCGTGCAACCGGCAACCGGTTCTGGCTGCCGCGTCCCCTATCGGGTGTTCACCGACCCTGACTATTACCAGCGCGAACAGGAAAACATTTTTAAGGGAGAAACCTGGTCGTTCGTTGCGCTGGAAGCGGAAGTAGCGGAACCTGGCGACTTCAAGTCGACCTTCATCGGCGAGACCCCGGTAATCGTCACGCGCGCCAGCGACGGCACGGTCCATGTCGTGGTCAACCGCTGCGCGCACCGCGGTGCCCTGGTCTGCCGCGAAGTCCGCGGTAACCGCCCCAACCTCGAATGCGTCTACCACCAGTGGGCCTATGACCTGGAAGGGAACCTGATCGGCGTTCCGTTCCGCCGCGGGCTCAAGGGCCAGGGCGGTATGCCAGGCGATTTCGACATGACGCAGCACGGCCTCCGGAAGCTGCGCACGGATTCCGTGGGTGGCCTGGTGTTCGCCAGCTTCTCGGAGACGGTCGAACCGCTCCGAGATTTCCTCGGGCCGATCGTCATCCAACAGATTGAGCGCATCATGTGCAAGCCGATCAAGGTGCTTGGCGATCAACGCCAGTACGTTCACGGCAATTGGAAGCTCTACGCGGAAAACACCCGCGATCCCTATCATGCCAGCTTGCTGCACCTGTTCCATAACACGTTCGGACTCTATCGCTCGACCCAGACGGGCAAAAGCGTGATGGACACAAACAAGCGCCATTCGCTGCTCTACTCGATCGCCGCCAGCAATGACGACACCGCAGACAAGCAGGCCTACGGCGACTCCCGGACCTTCGATACCGGGTTCAAGCTGCAGGATATGTCGCTGCTCAAGGGCCGTCAGGAATTCGATGACGGCGTTACCTTGGTCATCCTTGCGGTGTTTCCGAACCTGGTGCTTCAGCAGATCCAGAACACCCTGGCCGTGCGCCAGATTATAACCAAGGGCACCGATGCCTTCGAACTGGTCTGGACCCATTTCGGCTATGCCGACGACGACGCCGAGATGCAGGCGATCCGGCGCAAGCAGACCAACCTGATCGGCCCCGCCGGGCTGATTTCGATGGAGGACGGCGAGGCGGTCGAGATCGTCCAGAATGCGATTGCCGGCGAAGACCAGGCAACCTCCTACATCGCGATGGGCGGCGGGCGCGCGGAAGATGCCGACCACCTGGTTACCGAAGGCGCGATCGTCGGATTCTGGAAAACTTACGAGAAACTGGTGGGCTACGGAACCGCGCCATGACCCGTACGATTGATTTCTACTTCGATTTCATCAGTCCCTTCAGCTACCTCGCGCAGCTGAAGCTTCCGGATCTTGCCCGCAGAACCGGGTGCGAACTCGTATATTGGCCGATCGACATCCCTGAAGCCAAGATTGCCGCCGGGAACTATGGTCCGTCCAATCGCGAGGTTGCGCCCAAGATCAAGGTCATGATGGCCGATCTGAATCGCTGGGCCGCGAAGTATGATGTTCCCCTGCGGTTTCCGGCCAGCTTTGCCTGTGCCGACTGGAACTGCGCAACGCTGTATGCCCGCGAACAAGGCAAGGCCGAGCCGTTCGTCACCGCCGCCTTTCATCGCATCTGGGGCCTAGGCATCGACCCGCGCGACCGGGGTGAACTGCGCGTCTGTGCCGCCGAGGCTGGTCTTGAACCCGATGCGCTGGTCGCCTTCGTCGAATCGTCACTCGGGCAGAACGAATACCGGAAGGTTCGCAGCAAAGCCTACCAGCGCGGCGTATTCGGAGCGCCCATGATGTTTGTTGAAGATCAGATATTTTGGGGCAATGATCGTTTGAATTTTCTGGAGTGTTATTTGAATCAAAAATAAACCCGATCAAGCCAGAATTCGGTATTTTGTTGGGTTTATACCAGCCTGCCAAGAGCTTGACTCTCTAGGTTTGGTGGCGGGCTGGTATAAACTTTTGATTTTGCGCGCGGCCGCCCCACCAGCCCCGCGCGAATACCAGTCAGCCTTAAGGCTGACTGGTATTATGATACGCAAATTGTCTGTGACGGCGTCACACCAGGCGGTCCAGTTTTTGGGTACGTCGCGGCGTAGGAAATCCAACATTGCGATGCTGAAATCCTTGAAGCTGGCGTAGCATTTTTTGTGGGTGGTGTGCCTGCGCATCACCCCCCAAGGCAACGGGAAGAATACTCTGGCGATTGATTTGGGAATTTTTGGGCCACGCCTAAAACTACGACGTGATATAAGCCCGCAGCGAGGCAACTTCGAACTCAGCTTCTTCCAGCCGCGCCTTCACAAGATCGCCGATGCTCACAATCGCCACCAGTTCTCCGTGTTCGAATACCGGTAGATGGCGGCATCGCTTGTTGGTCATCAGCAGCATTGCATCCAGGATGGTGCTCTCCGGCGTACAGAAGGCAACCAGATCGGTCATTACATCCGCGGCTGTCCGCGTTCTGATATCGTTGCCGAGTTCCCCGACCAGACGCATAACATCGCGTTCCGAGAGCATTCCGGCCATGCGCCCATTATCGTCAACCACTGGCGCCGCGCCAATCCGTTTGGCGGAAAGAAACCGCGCGACTTCAGGAATCATCTGATCAAGCCTAAGCGTAATCAGATTCCACCCCTTCTGGTCGAGAATCTGCCGGATGGTTGTCATAATAGTTTCCCCGCATTTCGTGCCGAAACGATTCAAACCATCAGCCTGCGTACCGCGCCGGCACGCACAATGCTGATACCCCCTCCAGATGGCTGGTCCTGAATATAGTGCCTGATATCAGCATGTTCGGCACAACGCATGACGGCCATCCTGAAATGATTATGCGCTTTTTTTAACGCCCGATCCAGCACATCAATGCTTGAGAGCAAGGTTCAGCCATGCAAATTGCACTGCGGTAGAAGTGCTGGGTTTATCCGGCCACCGCGCCGGCCGTCAAACGGATCAGCGCGATGGCAGGCGCCGGGTAGGTGCCGAGCATCAGCAACAGCGCCAGGAGCACCCCGATCACCACGTTGCCGAACAGCGGTGCCGTGGCTGGCGGGGCGGCGCTGCGCGCGGCCGGCACCGGCATCGCCATCGCAACCAGCACGCGCAGATAATAATAAATGCCGATCACGCTGCCAAGCACGAGCGCCGCCACCGGCCAGAACAATCCGGCGCCCACACCCGAGGCGACGAGGTAGAACTTGCCAATGAAGCCCATGGTCGGCGGCAATCCGGCAAGGGAGAGCAGCATCAGGGCGAGGCTGCCTGCCAGGAACGGGCGGGTACGGAAGAGGCCGTGATAATCCTCCATCCGGTCGGCGTCGCGGCCCGCCCCAGGCGTGCTGAGCTGGGCGACGATGCCAAAAGCGCCGAGGCTGGTGACGGCATAGGCCGCGAGATAATAGGCGGCCGCCTCGTTGCCAAGCGCGCCCCCGGCCAAAAAGGCAACCAGCAGATAGCCGAGATGCGCGATTGAGGAATAGGCAAGCAGGCGTTTCACATTGTTCTGCATCAGCGCGAGCAGATTGCCGCCGAGCATGGAGAGGATCGCGATCATGGACAGACCCGCGCGCAGCGAGGCGCCGGCCTGGCCATCAGCGAGGATGAAATAGCGCAGGATCACCGAGAATACGGCGATCTTCGAGACCACCGCGATGAAGGCCGTGACCGGTGCGGGCGCGCCCTCATAGATGTCGGGCGTCCACATATGGAATGGCACCAGCGAAAGTTTGAAGCCAACGCCAGTTAAAATCATGGCGGTACCAACCAGGCGAAAGAGATCATGCGGATTTCCCGCGCGGGTCAGCACGCCGATCTGGGTGAAGGACATGGTGCCGAGATCGGCATAGATCAGCGCCATGCCAAACAGTAGAAAGGCGGAGGACGCGCCGCCGAGGATGAGATATTTGATCCCGGCTTCCGCCGATTCCTCGCGCGGGCTGGCATAGGCAATCAGTCCGAGCAGCGAGATGCTGAGTGTCTCGAGACCGAGGAAAAACGAGGCGAAATGCACGCTGGCTGGCAGCAGCGCGGCGCCGAGCGTGGCGGTGAGCAGCAGCAGATAATACTCTTCGCGCGGCCCCTGCTCGGGCCCGCCGAGGTAGGCGTAGGAGAGGATGGCGACAACGAGCGCCGAGCCGAGCACCAGCCCGGCGTAGAAGATTACGGACCCATCGACCACGAAAAGCGGCGTCACCGCGATGGGTGCGGCGGGTGCGGCCAGCGGCAGCGCGATGCAGCAGAGCAGCAGCCCCGCGATGGTCGAGAGCGCGGCGAGATGATGGTTGCGCCGCACCGCGATCAGCAGCATCACCGCGATTGTTACCACGCCCAGCAGGGTAAACGGCGCAAAAGCCGCGAAAGCCGCCGCGTTCATGGTTGCCCCTCCATTGGCGTGTTCCCTGGCGGCGTGCCCTCATGTTGTAGCGCCGCCAGCCCCGGCGCCACCTGGTCGAACACGGGTTGTGGATACACCCCGAGCCCGATGATCGCGAGCACAAGCCCCCCCATCACCGCAATATGCCGCGCGGTGAGGTCATAGGGTTTGGCGCTGCCCGGCTGGGCCGCGGTCCTGCCGTGGAAGGCGCGCTGCACCAGCAGCAGCGCGTAGGCCGCCCCCGCCACCAGGCCGAGGCTCGCGATCACGGTGAAGGGCACGCTGGCGCGGAAACTGCCGAGCAGGATCAGGAATTCCCCGATGAAATTGCCGAGTCCGGGCAGCCCGAGCGAGGCGATGGCGAAGATCATGCCAAACCCGGAGAGCCGCGGCATGGCGCCCCATAGCCCGCCCATCAGCCGCATGTCGCGGGTGTGGATACGTTCCTGCAACGCGCCGACGAGAATGAACAGCGCCCCGGTGCTCACGCCGTGCGCCAGCATCTGCACAACCACGCCCTGAAGCGCCAGCGTGTTCCAGGCGAACACGCCCAGCAGCACAAACCCCATATGGCTCACGCTGCTGTAGGCGATCATGCGTTTCATGTCGTTCTGGCCAAAGGCGAGCAACGCGCCGTAGAGAATCCCGGCCACCCCGAGCGTCATCGCAACCGGCGCGAATTCATGGGCCGCGGCGGGAAACAACGGCACCACGAAGCGCAGCAGGCCGTAGGCGCCGGTCTTCAGCAGCACGCCCGCCAGCAGCACGGAGCCTGCGGTCGGCGCCTCGGTATGGGCATCGGGCAGCCAGGTATGAAACGGCACCGCCGGCAGCTTCACCGCGAAGGCGATGAAAAAACCAAGCATCAGCCAGAATGCGGTGGCGGCGCTCATCTTGGTGCCGAGCAGCGCCAGATAGTCGAAGGTGAGCTGCCCTGTCGCCCGCTGATGAATGAAGACGAGCGCCAGAATCGCGACCAGCATGAGCAGGCTGCTGCCCTGGGTGAAAATGACGAACTTGATCGCGGCATAGAAGCGGTGCTCGTGCCCCCATAATGCGATCAGGAAATACATCGGCACCAGCATCAGTTCCCAAAAGAAGAAGAACAGGAACAGATCGAGCGCGAGAAACACGCCGATCACGCCGGTGGTGGCCCAGAGCAGATTGGCGTGGAACAGGCCAACCCGCTCGGTGATCTCGCTCCAGGAGATGACCACCGAGACAAGGCCGAGCACGATCGTGAGTAAAATGAGAACGAGGCTCAGCCCGTCGAGATTGAGCTCGAAGGAGATGCCGAGTTGCGGGATCCAGGGCAGATCAATGCTGGTGATCCAGGCGCTCTGGCCGGGCATCACGGCCCGGCCGATCAGGGGCAGGGTGAGGAGCAGATCCGCCGCGAGCGCGAATATGGCGATCCAGCGCGGCCAGTCCGGGTGGCGCGCGCCGGAGAGCCAGGCGAGCACGCCGCCGATGGCCGGGATCAGGAGGAGCAGGATAAGGAGCATGTTCATCGGATCATCGCAATCGCGATCAGGGAAATTGAGCCAATGGCGAGGCCGGCCGTGTAGAAGCGTACGCGCCCGTTCTGGGTCCGCCGCACGTGCTCATGCAGCGTGCGCGCCGTCCAGGCGATGGCGTCATACACGCTGTCGATGACATCATCGGCCCCTTCCCGCGCCGCCCACAGCACAGGGCGCACCAGCAGGCGGTCGTAGAGCCAGTCAAACCCGGCGGCGGCGTGCCAGAAGCGCCAGAGCGGCGTCTCGGCCGGGGGCCGCGCGGGCCGCCAATACAGCACCGCCGCCAAGCCGATGCCCAGCAGCCCGGCGAGGCTCGCCACCAGCAGCGGCGCCACGCTGGCGGCCTCTTTGCTGGCGGGCAGCACCGGGGCGAGCAGGTTGGAGAGCAGCGTGACATGCCCGAGCGCGGGCGGCAGCTCGATCAGCCCGCCCAGCACCGAGAGCACCGAGAGCACGCTCAGTGGCAGGATCACGCGCCAGCCATAACGTCCGCTCACCTCGGTATGCGCCTCGCCGAAAAAGGCGATGAACACGGCGCGGAATATGTAGAGCCCGGTGATGAACGCGCCGAACACCCCGGCCGCCCACAGCACGCGCCCGCTGCTCCCGTCCGCCCAGGCGCCGGAGAGAATCGCCTCCTTGCTGTAGAAGCCCGCCGTGACCAGCGGCAGCGCCGCCAGCGCCGCGCTGCCGATCAGGAAACTCCAGAATGCCACCGGCAGCCGCCGCGCGAGCCCGCCCATTTTGTAGATATCCTGCTCGTGATGCAGCCGCATCGTCACCGCGCCCGCGGAGAGGAAGAGCAGCGCCTTGAAGAAGGCATGGGTGAGCAGGTGGAACATCGCGGCGCCCCAGGCGCCCACGCCGAGCGCCAGAAACATGTAGCCGATCTGGCTCATGGTCGAATACGCGAGGATGCGCTTGATGTCGTTCTGCGCGAGCGCGCTGAAACCGGCGAGCAGCAAGGTTGCCGCGCCAATGCCGCCGACCGTGTATTGCGCCGCCGGCGCGAGCAGGAACAGCGCATGCGTGCGGGCGATGAGATACACCCCCGCGGTCACCATGGTCGCGGCGTGGATCAGCGCGCTCACCGGCGTCGGGCCCGCCATGGCGTCGGGCAGCCAGGTCTGCAACGGCAACTGCGCTGATTTGCCGACCGCGCCGCCCAGCAGCAGAAAGGCGGCCAGGGTGGCGAGGGGAGAACCGGCCGGCCAGCTCTGCGCGGCGTTGTGCATGGCGCCTGCGATGTTGAGCGTGCCGAGGCGGCTTGCGATCAGCAGCAGGCCGATCAGCAGCGCCGTATCGCCGATGCGCGTCACGATGAAGGCCTTGCGCGCGGCGAGGCCGTTGGCCGGGTCGCGCCACCAGAAGCCGATCAACAGGTAGGAACAGAGCCCAACCCCCTCCCAGCCGGTGTAGAGGGTAAGGAAATTATCCCCCAGCACCAGCAGCAGCATGGCGGCGACAAACAGGTTGAGATAGGCGAAGAACCGGCCATAGCCCTCCTCGCCCTCCATGAACTCGGTCGCGAACAGATGGATGAGGAAACCGACGCCGGTGATCACCAGCATCATCACCAGGGAGAGCGGGTCGAGGCGCAGGCCGATCGTCACCGAAAGCCCGCCAACATCGAACCAGCGCCACAGCGTCTGTTCATAGGCCGCCCCCGCCGGCGGGTTGAGCAGAAAACCACCGGCGATGGTGAAGGCGATAACGGCCGCGAACCCGACGGATAGCGCCCCGGCCGCGGCCTCGGCGCGGGTGGAAAGCCGCCCCGCGCCCAGCATGAGAATAACCGAGCCGAGCAGCGGAAGCGTTGGGACGAGCCATAGGAGTTCGTGCATTGCCTACCCCCTCAGATGATAGCTTGCATCGGCATCGAGCGTGCTGTTGCGCCGGTGCATCAGCAATATCAGCGCCAGGCCGACCGAAACCTCGGATGCCGCGAATGTGAGCACGAGGATGAACATGATCTGCCCATCCGCCGCCGCCCAGCGCGCGCCTGCGACCACAAAGGCCACACCCGCCGCATTCAGCATCACCTCGAGCGACATCAGCATAAACAGCAGGTTGCGCCGGACCAGCACGCCAGCCAGCCCCAGCGCGAAGAGCGCCGCGGCAAGCCCCAACCCCTGATCGAGCGGAATCGCCGTCATCGCCCTATACCCCCCTCATGACGGCGCGGCCCAGATGAAATGCCGCGACCACGGCGGCCAGCAGTAGAAACGAGGCAATCTCAACCGCGAGCATATACGGGCCGGTCAGCGCGATGCCGACCGCCTGGGGGCCGATCACCGTGGCCGCGGACCGCGCCAGGCCGCCGCGCGCGGCAAGCGTGCCCAGTTCGAGCCCGAGCAGCAGGGCAAGAACCGAGGGGCCGATCCAGGCCGCCGGCTTCAGCCAGTCGTTCTCCAGCGCCTCCGCCTCGCCGCCGATGTTCAGCATCATCACCACGAACACGAACAGTACCATGATGGCCCCGGCATAGATGATGACCTCCAGAGCGGCGGCGAATGGCGCGCCGAGGACGAAGAACACCATCGCGACCGCAAGCAGCGAGACGGTGAGATACAGCAGCGCATGCACCGCCGAGGGGCGCGTGATCATCATCACGGTCGCGAGCACCGCAATGCCCGCCGCGATGGCGAACATGGCGTTCATGGCAGCAGGCTCCGGATGTCGATGGGCGCGCGTTCATGCTCGGCCTCGCCTTTGTCCTTGCCCGGGACCGCAAGGCCGGAGACGCGGTAGAAATTATATTCCGGATACTTGCCGGTGCCGCTGATCAGCAGGTCCTCTTTCTCATACACGAGATTCTGGCGGACATATTCGCTCATCTCGAAATCAGGGGTGAGCTGAATCGCGTAGGTCGGGCACGCCTCCTCGCAGAAGCCGCAGAATATGCAGCGGGAGAAATTGATGCGGAAAAACTCAGGGTACCAGCGCCCCTCGCTCTCGCTCTTTTGCAGGCTTATGCAGTCCGCCGGGCAGGCAACCGCGCAGAGATTGCATGATACGCAGCGCTCCTCGCCGTCAGGGTCGCGGGTGAGCACGATCCGCCCGCGATAGCGCGGCGCGAGATAGGGCATCTGCTCAGGGTATTGGACAGTAACATTGCGCTGGAACAGATGCAGGAAGGTATACCAGAGCGTGCGTAATGAACTCAGCATTGTCTCCTCCCTTATGCCGGTCCCGGTAGGCCGAGCATCAGCGCGCCGGTAACCAGAATGTTGAGCAGCGTGAGCGGCAGCAGCAGCTTCCAGCCGAGGGCCATGAGCTGGTCATAGCGCGGGCGCGGCAGCGCGGCGCGCAACAGGATGAAGAAGCAGATGAGCAACCCGGTCTTGATCCCGAACCACATGAACGGCGGCAGCACCGGCCCGTACCAGCCGCCCAGGAACAGCACCGTCGTCATCGCCGAGATGAGCATGATGCCGATGTATTCGCCGACGAAAAACATGCCGAATTTCATGCCTGAATATTCGGTGTGAAATCCGGCGCCGAGCTCGCTTTCGCCCTCGGGGAGATCGAAGGGGAGCCGGTGCGTCTCCGCGATGCCGCCCAGGAAGAACACGATGAAGCCGAGGAACTGCGGCACCACATACCACATATGCCGCTGGCTGCGCACAATGTCGGTGAGGTTGAACGAACCGGCGAGCATCACCACGCCCACCAGTGAGAGGCCCATGAACACCTCGTAGCTCACCATCTGTGCGGCGGCGCGCATGCCCCCCAGCAGCGAATATTTGTTGTTCGAGGCCCAGCCCGCGAGCACCGCCGAATAGACGCTAAGCCCGCTCATGGCGAGGAAGAAGAGCAGGCCGACATTGAGATCGCCGATGATGCCGATCAGCGGCGTGGCCGGGATGATGGCCATGGCGAGCATGACCGTGATCATCGAAATCGCCGGCGCCAGAACAAACACGCCCGCATCGGCGAACGGGGGGATCCAGTCCTGCTTGAACAGGAGCTTGATGCCGTCGGCCGCAACCTGCAACACGCCAAACGGGCCCACGCGGTTTGGCCCAGGGCGGTCCTGGAAGAAGCCGAGCAACCGGCGTTCCACCCAGGTGAGCAGGGCCGCCGTTATCATCAGGAAGGCAAGGCCGAGAACCACATTAAGCAGCCCCGCCACGATTGCGTGAGACTGGCTCATGACACCCCCGCTCCGGCCGTGGTGATGCGGACCCAGCCCGGCAGCGCGTGGGCGCTCGCCGCAAGCCCCGCGACCCCCGCCACCCCGCGCGGCAGGCCGGGTTGAATTTCAAGCGCAAGGTGCAGGATTTCACCGCCCAGCGCACAGGCGAGCATTTCGCCCGAGGCCGCGCCGATCAATGCCGCATCTTCCTCATTGAGCACGAGCGCGGGCGGCGCCATGCGCTCGCGGAGCGGTGCGGCGCGCGCGCTTTGCTCCTCGTCGCCAAACACGCGGGGTAGCATCACCGCGCGCCACATCCCCGGGCGCGGCGCGAAGGGGGCGGGAATGTTGGTGTAATAGCCCAGCGCCACCTCTGCCTGCGCTTCCAGCAGCCGCACGCCAGGGTCGCCGCCCTTCAGCGCGCCGCCGATCTCAGCCTGGAACTTGTTGATCGCCTGCGCCGAATTCCAGCCCGGCGCCCAGGTGAACGGCAGCAACGCAGGCGGCATTTTGCCGTAATAGCCTTCCATGGTGGCGCTGAAGGGTGAATCCGCGCTCACCGGCGGCTTGGGCTCGCGCACGTTCTGGGCCGCGTGCATCGCCGTGCGGCCGGAGAAGCGGTGCGGCTCGCTGCTGATCCGGTTCCCCGCGATGCGGAATGTCTCCAGCGGCGCGGCGCGCGGCACCGCCGCGAAGCAGGGCAGGGCGCTGGCCAGCGCGGCAACAATGCCGTCCTGCGTGTCCCAGCCGCAGCCGTCGCGCCCGGCGGCGTGTCCGGCCTCGCCCAGCCAGCGCCAGGCCTCGCGCACATCGCCCTGCGCGAGGATCGGCGGGTAGAAGCGCTGCGCCCGCCCCTCGGCGCTCACCAGCGTGCCGCCGCATTCGGCGAAACTCGCCGCCGGCAGCACCAGCGCCGCGCGATGCGTGGCCGGGCTCTCGCTATGGTCGAGCACCACCAGGCGCGTGGCGGCGAGCGCCGCATCCAGCGCCAAGCTCTCCGCGCGGCGGAACAGGTCGTTCTCCAGCACGATCACCAGCGCAGGCGGCTCGGCAAACGCTGCCTCGAACCCCGGCCGCTCCGGCGCCAGCAGCGCCAGGCCCAGGCTGTTGCATTCGGGCACGTTCAGCAGCAGCGCGCCGGACTTGCCGCGCCCCCGCAGCGCGGCGGCGATGTTGGCGGCGGCCTGGATCACGCTTTCCTCGCCCGCCTCCACGCCCGAGACGACCAGCGGGCGCTTAGCCCCCAGCAGCGCCTGCGCGATCGCGGATGCCCGCGCGGCCAGATCAGCCGGCAGGCCCGCCACCGCCGGCGCCGCGGGATCAATGCAGGCCGCCACCGCGAAACCCAGCCGCGCAATGTCATCCGGGGCGGCGCGCAAGGTATCAAGCGCGATGTCATCAAGCCGGGTCGGCGCCGGTGTTGCAATGAAGAGCGGGTTGCGCACATCCCCCGCGTAGGTGCGCACGGCGGCGTCATGCCACGGCGCGATCTCCACCTTCGCGGAAGGTGCGAACCCTGCCTCGCGCACCGCTTGGCGCAGCGCGAGCGCGGCGCGCGGCGCGGCGTTGGGCAAGTCAGAACCCAGCAGCAGCGCCGCATCCGCCCGCTCCACATCGCGGATGGAGGGCGCATGCACCGCGCCCGCGCCCAGAATTTCACCAATTAACCGCAGCAAGGCGCCCTCGCGCGTGCTCACGCCGGGATAGAAATTCTCATGCCCCACCAGGGCGCGCAGCGCGAAATTGGCCTCCAGCGAGGCGCGTGGCGAGCCGATGCCCACAACCCGCCCCCCGGCGCCAAGCAGCGCGGCAAAGCGGGCCATCGCCTCCGCGCGGTTCACGTCTGCCTGCGCCCCATCCGCCCTGCGCGCGCGCGGCGTGCGAATCCGCTCGGGCGCATTCACGAAGCCGTAGCCAAAGCGCCCCCGGTCGCACAGGAAATAGCCGTTCACCGCCCCGTTGTAGCGGTTGAGGATGCGCCGCAGCTTGCCCGCGCGCTCGTTCACCGTGGTGTTGCAGCCCAGCCCGCAATGCGTACAGACCGACGGCGCCCCCCGCATATCCCATTTGCGCGCGTAATGCGCCGAGAAGGTCTTGTCGGTGAACACCCCGGTCGGGCAGACCTCAACCAGATTACCGCTGAATTCGCTCTCCAGCGTGCCGTCGGCATGGCGGCCGAAATACACATGGTCATGCGCGGCGAACACGTCGAGATCGCGCCCGCCCGCATAGTCGCGATAGAAGCGCGTGCAGCGGTAGCAGCCGATGCAACGGTTCATTTCATGCTTGATGAACGGCCCGAGATCCTGGTTGCGGTGCGTGCGCTTGGTGAAGCGGTAGCGCCGGGTGGTGTGCCCGGTCATCATCGTCATGTCCTGCAGGTGGCACTCGCCGCCCTCCTCGCAAACCGGGCAATCATGCGGATGGTTGATCATCAGCCACTCGATCACACTGGCCCGCAACGCCGCCGCCTCCGGATCGGCAACCGAGAATCGTGCTCCTTCGGCCACGGGCGTCATGCAGGCCATCACCAGCTTCCCGGTTTTGTCCTCCTCGTTGGCGTATTGCCGCACCGCGCATTGGCGGCACGCGCCCACCGAGCCGAGCGCCGGATGCCAGCAGAAATACGGCAGATCGAGCCCCGCGCCGAGGCACGCCTGCAGCAAATTCTCATCCGGCTTTGCGCTATATTCTTCGCCGTCGACAATGAATTTCGTCATGCCCAGCCCTCCGCGGTATCGTGCCAGGGGCAGCGTTTCTCCCGGATATGCTGCTCGAACTCCGCGCGAAAATGCTTGAGCGCGCTGCCCAGCGGCGCCATCGCGCCGGGGGCGAGGTCGCAGAAGGTGGAGTCTGAGTGCAGGAAGCTGACATGGTGGGCCAGCGTATCGAGATCCCCGGCCTCGCCCTCGCCTGCCTCGATCGCCGCCAGAATCCGCTCCACCCAGGGCAGGCCATCCCGGCAGGGCGTGCACCAGCCGCAGGATTCCTGCGCGAAGAAATGCTCCAGATTGTGCAGCATCCCAACCGGGCAGCGCCGGTCATCGAGCGCCAGAATGTTGCCCGTTCCAACCGAACTGCCCACCTTGCGCATCGAGGTGAAATCCATCGCGACATCAAAATCATCGCGCATGACAAAAGCAGTGGAACCGCCGCCCGGCAGCACCGCCCGGCATTCATAACCCGGCTGCATTCCGCCTGCGTGCTCCTCAAGAATTTCGATGAGCGCGGTGCCGAGCGGCAACTCCCACAAGCCCGGCCGCTTCACCCGCCCGCTCATGCCATAAAGCTTGGTGCCGCCGTCGGCGCAGCGGCTGAGACCGAGAAACCAGTCAGCGCCACGCGTGATGATGTGTGGAACATTGCACAATGTCTCAACATTGTTGACCACGCTTGGTTTGCCCCAAAGTCCGCTCATCGCCGAGCGCGGCGGCCTGGAGCGTGGCAGCGGGCGGCGGCCCTCCAGCGCGGTCAGCAGCGCGCTGGACTCGCCGCAGATATAGCGCCCGCCGCTCGCATGCACATGGATGGTGAGGGTGAAACCTGAACCCAGTATGTCGGCGCCGAGATAGCCACGGCTTTGCGCCTCGGCGGCCGCGCGGGTCAGCCGCTGGATCGCCAGCACATATTCAGCACGCACAAAAATATAGGCAGTATCAGCCTGGATCGCGAAGGCGCTGATGATCACCGCCTCGATCATCTGGTGCGGCGTGCGTTCGAGCAGGAGCCGGTCCTTGAAGCTGCACGGCTCCATTTCGTCGGCGTTGACCACGAGATAACGCTGGCGCGGCGCGCCGGGGCCGGTTGGCACTGCCTCCCATTTGCGCCCGGTCGGAAACCCGCCGCCGCCCCGCCCGCGCAGCTTCGAGCGCTTGACCTCGGCGATAATCGCCTCCGGCGTCATCGTCAGCGCCTTGCGCAACCCCTGATAACCACCGGCATGCTCATA
This sequence comes from Acidocella sp., assembly GCF_028687955.1. Taxonomy (GTDB): domain Bacteria; phylum Pseudomonadota; class Alphaproteobacteria; order Acetobacterales; family Acetobacteraceae; genus Acidocella. The sequence goes on from NZ_JAQTZC010000039.1 coordinate 14,111, forward strand.
GCCGGTCACATCAAGCGGCATGCCGCCGGGCTGGATCATGGCGGTAAGCGGCGCGGTGAGTTGTTTTTCCATCATCGTTCTCACTTGTAGCCTTCGAGGATGGCGTCGAGCCCCGCCGGATCGAGATCACCGTATTGGTTCTCGTCAATCATCATCGCTGGCGCGTGGTCGCAATGGCCCAGGCAGACGATCGGCAGCAGCGTGAAGCGGCCATCCGCCGTCGTCTCGCCCGGATGAATGCCCAAACGTTCATGCAACTGGGCGCGGGCGGCGGTGGCGCCCATCACCCAGCACGCGACGCTGTCGCACAACAGGATGACATGGCGCCCGACCGGGCGGCGGAAGATCAGGTTGTAGAAGGTGGCGACACTATCAAGCTCCGCTGGGGTCATCTCCAGCAGCGCCGCCACCTCGGAGAGATGCCGATCCGAGACATAGCCAAAGTGCTTCTGCACCAGCTTCAGCGCATCGGTGCCGGCCGCGCGTTTGTGTCCGGCGTGTTGCGCCAGGGCCGCGATCTCCTGGCGCAGCCCCGCCTCCAGCGGCGCCTCCTTGCGGTCTTGCTCAGCGGTCGACATCGGCCATCACGAAATCAATGCTGCCGATGATCGCGATCAGATCGGCGACATACGCACCCCGGCTGATGAGCGGGATCATCTGCAAATGTGGAAACGAAGGCGTGCGGATACGCGTGCGATAGGACATGCTGTTCCCGTCTGCGGTGAGATAATAACCGTTGATCCCCTTGGTCGCCTCGATGCTGACCATCGCCTCGCCCGGCGGCAGCACCGGCCCCCAGCTCACATTGAGAAAATGCGTGATCAGGGTTTCGATGTCATGCATCGTCCGCTCCTTGGGCGGTGGCGTTGAGAGTTTGTGCGCCGCGCGTATGGGGCCGGGCGGCATGTTCTCCAGGCACTGGCGGATGATGCGCAGGCTCTGGCGCATCTCCTCGATATGGATAACCACGCGGTCGTAACAATCGCCATTGTTGCAGGTGGGAATTTCAAAATCGAGCTGGTCATACCCCGAATAGGGGCGCTGCTTGCGATAGTCCCAGGCCAGACCGCAGGCGCGCAGGCCAGGGCCGGTAACCCCCCAGTCATACGCCTCCTCCAGCGTATATGCCCCCACACCCACCGTGCGCGCCTTGAAGATGCGGTTCTGCATCACGAGCTTTTGGTATTCGTCGAGGCGCTTGGGCTGGTAGTCGAGATAGTCGCGGATCATCCGCTCCCACCCTTGGGGCAGATCAGCCGCCACGCCGCCGATGCGAAACCAGGCGGGATGCATCCGGAACCCGCAAATGGCCTCGATGATCTGAAAAACCCGCTCGCGGTCAGCGAACATATAAAACACCGGCGAAAGCTGGCCGACATCCTGCGACATGGTTCCATAAAAAACGAGATGGCTCGCCATGCGGAACAGTTCCGCGAGCATGATCCGGATCATCTGCGCGCGCGGCGGCACGGTGATTCCGGCCAGCTTCTCGACCGCCATCACATACGGAAAATTATTCATCACCCCGCCGAGATAGTCGATGCGGTCGGTATAGGGGATAAAAGTGTGCCAGGTCTGCCGCTCGCCCATCTTCTCGGCGCCGCGATGATGAAAACCGATCTCAGGCACCGCGTCGACGATCTCTTCCCCCTCGAGCTGGAGGATGATGCGGAACACGCCATGCACGCTCGGATGGTTGGGGCCAAGGTTGAGGAACATGAAATCGGCGGATTCGCTGTGGCGCTTCATGCCCCATTCTTCCGGGCGGAAGCGCAAAGCCTCCTGCTCGGCGGCCTCGCGCTCCTCGGTCAGCACATAGGGGTCCATCTCGGTCCCCCGCGCCACATGGTCCTTGCGCAGCGGATGCCCGGTCCAGGTCGGCGGGGTCAGAATGCGGCGCAGGTGCGGATGCCCGCTAAAACTGACACCGAACAAATCCCATACCTCGCGCTCATACCAGTTCGCGTTAGGCCATATATCCGCCGCGCTCGGCAGTTCGAGCGCCCCCTCCCTCAACGCCACCTTGATTCGGACATCCTCGTTCCGCTCGAAGGACATCAGGTGGTAGACCACCGTGAAATCAGCCGGCGGCAGCCCCTGCCGGTGCACGCGCAAGCGCTCATCCACGGCCGTCAGGTCGTAGAGGACGCGAAACGGCCGCTCCGCGCCATGCCGCAGATGGCTGAGCACGCCGTGTGCGATCTCGCGCGCCACCCAGAAGGTCGGTATCTGGTCGCTGGTCTGCTGCACGAGGCTCGCCGCCGGCCCGAAGCAACGGTTCAGCTCGCGCAAAATCGTCTGTTCGCCGTTCGTGAGGGGGATGCTGCCGGCTGAGTTCAACATCCCGCCCTCCCTATACGTGGTCCGGTGTGGGCAGATCCGTCGCCGCCTGGCGCGCTTCGCGTTTGAGGTCGCGCATACTGGGGCGCTCCAGCTTCTCCACCCCCTGCGGCCCCACCACCCAGCTCAGCGGCCGCCGGTCGGTGCCGATGGAGCGTTGCAGCAGCATCAGCCCCTCCAGCAGCGCATCCGGGCGCGGCGGGCAGCCCGGCACATAAACATCCACGGGGAGAAAACTGTCAGCGCCCTGCACCACGGCGTAAATATCATACATGCCGCCCGAGTTGGCGCACGCGCCCATCGAGATCACCCAGCGCGGCTCCAGCATCTGGTCGTACAGATATTTTATCACCGGCGCCATCTTCGCGAACACGGTGCCGGAAATAACGATCAGGTCCGCCTCGCGCGGCGTGGCGCGCAGCACCTCGGAGCCGAAGCGCGCGATGTCAAACTTGCTCGTAAAAGCGGTCGCCATCTCGACATAGCAGCACGAAAGCCCGAAGTTGAACGGCCAGACCGAATTTTTCTGGCCCCAGGCCACCATGTCCTCAAGCCGGGTGAGCGCCAGATTGCGCCGCACCGTCTCGGTAAAGCTGCCCCCCCCGGGCGGGGCTGCGCGCAGCAGCGGCGCCGTGGTTGAAACCTGCCGTCCAGGCTCTGCTTTGGTGAATGAGAAGCGCATGGCGTCAACCTGGCCTTTGCTTGGTGAGCTGGCGTGTCCGCGGCCCCCAGTTGAGCGCGCCGGCGCGCCAGAGATAAACGAGCGCCGCGAGCAGTGTGACAATGAAGACAAGCATCACGATATAACCGGTCCACCCCGCGGCCCGCACCGCGGTGGCCCATGCGTACAGAAACGCCGCCTCAAGATCGAAGATCACGAAAAACATCGCGATCAAGTAGAACTGAACCGGCAGCCGGAACCGCGCGTACCCAACCGTAACGATCCCCGACTCGAACGGCTGGCGGGTCGCCGGTTTCATATGCCGCTGCCCAAGGAAATAGGACACGCCAATCATCCCCGCCACCAAACCGGTCACGGCAACGGCGTAGACCAAAAAAACCCAATAATGGGCCGTTTCTTCCATGGTCTGTTTCCGTCTCTATGGCCCGTGTCGGTTTCGGCGGTGGGGTCCTGATAACCGGCGAATACGGCCGCAGCCGCACGACAGCGAAACCTTGTTTGATTAGTTATCTGTTTATTATCAGACCCTATTGCGTAGGCGCTTGTCAAGTCGGACTGTTACGGGGGCGCATCTGGCCGCCCCGCCCGGACAAACGAAATTCACCGGCATGTTCAGCCCCCCTGCGCCACCATCGCCCGCCCTGGCATGCGGTGCCGGTAGGCCAGCGCCTCGGCGATATGCCCCATCTGCACCTCTTCTGTCCCCGCCAGATCCGCGATTGTACGCCCCACCCGCATGCTGCGCGTATACCCGCGCGCGGAGAGCCGCAGTTTCGCCGCCGCCATTTCCAGAAACGTCTTCGCCTCGCCTGCAAGCCGGATCAAATCCCCCAGCGCCTCGGCATTGGTGGTGGCCCCGTTCTCACCGTAACGTTCGCGCTGGCGCTCGCGCGCGGCGGCCACCCGCGCCGCCACCACAACACTTGCCTCCCCCACCGGCGCCCAGGACAATTCCTTCGGCGTCAGCGGTGCAATTTCAATGATGATGTCGATCCGGTCCAGCAACGGCCCGCTTAATTTCGTCTGATAATCCTCACCGCAGCGCGGCGCCCGCCCGCATTCGCGCGCACCATCGCCCAGATACCCGCAACGGCAAGGGTTCATCGCGCCGATCAACTGAAACCGTGCCGGATACGTAATGTGTGCCGCCGCGCGTGAGACCGTGGTATGCCCCGCCTCCATCGGCTGGCGCAAAGCCTCCAGCGTGGCGCGGGGGAATTCCGGCATCTCGTCCATGAACAGCACGCCCCGGTGCGCCAGCGAAACCTCTCCCGGCCTCGCCCGGTTGCCGCCACCAGCCACCGCGGCCATGCTGGCGGAGTGGTGCGGCTCGCGGAACGGCGGGCGGGTAACAAGCCGTCCCCCATCCAGCATCCCGGCCACGGAATGCACCATGCTCACCTCCAGCGCCTCGCGCGGGGTGAGGTCGGGCAGCAGCCCCGGCAGCCGCGCCGCCAGCATGGATTTTCCCGCCCCCGGCGGTCCGATCATCAGCATGTTGTGCCCGCCCGCCGCCGCCACCTCCAGCGCGCGCCGCGCCGTCTCCATGCCGCGCACATCGGCCATGTCCAGCGCCTTGCCGCCGCCGCCCAGTAGCCCGGCGGGCGGTGGCGCCAACTGCTGCGTGCCCCGGAAATGATTGATCAGGCTCAACAAATCCGGCGCCGCCAGCACGCTAATGTCGCCCGCCCAGCTCGCCTCGGCCCCTTGCGCCTGCGGGCAGATCAGCCCCAGCTCCCGCCCCGCCGCCGCAATCGCCGCGGGCAACACCCCCGCCACCTGGTTGATCCGCCCATCCAGCGAAAGCTCGCCCAGCGCCGCGAACCGTGCCAGCTCCTCAGCCGGCAGCACATCCATCGCCGCCAAAACGGCGAGCGCCACCGGCAGGTCAAAATGGCTGCCCTCCTTCAGCACATCCGCCGGCGCCAGATTAACCAGCACGCGCTTGGGCGGCAGCGCCAGCCCCATCGCCGTCAGCGCCGCGCGCACCCGCTCGCGCGCTTCGCCCACCGCCTTGTCGGGCAGCCCCACCATCAAAAAATTCGGCAGCCCGGCGGCTATCTGTACCTGCACTTCCACCGGCTGCGCGTCGATTCCGGCGAAGGCGAAGCTGTTCACACGCGCGATCGACATAAAACACCCGTTAAAGTTGTTAACAGGTTACGAACGCGCGGCGTGATTGTCTACTCCCGTTTCACCGCGAACGGCCCGTTGGCCTGGCAGGTCGGCATCATCTCGATCCGGTTGATGTTCACATGCGGCGGCAATGAAATCAGCCAGGCCGCCGTCTCGGCGATATCCTCCGGCACCATGGCGTTCGCGCCCGCGTAAACCGCCGCCGCCTTGTTTTCGTCACCGCCGAAGCGCACTTTGCTGAACTCCGACCCCTGCACCATCCCCGGCTCGATATCCGTGACGCGGATATTCCTGCCCACCAGATCCGCGCGCAGATTCAGCGAGAACTGCTGCACGAACGCTTTTGACCCGCCATAAACATGCCCGCCGGGATAGGGATAAACCCCCGCCACCGAGCCAAGGTTCAGGATGATCCCGTCGTTGCGCGCCACCATTCCGGGTAAAATCGCCCGCGTCACATGGATCAGCCCGGTCACGTTCGTTGCGATCATGGTGTCCCAGTCGGCCAGATCGGCTTCCCATGCCGGGCTGAGCCCCAAAGCCAGCCCCGCGTTGTTCACCAACACGTCGATCCGCCGCCAGCTCTCCGGCAGGCCGTCCACAAACCCGGCCACGGCGGCCTTGTCGGTCACATCCAGCGCCACCGGCAGCAGCCTCTCGCCCAGCTCTCCGGCCAGCGCCGCCAGCCGCTCCACCCGCCGCCCGGTGGCGATCACCCGGTGCCCATCGGCCACGAACCGCCGCGCGAACGCCGCGCCGAATCCCGCGGTCGCGCCTGTAACCAGAATTGTCTTCATCTCATACTCCCGCCAAATTCGCGTGTGTAAAATCCAAGGTTCGCACGGTGCCGCCAAATGTCACCACGCTCTGGCGCGGCGCCGCCTGTGCGAGCAGCTTGCCCCGCCGCAGCACATATAGCCGCTCCGCTGAAATCCGTATCGCCTCGATCGGGTCCGCCGCCTGCAACACCACCATGTCAGCGTAGCATCCCGGGGCGATGCCGTAGTCCACCAGGTTCATCACCTTCGCGGCCGTCTCCGTCACCCCGGCGAAGCAGGCGTTGATTTCCGCCACCCCGGTCATCTGCCCCACATGCAACGCCATGCTGGCCACCTCCAGCATGTCGTGGCTGCCCAGCGAATACCACGGGTCCATCACGCAATCATGCCCGAAGGCCACGTTCACACCGGCGGCCAGCAGCTCCTTCACCCGCGTCATGCCGCGCCGTTTCGGGTAGGTGTCGTGGCGGCCTTGCAAGGTGATGTTGATCAGCGGATTCGCAATCGCCGCGACGCCCGCCTCGCGTATTAGCGCAATGAGCTTGCTGGCGTAGTAATTATCCATGCTGTGCATCGAGGTCAGGTGCGAGCCCGCAACCCGCCCGGCCAGCCCGTGGCGCACCGTCTCGCCCGCCAGCACCTCGATGTGGCGCGAGA
>NZ_JAQTZC010000040.1 GCF_028687955.1 Acidocella sp.
CGACCGAGGAGTGGCTGATATCGCGCTCATGCCACAGCGCCACATTCTCCATCGCGGGCACCACCGCCGCGCGCACCAGCCGCGCCAGGCCGCATAAATTCTCCGAGAGCACCGGATTGCGCTTATGTGGCATCGCCGAAGACCCCTTCTGCCCGGCGTGGAAAAACTCCTCCGCCTCGCGCACTTCCGAGCGCTGCAAATGCCGCACCTCGGTCGCCAGCCGCTCGATCCCGCAGGCAATCACCCCCAGCGCCGCGAAAAACGCCGCATGCCGGTCACGCGGGATCACCTGGGTCGAGACCGGCTCCACCGCCAGCCCCAACTTTGAGGCCACATATGCCTCAACCCGCGGGTCCACATGCGCGAACGTCCCCACCGCGCCCGAGATCGCGCAGGTCGCGATCTCGGCCCGCGCCGCCACCAGCCGTTCCCGGTTGCGCGCGAACTCCGCATAATGCCCCGCCAGCTTCAGCCCGAAACTCGTCGGCTCGGCATGAATCCCATGGCTGCGGCCGATGGTCAGCGTGTATTTGTGCTCCAGCGCCCGCTTCTTCAGCGCCGCCAGCACTTCATCGATATCCGCCAGCAATAAATCCGCCGCCTGCGTCAGCTGCACCGCCAGACACGTGTCCAACACATCCGATGAGGTCAGCCCCTGATGCACGAACCGGCTCTCCGGCCCCACGCTCTGCGCCAGCCAGGTTAAAAACGCGATCACATCATGGCGCGTCTCACGCTCGATCTCGTCAATGCGCTCCACATCCGCGGCATTGATCACCGCCAGCTTCGCGCCGCCTTTCTCCCGGATCACCGCCGCCGCCTCGCGCGGGATCAACCCCGCCTCGGCCATCCCCTCGCAGGCCAGCGCCTCGATCTCGAACCAGATCCTGTACTTGTTCTCCTGCGTCCAGATGGCGGCGGCCTGCGGGCGGCTATAACGGGGGATCATGGTTAACTCCTCAAGTGAAATCTTTAAGGCCCCGCCTAGCCTTCCACCCCCGCATTGACAAGCCGCGTCAGCGCAAGTCACTTCCCCTCATGGACCTTCCGGCACTTCTTCCCCTCCTGGCCATTCTTGTGCAGGTCCTGCTGATCGACCTCGTTCTGGCCGGGGATAACGCCGTCGTCATCGGCCTGGCCGTGAACGGCCTGCCCCAGGCGCAGCGCCGCCAGGCCATCTGGTACGGCATCGCCGGCGCCACCATCATCCGCATCGCCTTCGCTCTGGTCGCGCTGCAAATGCTGCACATCCTGGGCCTCACCCTGGCCGGCGGCATCCTGCTCTTGTGGGTTGTCTGGAAATCCGCCCGCGAGCTGCACGGCGCGCGCGAGAACCATAGCGTCAAGCCCGCCGGCCGCCTGCGCGCCGCCATCTGGCGCATCATCGTGGCGGACATCTCCATGTCGCTGGATAATGTTCTGGCCGTGGCCGGCGCCGCGCATGACCACCCCTATGTGCTCGCCACCGGCCTTGCGGTCTCGGTCGCCCTCATGGGCATCGCCGCCACGCTGGTCGCCAAATTGCTCACCCGTTTCCATTGGCTGGCATGGGTCGGCATCGCCATCGTGCTCTATGTCTCCCTGAGCATGATCTACGAAGGCTCCGCTCAGCTTCTCCACCACCTCACCCCGGCATGAGCGCCAGCCTCGCCCAGGCGGACAAGCGCATCGCCCTCGCCGGTCCACTCACCGCGCCGGGCCTGGGCAGGCTCTGGCCGCAGGCCATCAGCGCCGCCCGCGCCGCCCGCGGCACGCCCCTCACGCTGGACCTCTCCGGCGCCACCATCGTTGATACCTCCGGCGCCGCGCTCATCCTCGCCATGGAAACCGCGCACGGCGGCCCGCTCACCCTCACCGGCGCCACCCCCCGCGCCGCCGCGCTGCTCGCCCAGTTGCGCGCCGCCATGCCGCCTCCCGGCAGCCCCAGGCCCAGCCCCACGCCTCAACCCGGCACGGGCCTGCTGCAAAATGCCAAAATCCGCGTCGAATTCTTCGGCGCCACGGTTCTCGCCCTGCTCGGCCTTCCCGCCAGGCTGCGCTTTCTGCGCGGCGCCGGTTTCCTGCGCATCACCGACCGCGCGGGCCTCCAGGCGCTCCCGCTCGTGCTCATGCTGGGCTTCCTTATCGGCCTCATCCTGGCCTTCCAGTCGGCCATCCCCATGCGCCAGTACGGTGCCGATCTCTATGTCGCCAACCTCGTCTCCCTCTCCCTGTTCCGCGAACTCGGCCCGCTGCTGGTTGCCGTCATCCTGGCCGGGCGCACCGGCTCCGCCTTCGCAGCCGAGCTTGGCACCATGCAGGTCAACGAGGAGATCGCCGCTCTCACCACCATGGGCATAGACCCCGCGTCCATGCTGGTTCTCCCGCGCATGGCCGCCGCCATGCTGGTCATGCCCGGCCTTCTCGCCGCCATGGACATCGCGGGCCTGCTCGGCATGGCGGTTGTGCTCATGCTGCTAGGCTTTCCTCTTTCGGCCATCGCGCAGCAGATACTCTCCGCCTCCCACCCAGCGGATCTTCTGCTGGGTCTCTCCAAGGGGCTGGTCTTCGCCGCCGCTCTTGCCCTCATCGGCTGCCGCGCCGGGCTTACCGCCGGCAATGGCCCGCGCGCGGTGGGCGAGGCGGCCACCTCCGCCGTGGTCGGCGGCATCGTCGCCACCATCCTCATTGACGGCGTTTTTGCCGTCATGATGTACCGGCTGGGGCTATGACGCCGATCATCTCCATCCGCGGCGCCACCCAGATCTTCGGCACCCGCACCATCTTCAAAGATGTCAGCTTTGACATCGAACAAGGTGAAATCTTCGCCATCCTGGGCGGTTCTGGCTGCGGCAAATCCACCCTGCTCAGGCAGATCATCGGCCTGCTGCCGCCCACCGCCGGGCAGATCACCGTCGCAGGCCACTCCGTCACCGGTGATGTGGCGGCCGTGCGCCGCACCATCGGCGTCATGTTCCAGTCCGGCGCGCTGTTCGGCTCCATGACCCTGCTGGAAAATGTCGCGCTCCCGCTCGCCGTCTTCACCGATCTTCCCGCCGCCGCGCGCGAGGAAGTCGCCCGCATCAAGCTCGCCCTGGTCGGCCTGTCTGACGCCGCGCCGCGCCTGCCTGCCGAAATCTCCGGCGGCATGGTCAAACGCGCCGCCATCGCCCGCGCCTTGGCGCTTGACCCTCCGATCCTCCTGCTTGACGAACCCTCCGCCGGGCTTGACCCCATCACCTCCGCCGGGCTGGACCGCCTGATCCTGGAGCTGCGCGCCACGCTCGGCACCACCTTTGTCCTCGTCACGCATGAGCTGCCTTCCATACTCGCCATCGCCGGGCGCTGCGCCATGCTGGACGCCACGGCCCAGGGCCTCATCGCGCTGGGCCAGCCGCGGGAATTACAAGCCAATTCCACAATCCCCATGGTAAAAGCCTTCTTCAACCGGGAGATGCCGTAAATGGAACCGAAAAATGCCGGCCTGCGCGTTGGCATGTTCGTCCTGGCGGGCATTGCCGCCCTGCTTGCCCTCATCTTTTTCCTGGCCGGCATCAACTTCACCCCCAGCCTCCAGCAGGAGACCTATTTCAGTGAGTCCGTGCAGGGGCTTAACGTCGGCACCGCCGTCAAATTCCGCGGCGTCACCATTGGCCAGATTACTGACATCGGCCTTGTCGCCGCTGAATACCCGCCCCCTCCCGGCGCGGCCAGCCAGAAAGTCTATCAGCAGGTTGTCGTCCGCTTCACGGTGGACCCTAAAAAAATCGGCCATAGCGGCAGTCTGCAAAATCTCATCGCACACGGCCTGCGCGTGCAGATCGAGCCGCAAGGCATCACCGGCCTCTCATATCTCGATGTCAGCTTCGTCAACCCCGCGCAATATCCGGTGCAACCCGTGCCCTGGACCCCGGAAAGCACGGTGATACCCTCCATGCCCAGCACCCTCACGCAGATTCAGGATGCGCTGGAGCAGGTCATGTCCTCGCTCTCAAAGGTCGATCTCGGCAAGATGTTTACCCAGATCAACGCGCTCACCACCACGCTGCACGATGAAGTCACCTCCGGCGACGCGCATCAGGCCGTGGCCCAGGCTGCCGCGCTGCTGACCAATCTCAACACCACGCTCACGGCCACAAACCTGCCCGCCACCACAGCCTCCATCCGCAATCTCGCCGCGGGGCCGCAGACGATGCAGATCCTCGCCCAGCTCAACCAGACCACCGCGCAGCTTGCCAAAATCACCGCGCAACTGCCTGCCCTGGCCGCCTCCTCGCAGGCCACCATCAACCAAGCCAACGAGACCACCGCCGACCTTCAAGCCCAGCTGCTGCCCATGCTGGCGGAGATGAGAACCACCGCCGCCAATCTGCGCGCACTTTCCGCCGAGCTGGCGCGCAACCCATCCCAGGTGCTGCTCAGCGCGCCCCCGCCGCCCGATGGAGCTAACCCATGAACCGCCGTTTCGCCTGCCTCGCCCTGCTCGCGCTCAGCGCCTGCACCTCCCTGCTGCCCGCGCAAAAATACATCGCCCGCACCAGCTGGCCGCTCGCCCCGCAGCCCCCGGCGCAAAATCCCGCCAACCCCTCCGGCCCCATCCTCATGGTGCGCGCCATCAGCGCGGCGCCAGGTCTGGACCAGACGGGACTGCAATCCCTGGCGCCTGATGGCAGCCTGAATATCGACTATTACAATAACTGGGCCGCCGCCCCGGCCGATGCCGCCACCCAGGCCCTGCTTACCTGGTGCCAGGCCAGCGGCGCCTTCTCAGCCGTCATCCAGCCGGGCAGCCGGCTCAATCCCGGATTGATCGTTGAAGGCGAACTCACCCAGCTGCTGGCCAACCCCGCGAGCGGCCAGGCAACCGCCGTGCTTACGCTCGCCGTCATCAAACCCGCGGGCGGCATCACCACCGCCGCTCTGCCGTTGGTGCAACAGCGCATCACCGGCGCCGCTCCGCTCGTGGGGGCCACACCCGCCGCGCAGGCCGCGGCCCAAAACGCCGCCCTGGCCAGCGCCCTCGTCCAGGCGGTGGCGCTGCTCACCCGCTATGCCAGGTAGTTTCCCCCGCCATGGCCGCGCCCGCGAGGGTTGACATCCTCTCACCCCGCGCGCGCTAATTCGCGCTAAATCCGGTCCTCACCCCGCCCGCCGTAATGGTGTCCACCTCATCTCCCGGGCCATCCAATCGCGGCGTCACCACCACGATTCGGCCGTTGATCTGCGAAATCTCCCGGCTTTCGCTGCACGAGCCAAAGGGCTTGGAGAGTATCGTGGTGCCGCCCAGGATCAGCGCCTGAAATTTCAGCGGGCACCCACCGCCCGGCGCGCGCTCCGCGATCAACACAACGCCATAGCTTTCCCCGGAGCCGCCGCTGGAACTCGAGGAGATAACGCTGCCATTGGCGCTGGAGGATACAAAGCTGGAGGATGACGCCCCAAAAGCATAAGTCCCCGCAACCGATACCGATTGATCCCTGGTATCATGCAGGACCACGCGCCCATCGGCCGTGAGCGTAAAATCCCCGCTTGCGCCGCTCAACGCAAAGCGATGGCCATTGATATTCCCGTTCACCGTGTCGCCATAGGCCGCCCCCGCCGTCATCATGACGATGATGAAAATCATGAATTTTGACATTTCACGCCTTCATTCACTGTGGCTTCAAAATTTCTTATAGCGCCAAACTGTCCGGTTTATTTTATAAAGATTTGTTTAGACTTATCCGCTCCGCCTTTGCGCCGGTTGATGACAGCCCCGCCCTCACGCCACCGGCGTTTGCGCAAACGCCAGCTCATGCCGCGCGCGCCAGTCCGGCGTCACATAATTCACGATCAGCGAGCGCCGCACCCCGGTGATCTTACGCTTGCGGAACCCATGCCAGGTATTCTTGCCCGGCACGAAGATCAGCCCGGCATTCGGATGAAACGGCGCGGTACCCGCATATTCATCAGGCGCCGCATAAACATCCGTGCCCCATTCCTCATCCGCCGGGGAGGCGTTGAGATAAATCAGCATGGTAAAAAACTTCGCCCCGATATCCGTATGCGGTTCCAGCCAGAAACCATCCGTATCCAGGCAATACTCAATCCGCAGCGAACTTCCGCCCAGCGCCACGCCGCAAACCTGCTCTAGCCGCCCCGTCACCTTCGGGCTTTGCAGCGCCTGCGCCAGCGCCGCGCACACCGGGTAGCGCGCCTGCTCCTGCACGCCAAAAAACAGCCGCGTGCTGTTATGCGTCTCGCGGCGGCCCAGCGTATCCGCAATTTGCGGCGGCGCCAGCGGCAACGCGGCCACGGCGGCGCACATGTCCGCCGGCAGCACATCCTCAAGCAGCCAATGCCGGTAGGGCGCCTCGGCGCGGCGGCTGGCGTCCAAACTCGCCAAAAACCGCGCCGCGGCGGTCTTGGGATCATACATAATTAAGCACCTTCTTGGCCTGCGCCGAAATTTTGTGCCGCATGATCTCGCGTTGCGCGGCGAAGCTATTGGCCATCCAGTTGATCATCACATACCGCCGCACCCCCACATAAGGTTCGTGCCCGTGGAAGGATTTGTCCGACCGGCGGAACGCCACCAACGTGCCCATGTTGGGCGGCACCTCGGCGATCATGTCGTTCAGGTCGTCCGGCCCGCGCAGCAAGCGCAACCGCCCGCCGCCGGCTTCCCAATCCTCGTTGAAATACAGCAGCGCCGTCACCAGCTTGGCCTCGCTGTCGGTATGGATTCGCCCGTCCTTTTCCTGGCAGCGCCCGCGCAGCGTCACCATCACCGGCTGGCCGATCAGCTCCAGGCCGAACTTCTCGCCAAAAGCCTTCGCCACCGGCTGGCTGGTCAGCTCCTCGATCAACGCGCGAAATTCAGGGCCGTATTGTGTGGCCTCCACCGGCAGCAGCCCCGGATAAGCGATCTCAGGAAAGTCTTTTGTAATCTTCGCGGCCGCCTCCGGGCGGATGAAATTTTTTACCACCAAATAACTGAACGGCTCGCGCGTCAGTGAAGTGGCGCGAAAAGCCTCAAGATCAAGCTGTGCCATATTTTACCACCGGGGTTCCACTCCGCCCCCGATAGCAAAACGCCCTCCGTGCGGAATTGATGTGGATCAAGCCCGGCCCCTCTTCACCTGTTGGGCGGATATTAACATCTGCCCGTCATAACGGGGCATCCACCCAGTATGCGGAAGGCCAACTTATATGTTGCAGCAGGAGACGACCGCCAAATCCGGCCCCAGCGAGGCAGCCGCCCTGGCTGAGCGGCGCGGCAATTCGCGCAGGCCGGTCATCAGGAGCGCGAAGATTTTTGTCAGCGCCAATGCCGGTGGCGGGGTGTTCAACTGCCTGATCCTGGATCAATCAAGTGCTGGCGTCCTTGTGGACATGGGTACACTGGCTGAACTGCCGGATGAAGTGACGTTGCAAATGAGCGGCGGCGCCAGCTATCTGGCCCGGCGCTGCTGGGCGGCGGGAACCAAGGCGGGGTTGGAATTCATCGGCGGCCAGATCGTTACCGAGGAGACCTCCCAGCGCATGGCCCGCATCGCCGAAGTGCTGCAACGCCAGGGGGTTGCAACGGCGGTGGCCACATTGCGGACCGCGCGGTTTCTGGACCATGAGAAACTGCGCCACATTGCCGAGGCCGCCGAGGCCGCGGTGCAACGGCTGGAAGCCGCGCTGACGGGCCAAGAGCCTATCTGATCTTATATACCGCAACCCCCGGATAGCTCCGCCACAGCGCATAGTGCGCGGCGAGCGCCTGTTGCAGTTGTGCATACACCGCCAGGTTCACCACCGCCGGGTTGGTGGGCACCGGGGCGCGGCAAACGATGAATTGCGGCTTCCCGGCCAGAATCCGCGCCACCTGCGCCATGGCATCCACCCCCGCCACGCGCGGCAGGCTAAGCCCCACCAATTCTGATGGCAGCACATAGCGCGTCGGCGGCGTCTGGCCGCTCAGCGCGTAGAGAATCGGCTGCGAATCAAACACATACAGGCTTGCCGGGTGCTGCGCCGCCAAATCCGCCCCCACCTGCGCCGTCACATCCGGCACCATGGCGTCATGCAAGGCAATTTTCGCCGCCCAGGCGGGCAGCGCCAGCGTGGCTGCCACAAACCCCGCGCGCACCACCCGCCCGCGCGGCAACAGGCTGAACCACAGCCCCAGGCTCACGCACAGCACAGGCAGAACCTGCAAAAAATAATGGTCATAGAAGGATTTCGCCACCGCCACCCCGGCCAGCCCGCCCAGCAGCCAGGCCGCTGGAAACACCGCCTCCCGCCGCCAGAACGCCAAAGGCAGCAGGGCAAAACCGGCCAGATACAGCGGCCCCCAGCGCCAAAGCTCGATGTGCAGCGCATAGTCCAGCGCCCCTGTGCTGAGCGGCACATCCACCCGGCGCAAGTTGGAGGCCACCGAGCAATCCCACCACAACCCCAGCTTCCCCGCCGCTGCGTAGAGCGCCACCACCGCCAGCAGCGGCAGCGCCGCGCCCAGAATCACGCCAACCCCCGCTCCAACCCGCCGCTGGCGCAGCATGAACAACAAAAACACCACCGGCGCCTCGAACACCGCGACATATTTAACCATGAACGCCGCGCCCAGCAGCACCCCCAACAGCCAGCCCGGCCGGCCCGCGAGCACCGCCCAGACCGCCAGCGCGGTGAACACCGCCATAAACAGCTCGGTATTGGCCGAAAGCCCGTCATTGCTCAGCGCGCACAGCACCAGCGCGTCACCGGCCAGCCAAGCCGCTGCGCGGTCCCTGGTGAGATGTTCGGTGATTTTGAACACGCTGAAGCCCAGCAGGCTCACGCAGGCCACGCTGGCCAGGCGCATCGCCACCACCTGGCTACCGAATACCGCCTGAAAAGCCGCGAAAATAACGTAGATGCCAACCGGCTTATTGTCCCAGATGGTGGTGTAGGGCAGGTGGCCCTCAAGCCAAGCCCTCGCCATTAAAAAATACAGGCTCTCATCCCAGTCCAGCACCGAGCGGCCAAGCACCGGCACCCGGCTGGCCAGCGTGGCCAGGGTGAGCAGCAACGCCACGGCGGCGGCAGGCAGGGGAGCACGTTTCACCCCATGGTGATTGCAGCCGGCCCCGGCTTTGTCCATGATCACTCCACGCAGACGATGAGGGGTTTATGAAAATTTTAGCGTTCACCATGGCGGCGGTGCTTCTGGCGGCGGGCGCCGCGCACGCGCAGAGCGACGATCCCACCGGCCCGCAGCCCAAGCTGCCCACCGAGTCGCTCACCATCGCCGGAGCCGATGGCCAGCGCCATGTCTTTACGGTTGAGCTTCCCGTGACCCAGCAGCAGCAGGATACGGGTGAGATGTTCCGCACCTCCATCCCCGCCGATGCCGGCATGCTCTTCATGTGGCCGCACCCGGAAATGCAGGCGATGTGGATGAAAAACTGCCCCGTGCCGGAGGACATGGTCTTCATCGGCGCTGACGGCATTATCAAATCCATCGCCGAGATGACCGTCCCCTACAGCCTCACCCCCATCTCCCCGGGCGTGCCGGTGCTGGCCACGCTGGAGCTGCAAGGCGGCATCACCGCGGCGCTGAATATCAATGTTGGCGATAGGGTCATTGCCAAGCAGTTTGGCGGCGGCTAAGCCAGCCCACGCAACCATGGCGCCCGGGGTGTTAACCGGGCTTTGTGGTGGCTCGGCTATGGTTCGGGGCGTGGCGCAGCCTGGTAGCGCGCTTGTTTTGGGTACAAGAGGCCCCCGGTTCGAATCCGGGCGCCCCGACCAGTTTTTTGGATTCAAGTTTAAGCAGGAGCTAAGGTTTCATGCGGGCGCGTATTTTCCTTCCCCCCAAATCCGCCATGCAGTCCGGCACCGCCAAGACACACCGCTGGATGCTGGAGTATGAGCCCGAGACCGCCAAGATAAGCGACCCGCTGATGGGCTGGACCGGCTCGGACGATATGCGAAGCCAGATAAAGCTCAGCTTCGCCACCCGCGAGGAGGCCATTGCCTACGCCAAGGCGCACGAAATCCCCTACGATCTGGAAATCCCCACCGCCCGAGTCCGCAAGCCCAAGGTCTATGCCGATAATTTCCGGGCTGACCGCAAGGAAAACTGGACGCATTGAAGGCGGCGGTTTACCACACGCCGGCACGCGCCCTTAGCTCAGCTGGATAGAGCACGAGACTTCTAATCTTGAGGCCGATGGTTCGACTCCATCAGGGCGCGCCAGCATTTCCAACACCTCCAGCCTAGCCGCAAAACATGTTAGCCAATGCGGCTTTGGAAGATGTCATACCAGTCAGCCTTAAGGCTGACTGGTATGCGCGCGGGGCTGGTGGGGCGGCCGCGCGCAAAATCAAGAGCTTATACCAGCCCGCCACCAAACCCAGAGAGTCAAGCTCTTGGCGGGCTGGTATCAGACACCCCCATCATACCCGCCTATCCGGCTTTAACCTCGATTTTCTTGCTGCTGCTTTGCGCGGCGGCGGTTTTGGGCAGCGTTACGCTCAGCACACCTTTTGAGATCTGCGCCGAGATTTTGTCGCGATCGACGCCATCGGGAAGATACACGCTTCGCGAGAATGATCCGTATGAACGCTCCGAGAGGTAGTAGCTCTTCTCCTGGCGTTCCGTTTCCTGCTGTTTCTCTCCTTTTATATTAAGCATCGATCCCTCGATGGAAACATCGACATCTTTGTCCTCCAAGCCGGGAAGCTCCGCGGTGATGGTGTAGGCGCTGCCGTCTTCGGTGACATCCATGGAAGGAGCCAGAGCGCCTGCGGAAGAAAAGAACGGCGCGAAAATCCCTGTATCGCCGCCCGAAAAGAATGGAAGCCGGCTGAAACCTGGCGAAAACCGATCAAACAGATGGTCGACTTCGCTTCGCAATGCCCGCCACATATCGGGACGGCTGGATTTGCCAGTCTCGGAAGATTTCTTTACCTCGACTTGTTTGTTACCCATGATAACTCCTCCATTCCTAAAAATAAAAGCAGAAACCGTGACAAATCTCATGCGGCTGGCAGGGCGCACCGTCGTGGCCTTGCCACCCTGACTGGAACATTTGCTAAAACAACAGGGAAATATCCCTTTCACCTGGTTCCGTTTATGCGGAGGCTGCATTAGCAGCGCACAGCCGAAATTGCATTGACTTCGATCAAATCATCGAGACCTCTGCCTCGACGACCTCGACGCGTTAATGACGTGCCACTCTTAATGGGAAACACTGTAGAAATTAAGCCTTTTCATATTCTGTTATTTCCACTATAGTCGACATATGGATAATGATGGCGTTATTCTCGCGCTTGGTGCACTGGCACAAACCACCCGGCTGGACGTGTTCCGGCTACTGGTCCGCAATGAGCCGGGCGGAATTGCCGCCGGTGAAATTGCTCGGCGGTTGGAGCTTGCGCATAATACGCTCTCGTCCCATCTGGGGATTCTCACTCGCTCGGGCTTGGTGCGGAGCCAGCGCAAAAGCCGCTCGATCATTTACCGGGCCAATCTGGATTGCCTCCGGGCCGTAACGCTGTTCCTCGCCGCCGATTGCTGCGGTGGGAGTCCGGACCAATGCGCGCCGCTCGTTAATGAACTGATCCCTTGCTGTCTCGCGAAGGAAGACGCTCATGCCTAACCGTGTTTATAATGTGCTGTTTCTGTGCACCGGCAATAGCGCGCGTTCAATTTTGGCGGAGAGTATTCTGAGCATGGATGGCGGCGCCAGCTTCCGCGCGTTTTCCGCGGGCAGCCATCCCAAGGGGGTGGTGAACCCGTTTGCCCTTAAAGTGCTGGACGGTAATGGCTATCCAACCATGGGGTTGCGCTCGAAAAGCTGGGATGAATTTGCCGCCCCCGATGCCCCAATGATGGATTTTGTGTTCACCGTTTGCGATGACGCGGCGGGGGAAATCTGCCCGGTCTGGCCGGGTCATCCGGTAACCGCGCATTGGGGAATTGCCGATCCCGCCGCCGTGGACGGGACGGATTTGGAAAAGCAAGCCGCCTTCGTGCAGGCCTTCCGTTTCCTTAAGACCCGCATTGGTGTGTTTCTCAGCCTTCCGCTCGCCAGCATCGATAAAATGGCGCTAGCCACGCAGCTCCGGGCAATCGGCCAGATGGAGGGCGCGACCGCGGCGTGTGAGAAAACGGCTTGAAGTGCTGGCTCCGGAACAAAACCTGACATGAGCGCGATCGCGGCGGCCGCCACGGCAGAATGTGAATCACCCATTACGATATGGTATTCATAAAGTTTTTCAATCAAGGATCCTGGTTTAATGACGGCTCACAAAACGGTTCTCATTCTCTGCACCGGCAATTCCTGCCGTTCGCAGATGGCGGAAGTGCTGCTCCGGCATGATCTGGGTGGCGCGGTGCGTGTGCTCTCGGCGGGTACACGCCCGCAGCCCAAGGTGGCTGCCGGCGCCATTGCGGCATTGCAGGAGGCAGGGCTGCCAACCGATGGGCTCTACCCGAAAGACGTTGACGCGGTGATGAACGAGCCGATCGATCTGGTCGTGACCGTTTGTGATAATGCCAAGGAAACTTGCCCGGTGTTTCCACGTCCGGTGCCGCGCACGCATATCGCGTTCCACGATCCGCATGGTGAGCCGCTAGAGAGTTTCATCCGCGTGCGCGATGATATCCGCGCCCGTTTGGTGCCGGCCGTCCGCGAAGCCCTGGGCCTGTAAGGAGCTGTCATGTCTGTGCAATGTGAGGTTACCGCCAGGGCCGCGGCCGGGGCAAAGATGAGCGTATTTGAGCGCTTTTTGAGTCTCTGGGTTTTTTTGTGCATCGTCGCCGGGATATTGGCCGGGCAGGTGGCGCCCGGGCTGTTCCAGGCGGTTGGGGGCATGGAAATCGCCCAGGTCAACCTGCCTGTCGGGTTGCTGATATGGGTGATGATCATCCCCATGCTGGTGAAGGTTGATTTCGGGGCGTTGCATGAGGTGAAGCAGCATGTGCGCGGCATCGGCGTAACGTTGTTCATCAATTGGATGGTCAAACCCTTCTCGATGACGCTGCTGGCTTCGCTGTTCATCGGGCATTTGTTCCGCCCATTGCTGCCGCCTGGGCAGATTGACAGTTACATCGCCGGGCTGATCTTGCTAGCGGCGGCCCCGTGCACGGCCATGGTATTTGTCTGGAGCCGCCTCTCAGGTGGTGATCCGTTGTTCACGCTCTCGCAGGTCGCGCTTAACGATACCATCATGGTGTTTGCCTTCGCGCCCCTTGTCGGCTTGCTGCTGGGGTTGTCGTCAATCACCGTGCCATGGGCCACGCTGCTCACCTCCGTGGTGCTCTATATCGTCATCCCGGTCATCATCGCGCAGCTCTGGCGCCGCAGCTTGTTGAAGCGCGGCCAGGGCGTGTTCGACGCTGCGATGGTGAAAATCGGCCCCTGGTCAATCCTTGCCCTGCTGCTCACCCTGGTGCTGCTGTTCGCGTTCCAAGGGGAGGAAATCATCAAGCAGCCGCTGGTGATCGTGCTTCTGGCCGTGCCCATTCTGGTGCAGGTATTCTTCAATGCCACGCTGGCCTACGGGCTCAACCGCGCGCTGGGTGAAAAACACAACATTGCTTGTCCCTCGGCGTTGATCGGTGCTTCGAATTTCTTCGAGCTGGCGGTGGCGGCGGCCATCAGCCTGTTCGGCTTTAACTCCGGCGCGGCGCTGGCGACTGTGGTGGGGGTGCTGATTGAAGTGCCCGTAATGCTGCTGACAGTCAAACTCGTGACAGCAACCAAGGGCTGGTACGAGCGCGCCGATGAAGCCAAGAGCCATGGCTGAGACGGTGATGCCAAATCTGGGCCGGGCCTGCTTCCAGCAGATTGACGAAGACAAATTTTTCAACGCGCCGCAGCCGCAACACGCAGTCACGCAAACGTTTCGCAGGATGGAAGGCGGCTATGCGGTGGCGGAGAAATGATCATCTGATACCAGCCCGCCAAGAGCTTGACTCTCTGGGTTTGGTGGCGGGCTGGTATAAGTTCTTGATTTTGCGCGCGGGGCTGCCCCAAGTGAGCGGGAATTGTGCCTGGGCAGGCCCTAACACATTAGGCTTTGTTGTTTTTTCGAACCAAATCCGCACAAATTGGGGTGCAAGCGAAAAATAAACTATATTTAACACTGTGTTATCGTTGTTTTTACGGATATGCTCCACGTGGAGCGCGCCGCAATGGCATCAGCCGTGCAGAGCGCGCTTGATGCCATCCAGCGCGAGAAATCCCATGGCGTCGCGCGCCTCCACCGTAGCGCTGCCGATATGCGGAAGCAGTACGGCATTTTCCAGTTCAAGATACCCGGGATGAAGATTGGGTTCATTGTTATAAACATCCAGACCCGCCGCCAGAACATGGCCTGAGCGTAGCGCCGCGATCAGCGCATCGTCATCCACCGCGCTTCCCCGTCCGGTGTTTACCACTACGGCGCCGGGTTTGAGCATGCCGATCCGCTTGGCATTCAGCCAGTACATGGTGTCCGCTCCACCTGGTGCATTGATCGACAGAAAATCAATCGCGCCCAAAAAGCTGGCGTCATCCTCATGGTAGTGGGCCCCAAGCTCCAACTCCGGGGGCAGCCGGTTGCGGTTGCGATAATGTATCGTCATCCCCAAACCTCGGGCCATGCCTGCCAACTCCCGCCCGATGCGCCCCATGCCGAAAATGCCGAGCACTTTGCCTGCAACCCCGTGCCCCAGATGAAACGTGAGCGAGAACCCCGTCCATTTTCCCGCGCGTAACAGGCGTTCACCCTCGCCGGCGCGGCGGGCCGCCATGAGCATCAATGTCAGCGCCAGTTCCGCTGTGGCGGTGTTGAGCACTTCGGGCGTATTGCAAATTTCAATTCCTCGCGCGGCTGCGGCGGCGAGGTCTATATGTTCCTGCCCGACACTGTAGGTCGCGATCACTTTTATGCTGGCAGGCAGCTGCGCGATTAACACGGCGTCAAACTTATCGGCCGGGGTGCATAAAATCGCATTCACACAGGCAAGATTTTCCAGCAGTACCGCTGGGTCGAAAACTCCTTCAAGAGCAAGCTGCCGTACCTCATGTTCGCGCGCCGCGCGAGTCGCCACGGCTGGGGGCATTTTGCGGGTGATGAGCAGCATTTTTTATCTCCCTGTTGGTGAAATCACCATAACCGGGTTCATTCACAGGACCAAGCGCAGTGGTTTTTGCTGGTCCTCCGGAGGGGAGGGAGGTTGACGGTCAGGCGATTGCGCGTGCGTGCGTTTCTGCCAAAGTGGAGAGGGGGCGGGAGGTGGCATCAGGCTGGATATCCTGGCGATGGTCGATCACCATGTAGCCGCGGCCCCAGTTCGTTTCAATGAAATCCTCAACACCCATGGCCTGGAGCTTTTTGCGGATTTTGCAAATGAAGACATCGATGATTTTCGGGTTTGGTTCGTCGAGCCCGCCATAGAGATGGTCCAAAATAGCCTCCTTGCTCAGCACGACGCCTTTGCGCAAGGCCAGAATTTCAGCGATCTGGTACTCCTTTTTGGTCAGGGTAACGGGCTTGCCCTTCGCGTAGATTTTTTTCACGTTCATGTTGATTTCAACAGAGCCGATGCGCAGCGCGTTTTCCTGGAAGCCTCGGCTGCGGCGAATGAGATTTTGCACTTTCATGAAGATTTCCTCATGCGAAAGGGCGTCGACAATCAGATCATCCGCTCCGGCCTGGAGCACGCGCAGGCGGGCTGCCTCGTTCATGGTGCGGGCGACCGCCACGATTGGCGCGCGGAGCCGAGCCAGGCGGAGTTTACGCACAATATCCAGATCGCCTAGGCGTTCCTCGGACAGGCGGAGCAGAACCGCGTCGTAATCGTAAAACTTGATCAGATCGAGGGCTTCCTCGGGGTCGTTGGTTTCATCGACGATGGCGAGACGTGAGCGCAAAAATGCGGTTAAAAGGTCTTTTTTATTTGAGATAGTCTCAAAAGATAGGATTTTCATGTAAACCTCCAGATCATTGAGGCATAGATACAACCATAGGAAGTATTAGTCAATAAATTTGTTTAACCTTCGCGTGAAACGTGTTAAAATTAAGAATTTATAAATAAAATCAGCAATGACGGAGTAGTGACGGGATGCCAGAGGAGAGCCTGAGGTTAAAAAAATGGCGAATATACGCCGTTTTTTGAGAAAACCCCGAAACCCGGCGCAGCGCCCGGCGCGGCGGGTTTAGGGGGCGGAGACGAAAACAGCGCCCTTGAGGGGGCGCCGTTTGGTGGTTTCGAGCTGTTTTCCCCCGAGGGGGTTAAATTATTTCGATTTTAGCAGGTCGCGGATTTCGCCCAGCAGGCTTTCAGTCGGCGTGGGGATGGGCGCGGCGGGGGCGGGGGCTGGGGATTTATAGAGTTTTGAGATCAGCCGCACCATCCAGAAGATCGCGAAGGCGACGATGAGGAAGTTGAATACTGCGTTGAGGAAGATGCCGTAGTTAATGGTGACGTCGCCGGCTTTCTGGGCTTCTGCCAAGGTGGCGGCGGGTGCGCCCTTGAGGATGATGAAAAGGTTGGAGAAATCCACGCCGCCAGTGGCCAGGCCGATGACCGGGGTGATGATATCCTTGACCAGGCTGCCGACGATGCCGGTGAAGGCAGCGCCGATGACAACGCCGACCGCCAGATCGACGACGTTGCCGCGCATAACGAAGGCCTTGAAGTCATCCACCCAGCCGGGTTTTTTGAGGGGTAGTTTGGTTTTTAGTAGGTCGGACATGAAACTCCTCCGGGCATTTAGTGAATTCAGTACGCTTTCACCATAAAAGAAGGCTGCCGGGGATGCCAGATGATTCGCTTTGCTTGTTGCCCGGCGCGGCCGGGATCTGACACAAGGGGTGGATTGTTTGGAGGGCGGCATGCGCAAAAAGATGATTTCCTTGAGTCTGCTGCTGGTTCTGGCTGGTTGTGGTTCGGGCACGGGCCGGTTGACCGGCACCACGGCCGGAGGGGCCGCGACGGGGGCTGCCATCGGGCTGGTCGGCGGGCCGATCGGCGTGGTGGTGGGGGCCGGCATTGGCGCCGGTGTGGGAGCGCTCAGCGCCACCAACACCACGCCAAAGCAGGTGAATTTGGGTAATGCGCCCTGGGATAAGAGCGGGCAGTAGCGCGCGGGGAAGGCGCGGCGGGGTGGCAAGGCAGCCCCCTGCTTCCCTCGCCGGATATATGTGCTAAACGCCGGATCCCATGCGTCAATTCCTGGACTTTGAAAAACCTGTCGCCGAACTCGAGAGCAAGATCGAGGAACTGCGGCGAATGACCCAGCCCGGCGAGATCAATATCGTCGATGAGGTGGCGCGGCTTTCCGCCAAGGCGGACAGCCAGCTGAAATCAATTTATGCGCGGTTGACGCCCTGGCAGAAAACCCAGGTGGCCCGCCATGCGGAGCGCCCGAAGGCGGGGGCGGTGATCGCTGCGCTGATTACCGAGTTCACCCCGTTGGCCGGCGACCGGGCGTTTGCCGACGATGCGGCGATTATCGGCGGCATGGGCCGTTTCCGCGGTCAGGCGGTGATGGTGATCGGCACTGAAAAAGGCACTGATACGGAAAGCCGGATCAAGCATAATTTCGGCATGGCCAAGCCCGATGGCTACCGAAAGGCGCGCCGGTTGATGGAACTGGCCGGGCGGTTCAACATGCCGATTCTCACTTTTGTTGATACATCCGGCGCGTTCCCTGGCATCGAGGCCGAGGCGCGGGGGCAGGCGGAGGCGATTGCGCGCGGGATCGAGGGCTGTTTGAGCGCCCCGGTGCCGCTGGTGGCGGCGATTATCGGCGAGGGAGGCTCGGGCGGTGCGATTGCGCTGGCGGCCGGAAACGCGGTGCTGATGTTTGAACATGCGATCTATTCGGTGATTTCGCCGGAGGGCTGCGCCTCTATTCTGTGGCGTGACGCCGCGCAGGCGCCGGTGGCGGCCGAGGCCATGCGAGTCACCGCGCAGGATTTAAGAAAACTGGGGTTGATCGATGAGATCGTGCAGGAGCCGCTGGGCGGCGCGCACCGCGACCCGCAGACGGCGCTGGCGGCGCTGGGTGATGCCATTGCGCAGCAGTTGAGCCTGATGAAGGGGCTGACGCCAGAGTCGTTGAAGAGCCGCCGCCGCGATAAATTTTTAGCGATGGGTAAGCTGGGGCTTTAAGCTTTGGCCTGGTAGCGCCCAGTGGCCAGGCCGAGCCAGGCAACCAGACCGAAGGCGGCACCGATGATGCCAGTGGTGGCGTTGTAGTTGACCACCGCGGCGATGCCGAGGCCAAGGGCCAGCGCCGCCGGGGCCCGCCTGCCCAGGAAAAACGCCGTCAGCCCTAGCGCCAGGGCGGCCCAGCCGAAGCCCTGGTAGTATTGCAGCATGAGCACCGCATGGCGCGGGACGCAGATGGCAGGCGCGTTGGCGGCGGCGCACATGCCCACGGTGGCGCGCGGCGCGATGGCGAGCAGGCGGAAGGCAAAGGCCCCGCCGCCCAGAATTGCCGCCGCGCAGAGGCTGATCCAGTCTCCGGCTGACCAGTTGAAGCCTTTGCTCATAAGACACGTCCTCTTTAATAATCGTAATAACCCAGGTTGCTCTCAGGCGTTTGGGGCCGTATTGCTGCGCCGCATAACGCCTAACCCATACATGGTACATGACACGCCCCACCAGCCCGATGGCCGCAAAAAGTTTTCAGGATATCATCCTCACCCTGCATGGCTTCTGGGCCAGGCAGGGCTGCGTGATTCTGCAACCCTATGACGTGGAGATGGGGGCGGGGACCTTCCACCCCGCGACCACCCTGCGCGCCCTGGGGCCAAAGCCCTGGCGGGCGGCCTATGTGCAACCCTCGCGGCGGCCGTCCGACGGGCGCTACGGGGAGAATCCGAACCGTTTGCAGCATTATTATCAGTATCAGGTGATTGTGAAGCCGAGTCCCGCCGACGCCCAGGAGTTGCTGCTGGCGAGTTATGACGC
The DNA here is from genome assembly GCF_028687955.1 of Acidocella sp. Lineage (GTDB taxonomy): Bacteria > Pseudomonadota > Alphaproteobacteria > Acetobacterales > Acetobacteraceae > Acidocella. The sequence continues at coordinate 18,905 of NZ_JAQTZC010000040.1, forward strand.
CATCGGTATTGACCGCGCCCGCCACGACATCCGCTTTGTGGAGGATGACTGGGAAAGCCCGACGCTGGGCGCCTGGGGGCTTGGCTGGGAGGTGTGGTGCGATGGCATGGAGGTCGGCCAGTTCACATATTTCCAGCAGGTTGGCGGGATTGCGGTGGATTTGCCGAGTTTTGAGATGACGTATGGGCTGGAACGCCTCGCGATGTATGCGCAGGGGGTTGAGAATGTTTATGACCTCGACTTCAACGGCGCGGGGGTGCGTTACGGCGATGTGTTTTTGCGCGCGGAGAAGGAATATTCGGCGCATAATTTCGAGTTCGCCAATACCGACATGTTGATCCGGCATTTTGCCGATGCCGAGGCGGAGTGCGCGGCGCTGGTGGGCCATGGCCTGGCGCTGCCGGCGTATGACCAGTGCATCAAGGCAAGCCATTTGTTCAATTTGCTGGATGCGCGGGGTGTGATCTCGGTGGCGGAACGCGCCTCGTACATCGGGCGGGTGCGGGCGCTGGCGAAGGCTTGTGCCGAGACCTGGGTTGCCGGGGAGAGCGCGTGATGCCAGAGTTTTTTCTGGAGCTGTTCTCCGAGGAAATCCCGGCGCGGATGCAAAAAGCCGCCGCGCAGGAGTTACGCGATATTTGCGTGAATATTTTCGGGGAACTCTCGCCCAGCCATATCCGCGGCTTTTATGGTCCTCGCCGGATTGTACTTGCCGCCTCCATCGCCAGCGAAAAGCCGGGCGGGGTGGTGGAAGCCCGTGGCCCGCGCGACAGCGCGCCGGAAGCCGCCCTTCAGGGGTTTCTCGGCAAATATGGCGCAAAGCGGGAGGATGTGGTGGCCGAGGGCGGTTATTTTGTGCTTCGGCGCATGATGCCCGCCGTGAGTGCCGCGCAGTTGCTCCGGGAGGCTTTGCCCGAGGCACTGGCCAGATTCTCCTGGCCGAAATCGATGCGCTGGGGCCAGGGGGGCGGCTTCACCTGGGTGCGCCCGCTGCGCCGCATCGTCTGCCTGCTCGATGGCGAGGTGCTGCCCATCACCCTCGGCCCCGTGACCGCGAGTAACGAGACCGAAGGCCACCGCGTGTATGGCCCTGGCCCGATCTCCGTCTCTTCCTTTGAAGTCTGGGAAGAAAAACTGCGTGAACACAAGGTCATCGTTGACCAGGACGAGCGCCGCCAAGCCATCGCCGATGGCCTGGCCGCCAAGGCGGCCGCGCTTGGCCTCACCGTGGCGCCGGACGAAAACCTGCTCGATGAGGTTAACGGGCTGGTGGAATGGCCGGTGCCGCTGATCGGGAAAATCGGCGCCGAATTCATGGATCTTCCCCCGGAAGTGCGGGAACTCTCCATGAAGGTGAACCAGAAGTATTTTGCCCTGCGCGATGCGGCGGGCAATCC
>NZ_JAQTZC010000106.1 GCF_028687955.1 Acidocella sp.
TAGCACGCCAGTTCATGCTGATAAAGGAAAAAACCGGTGTTCGATTTTGTTCCATTTGCTGGAGCCCGGTGGCAGGTGATGGGCTTCGATGCAGATGCCGACGCTGACCCAGCCGAAATTGGCGGCCAGATCGTAGACGCCATATGGCACCGCGCAGCCAAGTTCCTTGATCAGGAAATCATGCACCCGCAATTCTTCGGGTTCTGTGCCTGCGCTGAAGAAGCCTGGTTATGCGGGGTGGAGACATAGCGCTTTGCCATGGGGCTGATGATCTGGGGCCCGGGGATGCGGCGATTATTGTTACGCAATCAACGCACAAGCAGCTTGCCGGGTTTTCTCAGGCATCGCAGATACATGTAAAAGATTCGCATGCGCTGGCGCAGAAGCGGTATGTGACGCATCAGCGTTTTAACGATTCTTTCATGATGTACGCTTCAACATCTCCATTTTATCCCTTCCTGGCCTCGCTTGATGTGGAAGCGTTATGGTGAACGGGCGCAGTCAGTACTCGACTATTTGGCGATGCTGGAAGCGCGCCGCCGGAACATTTTTGATCGAAATCAATGCACTTGCGCGGTGTTCCAATGAGTTTGCCGCTCTGCATGGGAGGATTGGCAGTGGCGCAGGTGAGATTGGCGGAGACGGCGGCCGGGATGATGACCCGTGATGTGATTACGGCTGGTCCGGCCGATACCGCGGCGGGGATTGCCGCGAAACTGGGGGAGCACGGCATTAGCGCGGTGCCGGTGGTGGATGCCGCGGGCGGGCTGATGGGGATTGTGAGCGAGGGGGATCTGATGCATTCCTTTGGATTGCGCAATGCCATGCGCCGGGCCTGGTGGTTGGATATTCTGGCCGAGGGCGAGGAGCTGGCGCCGGAGTTTATGGATTATATTCGGGTGGACAACCGCAGGGCCACGGATTTGATGACCCGTGATGTTGTTAGCGTGACAGAGAGCGCCGGCATCAATGAAATTGCCGATCTACTAACGCACCACAGGATCAAGCGCGTGCCGGTGCTGCGTAATGGGCGGGTTGTTGGCATTGTCAGCCGGGCGGATATTGTCCGCACACTCGCGCGCGGGGGGGGCGGCTAGGCTGTTTGCAGAACGGAATTAGAAGCATACAGTCATGATCGCGAGATATGGCAGATTGTAAGCCGGGAGGGCCATGATGGCGAAAAAGCATGAAGCGGTGTGGCGTTCCGGGCTTATTTGGCTGGCGCTTTTTCTGCCTCTGCTGATCCTCTCGCTGCTCAACCAGTCCAACCAGGCCAAGGTGGAGACCATTCCCTACAGCCAGTTTCAGGCGCTGTTGCAGGCCGGGGGGGTAGATAATCTCATGGTGGGGACGGATGTGATCACCGGTACGCTGAAAAATGCTCCGGCCGGGCAGCCGTCGCAATTCACGACCGACCGTGTGGACCCCGCGCTGGCGCGCGATTTGGAGAAATCCAAGGTGACTTTTGCCGGGGCGCCGGCGCCGGGGCTGTTTGCCTCTATCCTGGGCTGGGTGGCGCCGATGCTCCTGTTTGGGGTGCTCTGGTTTGTGCTGCTGGGCGGTCGCATGGGCGGGGTGGGTGGCGGTATGCTGGCCGTGGGCAAGAGCAAGGCGCGGGTTTATGCGGAAAGTGCCGTGCCGGTGCGCTTCAAGGATGTGGCCGGGGTGGATGAGGCCAAGGCGGAGCTGAAGGAGGTTGTGGATTTTCTGAAAAATCCAGGCGCCTACGGGCGGCTTGGGGCGCATGTGCCAAAGGGCGTGCTGCTGGTGGGGCCGCCGGGGACAGGCAAGACCTTGCTGGCGCGCGCGGTGGCCGGAGAGGCGGGGGTGGCGTTTTTTTCCATCTCCGGCTCGGAGTTTGTGGAATTGTTCGTGGGCGTGGGGGCGGCGCGGGTGCGCGATTTGTTCGTGCAGGCGCGCCAGCAGGCGCCGGCGATTATTTTTATCGATGAGCTGGATTCATTGGGGCGCGCGCGCAACGGCATGACGCAGGGCGGCGGCAATGACGAGAAGGAGCAGACGCTCAACCAGTTGCTGGCCGAGATGGATGGGTTCGATCCCTCAAGCGGCGTGGTGCTGCTGGCGGCGACCAATCGGCCGGAGATCCTCGACCCAGCGTTGCTGCGTGCGGGGCGGTTTGACAGGCAGGTGCTGGTGGACCGGCCAGACCGTAAGGGGCGGGTGGATATTCTGAAGCTGCATATCCAAAAGGTGAAGCTGGCGGCGGATGTTTCCGTTGAGGAGATCGCCGCGATGACGCCGGGGTTCACCGGCGCTGATTTGGCGAATCTGGTGAATGAGGCCGCGCTTTTGGCGACGCGGCGCGATGGCGCGGCGGTGACGCTGGAGGATTTCAACCAGGCGGTGGAGCGGATTGTCGCGGGGCTGGAGAAGCATAACCGGCTGCTGGCGCCCAAGGAGCGCGCGGTGGTGGCGCACCATGAAATGGGCCATGCGCTGGTTGCCATGGCCTTGCCCGATGTGGACAAGGTGCAGAAGATTTCGATCATTCCGCACGGCATTGCGGCGCTTGGCTACACCATGCAGCGCCCGGTGGAGGACAGATTTTTGATGGGCCGTGCGGAACTGCTGAACCGCATGACCGTGCTGATGGGCGGGCGCGCGGCGGAGACGCTGCTATTTCCCGATGTTTCAACCGGGGCGGCGGATGATCTGATGCGCGCGACGGAGATTGCGCGCTCCATGGTGGTGCGTTTTGGCATGGATGAGACGCTGGGGCAGGTGACTTTTGAGCCTGAGCAGTCGCATCTGCTGGGCGGCGGCGGGGTGGACTGGCGGCCGCGCCAGTATAGCGAGGCGACGGCGGCGGCGATTGATGCGGCGATCCGCGCCTTGGTGGATACGGCGTTCGCGCGGGCGAAGCTGATATTGCAGGAAAACATGGCATTGTTGCGTGAGTCGGCGGCAGGGCTGCTGGAGGCGGAGAGTTTTTCCGGTGGGAAACTGGAGGAACTGGCCAGGCGGGTGAAGCCTTGGCGCGAAGCGAATGGCTGAGGCGCAGGCCGAGGTTATTGCGTTTCTGGGAGAGGGGAGCAGCTACGGTGCGCCGGGGGCGCTGGTTGAGCGGATCGAGACGCATATATCAATTGTGTTTCTGGCGGGGGAGCATGCGTATAAGCTGAAGCGCGCGGTGAGATTTTCCTATGTGGATTATTCCACGCCGATGTTGCGGGAGATGTATTGCAGGCGGGAACTGGCGCTGAACCGGCGCAGCGCGCCGGAGCTGTATCTGCGGGTGAGGGCGCTGACGCGCGCCGCCGATGGCGGGCTGGAATTTGACGGCGCCGGCCAGGCGGTGGATTTTGTTTTGGAAATGCGCAGGTTTGCACAGGATGATCTGCTGGACTGTCTGGCGGCGGCGGGCAGGCTGACGCCTGCGCTGATGCGCGATGTGACCGATGAAATTGCCGCGTTTCATGAGGCGGCGGCGGTGGCGCCGGGGTTTGGCGGCGCGGCGGCGGTGGGGCGGTGATTGCCGAGAATGCGGAAAATCTGACGCGGGCGGTGCCGTTGTTGGACGCGGATGCGGCGCGGAAGGTGAGCGCGGCGGCGCTGGTTGTGCTGGAGGGGTTGGCGCCATTACTGGAGGCGCGCAAGGCTGCGGGGAGGGTGAGGCGCTGCCATGGGGATTTGCATTTGCGCAATATCTGCCTGCTGGAGGGCCGGCCGCGGCTGTTTGATTGCATCGAATTCGACGAGAATTTTTCCTGTATCGATGTGTTGTATGATCTGGCGTTTTTGCTGATGGATTTGTTGCACCGTGGATTTACGGCGCAGGCGAATGCGGTGTGCAATCGGTATTTGGACCGCACCGGGGATGTGGGCGGGATGGCGCTGTTGCCGCTGTTTATCTCGATGCGCGCGGCGGTGCGGGCGCATGTTTTGGTGGCGCAATATCGTAACAATTTGGCGGCGGCGGGGCTGGCGGCGGCGCGGGCGTATCTGGCGCTGGCGGGTGAGGCGCTGCGGCTACGGACGCCGTTTCTGCTGGCGATCGGCGGGTTGAGCGGGACGGGGAAATCAACCATTGCGGCGGCGCTGGCATGGCGGTTGGGGCCGGTGCCGGGCGCGCGGGTGATTCGCAGCGATGTAGTGCGCAAGCAGATTTTCGGCGTTGCGCCGGAGGTGAGGCTGCCTGCGGCGGCGTATGACGCCGGGACCAGCGCGCGGGTTTACGCGGCGATGGAGGAACAAGCGCAAGAGGTGTTGGCGGCGGGGTATCCGGTGATTGTGGATGCCGCGTTTTTGGCGGTGGAGATGCGGGCCGAGGCGCGGGCGCTGGCGGCGCGCGCGGGGGTGGGATTTTGCGGTGTGTGGCTACAGGCGCCGGTGGCGGTGTTGGCGGCGCGGTTGGCGGGCCGGCGGGGCGATGCGTCAGATGCGGATGCCGCGGTGATGCGGGAGCAGGCGGTTGAGGGGGCGGTGGATTGGCTGGTTGTGGATGCCACGGCCGGGACCGGGACGCAGGTGGCGCGGATATTGGATGCGCTGATTTTGCGTGGGCTGGTTGTGGATGCTCCACGTGGAGCGGTTACGCAAAAAACCTTATAACGCGTTGTTATTTTTAGTAAAGATTTCGCTTGCACCCCAATTTGTGCGGATTTGATACGAAAAAACAATAAAAAACAATAATACCAGTCAGCCTTAA
>NZ_JAQTZC010000041.1 GCF_028687955.1 Acidocella sp.
TCAATTGTTGATTCAGGCTAACCACCTACCTATCCTGGTATGACGCAATTCGTGGCGCTCGCGCCCAAGAGCCTTAAACGGATACTCCAGGACTATGCCGCCGGTTCTCCCTGAACCGGCAGCGTGTCCTGCGTCGCCAGCAAATCTGTTGCCTGCGCGATGACTTCCTACAGCTCCGCCACATCCGTCCCCTTGGCGACAATCGCGACCCCCCAGCCGGCCTCCCGGCGGAACGGATAGCTGCCAATATCAACCGCCGGGAAGCGCGCCTGAATCTCCGAAAGCGCCGCGGCGATACTGCCTTCCATCACACCCATGGCGTACACGGTACGCATCTCGATCGGCGCCCCGCGCGGTAGTTCCGGCTCCAGCGCCATCATCATGGCCTGCATAATTCTCGGCACCCCGGCCATGACATGCACATTGCCGATGCTGAAGCCCGGCGCCAGTGACACTGAATTGGCAATGGGCTTCGCGCCGCGCGGCATCGTCGCCATGCGCTGCCGGGCGGCGTTGAATTTTTCGCCCATGCGCTCGCGCATCTGCTCGAAGGTCGGGGCATGCGGCTCCCACGGCACGCCAAAGGCCGCCGCTACACATTCACTGGTGATATCGTCATGCGTCGGGCCGATGCCGCCGGTAGTGAGCAAAACATCGTAGGCGGCGCGCAATTCGTTCACCGCGCCGATAATCCGAACCGGCACATCCGGAATCACCCGGACCTCTTGCAGCTTTATACCCAGCTCCGCCAACCGCCTGGCAATGAAGCGGACATTCTCATCCTGCGTGCGTCCAGAGAGAATTTCATTGCCAATGATCAAAATCGCGGCGGTGGGATTACTCATAAAAAATCTCTCAGCATGGGGATCAGCGGCCTGTCGGCCGGCGGCATAGGATATTCCACCAGGCGCTCCGGCGCCACCCAGGCCAGGGCCTGGCCCTCCCTGGGGTGAGGCGTCCCATTCCAACGGCGGCACAAAAACACCGGCATCAGCAAATGGAAGTTCTCATAAGGGTGCGAGGCGAACACAAACGGCGCAAGATCACTTGCGGCGGCCTCAATCCCCAGCTCCTCGCGCAGCTCGCGCACCAGCGCCGCCTCCGGCGTCTCCCCGGCTTCCACCTTGCCGCCCGGAAACTCCCACATCCCCGCCATCTTTTTCCCTTCCGGGCGGCGGGCAAGCAAAATCCGTCCCTGTGCATCAATCAGCGCCACGGCGACCACCAACAGCACGGCGTTTTTTTTCGGCACAGCCGCCGCGGGCGCCTCGCGTTCCAGCGCAAAATGCTTCACCGGCAGTTTTTGCCCCGGCCGGCACATAAAAACCTGCCCCCCCTTGCCCGACGGCAAAAACCCAACCCGCTGCAGCAAAGCGGCGGAGGCATCGTTATCCGCCGCCACCGTGGCTGTGAGCCGCATGATCGCAAAAGCGGCAAACGCCCATTCCACCAACCGGCGCGCCGCTTCCAGCCCGTAACCCTGCCCCCAGAAAGCGCGGCCCAGCCAATAGCCCAGATCGGCTGCTTTATGGCCCTTGCCCATGCGCAGCCCGGCGCAGCCGATCATCTCCCCCGTGGCCTCATCCACCAGCGCGAACTGTTCGGCCCTGCCTGCCAGCCGGTCGGCCGCCGCCGCCGCGATCCACGCCGCCGCGAGATCCGCCGGATACGGAAACGGTGCGTCAGGCAGCCTGCGGCAAATCTCCCAATCGTTGATCAGCCGGTGGAACACCGCCACATCCTCCGCCGCCAAAGGGCGCAGGGTGAGGCGTGAAGTACGCAGCAATGGCCCCGCGAGGGCCTGTGTATCTGGCATCAGCGAATCGAGGAGGTCTGGCATGTCCCGCCAAGATTAGCGCGCAGTTGATCTTCCCGCCAGGACTCGGCAACGATACCACGCATGAACGCTGAAACTGATATTTTTACCCAAGCGATGTCCCGCATCGGGGCCAAGGCCCGCGCCGCCGCCGCCATTCTGGCCCGCACGCAGGCGCAGGCCCGCAACCAGGCTCTCACCCAGGCCGCCGCGGCTCTGCGCGCCGCCGCGCCGCAAATCCTCCAGGCCAACGGGCGCGACATGCAGAGTTTTTCAGGCACCTCCGCCTTTGGCGACCGCCTGATGCTCAACCCCGCCCGGATGGAGGCGATGGCCCGCGGGCTGGAAGAGGTTGCCGCCCTGCCAGACCCGCTTGCCCGCACCCTGGCGCAATGGACCCGCCCGAACGGCCTGGTCATCAGCCGGATCGCCCAGCCGCTCGGTGTACTGGGCATGATCTATGAGAGCCGCCCCAATGTCGGCGCGGACGCCGCCGCCATCGCGCTCAAATCCGGCAACGCCATTTTGCTTCGCGGCGGGTCGGAGAGCTTCTATTCCGCCGGCGCCATCCATGCCGCCATCACCTCCGGCCTGCGCGCCGCCGGCCTGCCCGATGATTGCGTGCAGATCGCCCCCAGCACGGACCGCGGGTTCGTCGCCGCCATGCTCGCTGCTTCCGGCTTTATCGACCTCATCATCCCCCGCGGCGGCAAATCCCTGGTCGAGCGCGTGCAGCGCGACGCGCGGGTGCCCGTCCTCGCCCATGCCGAGGGCCTCAACCACACCTACATCCACGCCGCGGCTGACTTTGAAATGGCGCGCAGCATCCTGGCCAATGCCAAAATGCGCCGCACCGGCATCTGCGGCGCCACTGAAACACTACTTCTGGACGCCGCCATCGCCCCTACCCTGCTGCCTCTGCTCACCGCAGATCTAGCAGCCCTCGGGTGCGGCTTCCGCGCCGATGAAAAAGCCCGCGCCATTGTCACATCGCTCCAGGCCGCCACCGCGCATGATTTCGACACCGAATGGCTCGATGCCGTCCTGAACATCAAAATTGTCGAAGGCGTCGAGGAGGCTCTCACCCACATCACCCGACACGGCAGCGAACATACCGACGCCATCATCACGCAGGACAGCGCGGCGGCGGAATATTTCCTGAAGAACGTCAGCAGCGCGGTCAGCCTGTGGAATGCCTCCACCCAGTTCTGCGACGGCGGAGAATTCGGCTTCGGCGCGGAAATCGGCATCGCCACCGGGCGTATCCATGCGCGCGGCCCGGTCGGGCCCGAGCAACTCACCACCTTTCGGTACGTAATCCGCGGCACCGGGCAGGTGCGCCCCTGATCCCGCGGTTCGGCCACCGCTACGCCCTGCGCGTCGGCCTGCTCGGCGGCTCGTTCAACCCGGCGCATGAAGGACACCTGCACGTCGCGCGCCAGGCCATGGTCCACCTCGGCCTGGACCAGCTCTGGCTCATGGTCTCCCCCGGCAATCCACTGAAGCCCCAGCGCGGCATGGCGCCATTCGCGGCCCGCCTCGCCACCGCGCGGCGCCTTGCCGACGGGCGGCGGATCATCGCCACCGGCATCGAGCAGCAGCTAGGCACGCGCTACACCGCCGACACCATGAGAGAAATCTCGCGCCGGTTTCCCAGCATAAAGTTTGTCTGGCTGATGGGGGCCGACAACCTGCGCCAATTGCCGCTCTGGAAAAATTGGCTGCGTATCGTCCACACCATGCCGATGCTGGTCCTCCCCCGCCCCGGCGCCACCCGGAGCGCCCTGGCCAGCCCGGTGGCGGCACGTTTCAAGAAAGGTCGCCTTCCGGCGCGCTCTGGTCTATGTCTGGCGTCGGCAGCGGCACCCTCTTGGATTCTGCTCCCGGTGAAGGAGCATCCCGCCTCTGCCACCGCCTTGCGAAATACCATTGAAGGAGCACTGCCATAGTCCGCCCACCCGCACGCAAGCCGGCCCCCCGCAGCACCACCGCCGCCGCCCCGCGCAAGCGCACCCCCAAACCCGCCCCGGCGGAATCCCTACCCGCCATGCCCGGCACGCCGCGCAAAAAAGCCAGCATTGCCGGCCCACGCCGCAAAAAAGCCGAACCAAAAGTCACCGGGCCTGAGTTGGACCGCATGCAGGCGGTCATCGTCAGCAGCCTGGAGGATGACAAAGCGGAGGATGTGGTCGCCATCGACCTCGCCGGCCGCGCCAGCTTCGCTGACCGCATGGTCATCGCCACAGGCCTCGCTGACCGGCAGATTTCCGCCATGGCAACGCATTTGAACGAGAAACTGGTGGAAGCCGGCTTCAAAAAAACCCGCGTGGAGGGTGCCGGCGGCACCGACTGGGTGCTGATCGACGCAGGGGACATCATCGTCCACCTCTTCAAGCCGGAGTCGCGCACGCTCTATGCCCTGGAGAAAATGTGGAGCTCCGAACTAGACGAAGACGGCGGCGAAACGGAGGCCTGATTGCGGCTGATCGCCATCGGCAAATCCAGCGCCAGCGCGCCTGAATCCGAGCTGCTGCGCCGCTATGCCGCACGAATAAAACCAACGCTCAGCCTGGTGGAACTTCAGGATGGCTTTGGCAACCCGGCCGAGATCAAGCGCCGGGAAGCCTTAACCATCCTGAACACCATCAAACCCGATGAATTCGTCATCGCGCTGGACTCCGGCGGCGTGGCCCCAGGCAGCCCCGAACTGGCCAAACTTCTCGCCAGATGGAGCGAGCAAAGCAAAAAGCTGGCCTTCGTCATCGGCGGCGCGGAAGGGCTGGACGCCGTCGTGATCTCCCGTGCCGGGGCCCGGCTCAGCCTTGGCAACCTCACCTGGCCGCATATGCTGGTCCGCCCCATGCTGGCCGAGCAGATCTACCGCGCGCAGATGATTACCGCCGGCCATCCCTACCACCGCGCCGGGCGGCCCTGAGCCTGTAAAAATGCACGCCCCCCTTGGTAAAGCGGTGCCGGATTGCCTATTGATACCAACCATACCGCGTCATTGAGGAGCCGCCATGCCTACCAAACCCGTAGCACTTGTCATTCTCGATGGTTTCGGTTGGAACGAAAACCCGGAAAACAACGCCATCGCCCAGGCGAAGCTCCCTAATTTTGACCGTCTGTGGGCAAACGCGCCGCATGCCTTTCTGCGCACCAGCGGCCTCGCCGTTGGCCTGCCTGAAGGGCAGATGGGCAACTCCGAGGTCGGGCATCTGAACATCGGCGCCGGGCGTGTGGTGATGCAGGAACTCCCGCGCATCGACACCGCCATCGCCGACGGTTCACTGGCGAAAAACCCCGCGCTTCTGGCCTTCATCGCGGCGCTGAAGCAAACCGGCGGCACCGCGCATCTCATGGGCCTGCTCTCCCCGGGCGGCGTACATTCCCACCAGGATCAAGCCGCGGCCCTGGCCAAAATCCTGCACGGCGCGGGCCTCCCTGTCATCATCCACGCCTGGATGGACGGGCGCGACACCCCGCCGCAATCCGGTGCCGGCTACCTCTCGGCGTTCGAGGCCGCCATCGCCGGCCACGCGCATATCGGCACCATCTGCGGCCGTTACTACGCCATGGACCGCGATAAACGCTGGGAGCGCGTGCAGCGCGCCCACGACCTCATCGTTTCCGGCAAGGGCGAGGCGTTCGCAACCGCCGCCGAGGCCATAAAAGCCAGCTACGCCGCCAACCTGACTGATGAATTCCTGCTTCCAGCCCGCATTGGCGCCTACGCAGGCATGCGGGAGGGCGATGGTATCCTCTGCTTCAATTTCCGGGCTGACCGTGTGCGGGAAATCCTGACCGCCCTGCTGGACCCCTCCTTCAATAGCTTCCCCAGGACCGCGCCAAAACTAAGCGCCGCCACCGGCATGACCGCCTATAGCGACGCGCTGGCGCCCTTCATGCAGACGCTCTTTTTGCCCGAACGGATGGACGACCTGCTCGGCGAGGTCGTCTCGAAAAAGGGCCTGAAGCAGATCCGCATGGCCGAGACGGAAAAATACCCTCACGTCACCTACTTCTTCAACGGCGGCCGGGAAGAGCCCTACCCCGGCGAAGACCGCATCATGATCCCCTCCCCCAAGGTCGCCACTTACGACCTCCAGCCGGAAATGTCGGCCGCCGAACTTGCCGCCAAGGCCGCCGCCGCGATCAAAGAGCGCAAATACGACCTCATCGTGCTTAACTTCGCCAACCCGGACATGGTCGGCCACAGCGGCATCCTCAGTGCCGCGATCAAGGCCGTGGAAGCCGTGGACGCCGGGCTGGGCGTCATCGCGGACGCCATCGCCGCCCAGGGCGGCGCCCTGCTGGTCACCGCCGACCACGGCAATTGCGAAATGATGTACGACCCAGAGACCCACGGCCCGCACACCGCGCACACCACCAATCCGGTGCCGGTTCTGTGCGCGGGCGCGCCCCCGGGCGCCAAATTACACGACGGCATCCTGGCTGATATCGCCCCCACGCTCCTGGCTTTGCTAGGGATTGAACAGCCCGCGCTGATGAGCGGCCAATCGCTGATCAGTTGAAACGCCTCGCCGTCCTTTGCGTGCTCGCAACACTCTGCCCCGCCCTCACTCTGGCGGGGCAGATTGACCACAACAGCCAGCTGCGCAACGCGCGCGCCGCGCTGGAGGCAAAACGCGTAGCCGAGCAGGCCGCCCATGCACGTGAACAGGCCGATGCCGCCAAGGCCGCTTTGCTCGTACAGCAGCAGGTCGCCGCGGCGGCGGCGCTGCGCCAGCTAGAAACCCAGACCAGCCAGGACGCGCAGCAACTCGCCAGCCTCCAGGCGGCACAGGCCGCCACCGGCCAGCGCCTGGCCACCGCCCAGGCCGCGCTGGCAAAACTGCTTCCCGTCATGCTCCACCTTGAGACCCAACCCGCGGCCACCATGCTGGCCGCGCCGCAATCACCGCAGGATGCGGTCCGGGGCATCGCCGTCATGCAGGGCGTGGCCGGCGCCATCGCTACCCAGGCGCAGAACGTCAAAAGCCAAACCGCACAACTTGCGGTTCTGCTGGCGCAGGCCCAGGCCTCCCAGGCGCGGCTGAACACCGCCGCAACCACGCAAGCCCGCGCCGAGGCCGCACTCACCGCCCAGATCAACGCCGCGAAAGCCACTGAAATGGCCGACGCCGATACCGCGGCACGCGCCACCGAGGCACGCCTCGCCGCGGAACGCAAATTGAGCAGCATCGCTGAGGCGGTTGCCAACCTGATGAAACACACCCCCGCCGCCCAACCCGCCAGCCTGCCCGCGGGCACCGGCGGCGCCCCGGTCGCCGGGCAAATCGTGCAGGCCTTCGGCGCCCCCACGCCCGCTGGCCCCGCCACGGGCATCAGCTATGGCGCGGCACCGGGCGCGCGCGTCACCACACCATGCGGCGGCACGGTTTTGTTTGCAGGTCCTTTTCCGGCCTACGGCCTCATGCTCATCGCCAATTGCGGTGGCGGCAACAGCATCGTCCTGGCCGGCATGCACCAGCTTGACGTCGGCACAGGCCAGCACCTCACGCGCGGCCAGCCGGTTGGCTCCATGCTGGCTTACGACCCGGCCGACCCCGCGCATCAGCCAATTCTTTACATGGAATTAAGACGAAACGGCGCGCCGGTGAATCCGGCGGCCTGGCTTTCCGGTAACGGGTCTGGATAATCACCCGAGTATGCTATCTAATGTTCCGGCGGAGTGTTCCGGTTTGGTTTTAAGGAAATATCGTATGCGGTTGCGTAGCGGATTAATGCTGAGCGGGATTTTCATGGCGGGCCTCGCCATCGGGACGGTGGCGCAGCCTTTGCACCATGCCATGGGTCAGAACACCTCCGAGGACAGCACCTACCAGCAGCTTTCTCTGTTCGGAGACATACTGACCCAGGTTAAAGAAAATTATGTCGTCGACCCGCCGTCCGACAAGCTGATCTACAATGCCGTCAACGGCATGCTGGCCGGGCTGGATCCGCATTCAAACTACATGAATCAGCAGCAATACGCCGACATGCAGGTTCAGACCACCGGCCAGTTTGGCGGACTCGGGCTTGAGGTCACCCAGGCAAGCGGCTTCCTCAAGGTCATCTCCCCGATTGACGGCACACCCGGTGCGCGCGCCGGCATCAAGCCCGGCGACATCATCGTTGAAATCAACGGCCAGTCGACCGACGGCCTCGGCCTTGACGAGGCCGTCAGCAAAATGCGCGGCGCTCCGGGAACCGAGATCACCCTCACGCTCAAGCGCAACGGCGTCAGCACACCGGTGCGTGTTACCCTGACGCGTGAAATCATCAAAATCCAGGACGTGAAAGACCGGATCTTCTCAACGCCCGCCGGGCAGATCGGCTATATCCGGCTCGACAGCTTTGATGAAAACGCCGGCCGGCATATTCAATCGGCGGTGAAAACCCTCGAAAAACAAGCTAACGGCAACATCCATGGCTATATCCTGGATCTGCGCGACAACCCCGGCGGCCTGCTCGATCAGGCCGTCGCCGTCAGCGATGATTTCCTCAACTCCGGAGAAATTGTCTCCACCCATGGCCGCCACGCGCAGGACGACGCGGTCTGGTATGCCCAGCAGGGCGATATCACCAATGGCGCGCCCATCGTCATCCTCACCAACGCGGGCACCGCATCCGCGGCTGAAATTGTAACCGCCGCCCTGCAGCAAAATCGCCGCGCCTTGGTCCTGGGGACCAAGACCTTCGGCAAAGGCTCCGTGCAAACCATCATGCCGATCGACAATGAAGGCGCTCTGCGCCTCACCACAGCGCTCTATTTCACCCCTTCGGGCAAATCCATCCAGGGCTACGGCGTTACCCCGAACGTTACTGTATCTGACACACGCACGCCCCAGGATGCTTTTGCCCAATTGCGTGAGACCAACCTACTCAACTCCTTCGCGAACCCAACCCGGCAATCAACGCTTCCCCTGCCTCCGGCCCCGCCGCTGCCAGCCGTCGCGAGCACGATTCCCAACAAGCCCCCTGCCAACTGGCCAGCGTTTGACCCAGCCAACCCGGCCACCGATTTTCAGCTCCAGATGGGCCTCAAGCTCATCGCCGCGATGTCGCCTCCCAAAACAACAACCGCCGCCAACTGAACCGGTCTGATCGCGCATGACTGATTGGATGTCCCTGCCTTACCGGATGAACGTGGGCGCGGTGCTGTTCGGGCCAGATGGCCGCGTGCTGGTCGGCCGGCGCGCCGGCGTGGCAAATGCCGCATGGCAGTTGCCGCAAGGCGGAATTGACGAGGGAGAAGACCCGCAGACGGCGGTTTTGCGCGAGCTTCTGGAGGAAATCGGCACCGCCGACGCCGATATTCTGAGCGAACACCCAGGCTGGTTGCAGTATGACTTCCCCAAAAGCCTGCAACGCAAAACCTGGCAGGGCCGCTACCGCGGACAAAGCCAGAAATGGTTTGCCTTGAAGTTTCTGGGACAAGACTCCGATGTCCGGCTGGATGCCCACACCCACCCTGAATTCGACGCCTGGAAATGGGTGCCACTCGCCGAACTGCCCAGCCTTGCCGTCCCCTTCAAACGGGAAATTTACGAAACCCTGGCGCGCGATTTCGCATACCTCGCACATCCTTAATATAATTTCATAATTACAGGAGTCCTTCATGCTGAAATTGACCGCCTCCGACGGGCACAAGTTTGCGGTTTTCGAGGCCGGCAATGTCAACGCGCCACGCGGGCTGATCGTTCTGCAAGAAATTTTCGGCGTCAACGCACATATGCGTTTAATTTCCGAGCGTCTGGCCGGGTTTGGCTACCGCGTCATTTGCCCGGCGGTGTTTGACCGCGCGGAACGCGGAGTCGAGCTTGGCTACGAACCAGAGGACATCAAAAAAGGTATCGACCTGCGGAGCCAAATCCCCGAATCCGCGGTTCTGGCTGATATTTTAGCCACCGCCTCAGCCTTTGGCGGCAAACCGGTTGGCATTATCGGCTACTGCTGGGGTGGCTCGCTGGCCTGGCTGGGGGCAACCAAAAGCACGGCTTTCAAGGCCGCCATCGGCTGGTATGGCAGCGGCATCGCCGCGCAACGGCACCTGAGGCCCAACTGCCCGGTCCAGCTGCATTTCGGCGCGGAGGACAAAGGCATCCCCCTCTCCGATGTCGAGTCGATCAAAGCCGCGCGGCCAGAAGTCGAGATCTTCGTCTACCCCGGCGCACAGCATGGGTTTGGTTGTGAGGCGCGCGCAAGCTACAACCCTGCCGATAGCGAGCTAGCCGAACTCCGCAGTTTGGCGTTTTTTGCCGAACATCTGCGTTAATCGCCCGGCAAAACCCCCGCATCACGAAAATTGGCAGTGCTAACCTTGCACATTTCATTCTGTGCTCAGACGGCCGCCTAAATGTCATAAAACTGCAACCGAACCCCCGTCGCCTTTGTCACATTGTTCAATTATTGCGAGGACCATGCGGGGTGATCCCGCTATCCGATAGGGCTCTCCACTCGGGGACATCACAAAAGGAACGTGAACGTGAAACTTAGCACCAAACTGCGCAACTCCGGCGCCGCCGCTCTTGCTCTGGCCGTCGCCCTGGGCGCGGCCAGCACCGCTCATGCCGCCACCACGCTGGTTGAGACCGGCTCCAGCCTGCTGTACCCGCTGTTCAACCTCTGGGTCCCTGACTTCACGGCCGCCAACCCTGGCATCCAGCTCACCACCACCTCCACCGGTTCGGGCGCCGGCATCGCGCAGTCCATCAAGGGGCTGGTGCAGATCGGCGCCTCCGATGCCTATCTCTCCGATAACATCGTCAAGAAAAATCCCGGCATGCTGAGCATCCCGCTGGCCATTTCCGCGCAGGCGATCAACTTCAACCTGCCCGGCCTGAACGACAAGAACATCAAGTTGTCCGGCCCGATCCTGGCTGACATCTATTCCGGCAAGATCACCATGTGGAACGACAAGGCGATCAAGGCCGCCAACCCCGGCGTTAAGCTGCCCGCACATGTGATCATCCCCATCCACCGTGTTGACGGTTCGGGCGATACCTTCATCTTCACGCAGTATCTCTCTGACTCGACTCCCGCCTGGGCCCACACCGTTGATTACGGCACAGCCGTCTCCTGGCCGGCTGTCACCGGCGGGATCGGCGCCAACGGCAACTCCGGCATGGTCTCCGCCGCCGCCGCCAACCCCTACTCCATCGCCTACATCGGCGTCAGCTTCTCCGATCAGGTCGCCAAGGCTGGCCTCGGCGTTGCCAAACTCAAAAATGCCGATGGCAACTATGAGCTGCCCACCGCCGCCACCGTCGGCACCGCGGCGGACAGCATCGTGACCCAGACCCCGCCCGACGAGCGCATCAGCATGATCTTCGCGCACGGCGCCAATGCCTACCCGATCGCCAACTATGAATATGCGATCATCAACACCGCGCAGCCGAATGCTGAAACCGCAACCGCGGTCAAAACCTTCCTGAACTGGGCGCTGACCTCCGGCAACGACATGAAGTACCTCTCCCAGGTTCACTTCCTGCCGCTGCCCGCCGCGATCGTGACTCTCTCCAAGACCCAGATCGCGAAAATCCACTAATTTTCAAAAATGCCCCTTCCGGCCCTGGCCGGGAGGGGTTTTTGTTTCTAATCATCGGTGGACCATGAAAATCCGGCCCTTTCGTTTGTCCCTGCTTGGTTTGAGCCTGTTCATTCCTGCCGCACTTTGCGCGGTTGTTTTATTTCTGATCATCTACTCAGGGCAGGCAATCGTTTTCAACGGCCTTGGCTTTCTCTCCCGAATCACCTGGAATTTGGGCAATCTCTATAGTGACCCCGTGACCATCAACGGAATCCAGATTCCCCTCGGCGCCAATTACGGCATTCTGGTCTTCATTATCGGCACCTTGGCCTCTTCGCTCATCGCCATTCTCATCGCCGTGCCACTCAGCGTTGGCGCCGCCATCTTCCTGGCCGAGGCCGTGCCCGAGCTGGAACGCTCCCGCCCGCGCTGGATGCCTCCCATCCGCCCGGCTCTCTCCATGCTGGTGGAGCTCGTGGCCGTGGTTCCCTCGGTCGTCTTCGGCCTCTGGGGGGTTGCCGTTCTTGTTCCCTTCATCGGAAAATATCTCGCCCCTTCCGGCAGCGGCTACGGCCTGCTCGCGGCCAGCATCGTCCTGGCGTTGATGATCACCCCGATCATCGCCACCACCCTGCTGGATTCGCTGATGCAAATCGGGATAGAAAATCGTGAATCGGCCTTCGCGCTCGGCGCCACGCATTTCGAGGTGGTGTCCAAGGTCATGCTGCCCATGGTCCGCACCACGCTCATTGGCGGCATCGTCCTGGCACTTGGCCGTGCTCTGGGCGAGACCATGGCCGTCCTCATGGTCTCCGGCGGCGCCATCAACATCCTGCCCACCAGTGTGTTCTCCCCGGTATCCACCATCGCCTCGTTCATCGTCAGCCAGTTGGACAGCGCCGAGTCGGACCCGACCAACATGGCCGTGCGCTCGCTCGCGGAAATCGCACTGGTGCTGTTCGTCATCACCCTGGCGGTCAACGCCACCGCCAAACTGCTTACCTCGGGGGCGCTCAGTGTCCATAACCATAAATAACCAACCCCGTTTCCAGGCGTTGGCGCTGCGCCGGGCGATTATCAGCCATATCGGGTGGATCGCCTGCGGCCTCGGCCTGCTTCTTGTCATCGGCCCATTGCTGGACATTGTCGGCGTGGTCGCCTTCAACGGGATCTCGGCCTTCTCGCTCGAACTTTTCACGACCACGACCAACGGCACCGCCGGCGGCCTGCTCAACGCGATCGAGGGCACACTCGTCATCTCGGCGGGCGGCATGCTCATCGCCGTCCCCATCGGCGTTGGCGCCGGTATCTATCTCGCCGAATACGGCAGCAACAAGCTGGGCAACATCATCCGCTTTTTGTCGGACGTGCTAACCGGCACCCCCTCGATCGTACTCGGCTATTTCTCCTACATCGTCTTTGTCACCACCCTGGGCTGGGATTTCTCGGTACTGGCCGCCGCCATCACCATCGCCATCCTCATCGTACCCTACCTCGCCCGCATCACCGAGCTGGCCTTACGCCAGGTTCCCAACACCATGCGCGAAGCTGGCTTCGCCCTCGGCGCCAGCGAACCCGCCGTCGTCTTCAAAATCGTGCTGCCGGGCGCCACCTCCGGCGTCGTCACCGGCGCGCTGCTGGCATTGGCAATTTCCGTGGGCGAGACCGCGCCGCTCATCTACACCGCCGGCTGGTCCAATTATCTCTGGAACGGCAAGCTCACCAACGCGCCCATCGGCTACCTCACCTACGTCATCTGGACCTTTATCGACCAGCCGGACGCCCGATCCCACGCGCTGGCCTTCGCCGCCGCGTTCCTGGTCATGCTGGTCGTCCTCGCGATCAATATCGGCGTGCGCCTGATCATCCGCCGCACCAAGCTCACCTGATCCCAATGCCCGCCGATGATGACTTCAGCTCCCCCCGCGGCGGGGCAGAGCTGAAGTCATCGCCCCCTATACCGAGAAATACTTAGCCCTGGAATTCAGCACCACAATCGCACTCGTCGATTGTTCCGGGTGCAACTGATATTCATCGGACAGCGAGACACCAATCCGCGCCACATCGAGCAGGCGCAGCAGCTGCTCCTGATCCTCCAGTTTCGGACAAGCCGGATACCCAAACGAATAACGCGACCCCCGATAGGATTGTTGCAGCAGCTTCTCCATATCCCGGTCATCCTCGGCGGCGAACCCAAGCTCGGCGCGAATCCGCTTATGCGTATATTCCGCCAGCGCCTCCGCCATCTCAACTGAAAGGCCGTGCAGATATAAATAATCCTGATACCGGTTGGCTTCGAACCATTCACGCGCCACTTCCGAGGCGCGCTGCCCCACGGTGACAACCTGCAACCCGATGACATCGCGCACGTCATCATCCACGTCCCGGAAAAAATCAGCGATACACTCGCCATCCTCCTTAGGCTGCCGCGGCAGGCTAAAGCGCGCCACCTCTGTCCTGCCGTCCTCGGCAAACACAATCAGATCATTCCCCTGGCCTGCCGCCTTCCAATAACCATAGACCGCCTGAGGCTTCAAAATCTGCTCCGCTTCACAAAGATCGAGCATCCGCTTCATAACCGGCCGCAACTCCTGGCGCGCCCAGGCCAAAAACTCCTCAAGCGACTTGCCTTGCTTGCGGAATCCCCATTGAAACTGAAACAGCGACCGCTCGTTGATAAACGGCACAATCGCCTTCGTCGACGCCTCAATGGTCTTGCTCCCCCAGAACGGCGGGGTCATCACCGGCTCGCCCCGCGTCAGGCGCCGCCGGCGGGCCTGCACAGCCCCAATATCCACCGGCGCAAACGCCGCCGCATCCGCCTCGCCCAGCTTGCGCTTGGTGTTGCGGGCCTTGCCTTTGCGCTTGGACTGAATGACGGCAAGATAATTGTCGAAATCATTGCCGGTCACTTTATCCATCAGGTGCAGCCCGTCGAAGGCATCGCGCGCATAGGCAACCCGGCCAGACGAATAGGCCGCCACGCAATCCTCTTCCACATAGTTGCGCGTCAGCGCGGCGCCCCCCAGCATCACCGGAATCTCCAACCCCTGGCGGGACATTTCCTCAAGATTTTCGCGCATCACCACGGTGGACTTCACCAACAGCCCGGACATGCCAATCGCATGCGCCCTGTGCTCCTTCGCGGCCAACACCATATCCGCCAGCGGCACCTTGATGCCAAGGTTAATCACTTTGTACCCATTGTTGGTCAAAATAATATCGACGAGGTTTTTCCCAATATCGTGAACATCGCCCTTCACCGTGGCAAGCACCATGATGCCGCGTTCCTCACCGGCCACGCGCTCCATCATCGGCTCCAGATACGCCACCGCCGCCTTCATCGTCTCCGCCGACTGTAAAACGAACGGCAACTGCATCTTGCCCGCGCCGAACAGCTCGCCAACCACCTTCATGCCCTCCAGCAGAATGTTGTTGATGATATCCAGCGGCTTGTTGGTCTTGAGCGCCTCGTCAAGCTCATCGCTCAGCCCCTTGCGGTCACCGTCCACAATGCGGTCCTTCAACCGCCCTTCAACCGTCTCGGCACGCTTCTTCTTGGTTGCATCTGCCGCCTTGCGGTCCGCAAAAATTTCCAGAAGCTTTTGCAGTGGGTCATAACCCTCCGCCCGGCGGTCAAAAATCAGGTCCTCGCAAACCTTCACCTCCTCCGCCGCGATCAGGTGCAGCGGGCGGATTTTCGACACATGCACAATCGCGCCCGTCATCCCCGCGCGCACCGCATGATCAAGAAACACCGAGTTCAGCACCGCGCGGGCCGCTGGATTAAAGCCGAAGGAAATATTGGAAAGGCCCAGAATAATCTGAATATCAGGGAACGCATCCCTGATCATCTTGATCCCCTCCAGCGTCCACTGCCCCAGCTTGCGGTCATCCTCATTGCCGGTGGCAATCGTGAATGTCAGCGGGTCGATCAGCAGATCGCTCTGCGGCAGGCCGAATTTATTGCACGCGAAATCCACCAGACGCGCGGCAATCCGCAGCTTGTCCTCAGGCGACTTCGCCATGCCCACCTCGTCGATGGTCAGCGCGATCACCGCCGCGCCGAACTTCTTCGCCAGCTTCAACCGTTCCGTGGCATGGCCCTCGCCATCCTCAAAATTGATCGAGTTGATAATCGGCTTGCCGCCATGCAGCTTCAACGCCGCCTCGATCACCGGGGTCTCCGTCGAGTCGATCACCAACGGCGCATTCACCGAGGAGGTGAAGCGCGTAATCACCTGATTCATCTCGGCAATCTCGTTACGGCCGACAAACGCCGTGCAGATGTCCAGCGCGTTGGAGGCTTCGGCCACCTGCTCGCGGCCCATCGCCACGCAACCGTCCCAATCGCCGGTTTCCTGCAATTCGCGCCATTTTTTCGAGCCATTGGCGTTGCAGCGCTCACCGATTGAAAAATAGCTGTTCTCCTGGCGCAGCGGCACGGCGCCATACAGGCTGGCAACCGAGGGCACCCAGAAATATTTACGCGCCATCGGTGCCGGGCGCGGGTTGCCCAGCCGCTTGAGCATCGCATCCAGCGCCTGGATATGCGGGATGCTCGTGCCACAGCAGCCGCCAACCAGATTCACCCCGTCCTCGGCCACAAAACGCTCAACCCAGCTGGCCATCTCAGGCCCGCCCAACGGATAATTCGTCTTGCCATCCACCAGCTCCGGCAATCCGGCGTTGGGCTGCACGGAAATCAACCCCGGCCAGTTCTGTGAGAGATAGCGCACATGCTCGGCCATCTCCTGCGGCCCGGTGGCGCAGTTCAGCCCCATCAGCGGCACGTCAAGCGCGTTAATCACCGTGGCCGCCGCCGCGATATCGGGCCCCACCAGCAGCGTGCCCGTGGTTTCCACCGTCACCTGCACAAAAATCGGAATCCCCGAGCCAGCCTTTGTCAGGGCGCGCTTTGCCCCATTCACCGCGGCTTTAATCTGCAAGGTGTCCTGGCAGGTTTCAATCAGAATCGCATCCACCCCGCCCGCCAGCAACCCCTGGGACTGCACAAACAGCGCCTCTTCCAGCGGGTCATAGGCAATATTCCCCAGGCTCGGCAGCTTGGTTCCCGGCCCGATGCTGCCAACCACATAGCGGGTACGCCCGTCGGCAAAGCTCTCCGCGGCCTCGCGCGCCAGCTCACCGGCAATTTTATTGATTTCGAACGCCCGGTCCTCAAGCTCAAACTCGCCCAGCGTAATCGGCGAGCCACCAAAGCTGTTGGTCTGCACCATGTCGGACCCGGCCTCAAAATAGCCGCGATGAATATCGCGCACGAGATCCGGCCTGGAGAGGTTCAGCACCTCCGTGCAGTTCTCCTTGTCCCAATAGTCTTTTTCGACATCAAGCGTGAGCGCCTGCACGCGCGATCCCATGCCGCCATCGCAGAGCAGGACATTACGGGCGAGGGCTTCTAATAAATTTGGTCTGGACATGCTTGTCAGATACACCGGATTGCCCCCAAGTCCAGAGAATGCACAATGTAATGCACATGCAAATTCCAGTTTTATGCGGGGGCAGCCCCGCCGCCACCGACGCTATATTGCTGGAAGAAGGTCAGAACCCGCCAAAACAGGGCTATATCGCCCGCTTCGCCCTGGCAAAACCCGGGCATTTCCCCGGTTGTTTTTGCTGCGCCCCGCGTGGACCCGCCGCCGCCGCCCTCGGGCAACTCTTCCGGGACCGGGCAACCGGCAAGGCGCCTTATTTCAACCGGCTGGTGGTTCTGGCTTCCCCTGCCGGCGAAGCCGCGGTGCGCGCAGCCCTCGCTGAGGATGTCCTCACCCGCGCGCGCTTCAAATTAAAGCTGGATGACGTGCGATGAAATCTCCGGTTCCCGCCGTTCCCGCACCGCCTCACGCCGTTCAAACAAGATGGTGAACCACCTTCTGCTCCGGGGCCGCTCAACCGGCTTCACGCCCGCAGAATGCGCGGCCAACGCCATCGCCATCATCGTCACCCGGTACGCGGCATCGGGATTACGCTTGAATAAAGCCCTGATGATTGCGTCCGCCTCGACATCCATCGGCGGCTGTTCCCCGCCGACGGCGCGACCGATGAATTCGATGATGGCTGTATGTTCCTCGCGTGTCACAGGGTAACTAAACAAGGCAATCAAGCCGCCGCGCAAGGCACAAAAATGTGAATGAAGGAGATTTCACCCAGCGGATGGGCTACGAACAGACTGGTACACAACACGGGTGATGCCCTCACGGCTAAAGCGCTCCACCTCGGCCATGCCAATCGAGCCCAGCACCATCCGGGAGGCGAAATTATCCTCCCGCGCCACCGCGACCACACGGCTCAGCCCCGCCACGCCATGCGCGTAATTCAACGCCATCCCGGCCGCCTCGCTCGCCAGCCCAACCCCGCGGGCCTCCGGCCAAAAGGCGAAGCGCAACGCAACGCCCCGGCCATCCGGCCGATGCATCAGCCCCGTCACGCCTAAAAATTTTCCCCGCAGCGCGCGCACGCTCCACATGCCATAACCAAAGCGGCCCCAGTCCTGAATATCCTGCGCCAGCTCCTCGGCAACCTGCACAGGGCCTCTCACCCCGCCCAGCATCTGCGCAAACGCCCGCGGATCACCCTTCAACGCGACCAGATCCCGCAAGTCCCAATATCCGACCGGCGTCATCCGCAAACGCCCCGTCACCATGGACCAAGCCGATAATGCGGTCATGCCAACGGGCTTTGCCGGCTCACACCCATGCGCGCTCCCGTTGCGGCTACCGGGTCAGCGGCCGGTATTTAATCCGGTGCGGCTCGGCGGCATCCTGGCCCAGGCGGCGGCGCTTGTCCTCCTCATAGGCCTGGAAGTTCCCCTCGAACCACTCGACATGGGAATCCCCCTCAAACGCCAGAATATGCGTGGCCAGACGGTCAAGGAACCAGCGATCATGCGAGATGATAACGGCGCAGCCGGGAAATTCCATCAACGCCTCTTCCAGCGCGCGCAGGGTATCCACGTCCAGATCGTTGGTCGGCTCATCGAGCAGGATGACATTGGCTTCCGTCTTCAGCATCTTCGCCAGATGCACCCGGTTGCGCTCACCGCCGGAGAGAATCCCTACTTTCTTCTGCTGATCCGAGCCTTTGAAATTGAACGCCCCCACATAGGCGCGTGAGGCAACGGTGCGCTTACCCAGATGAATCACATCCGTGCCGCCCGAGATTTCCTCCCAAACGTTTTTATCCGGGTCCAGCGAGTCGCGGGACTGATCGACATAACCAAGCTTCACCGTTTCACCGATCTTCAAAGACCCGGAATCAGGCTTATCAAACCCGGTGATCATCTTGAACAACGTGGTCTTGCCCGCCCCGTTGGGCCCGATCACGCCGACAATGCCACCAGGCGGCAGCTTGAAGTTAAGCCCATTGATCAACTCACGGTTGCCAAAGCCCTTGCAAAGGTCAATCGCCTCAATAACCGTTCCGCCCAGGCGCGGGCCTGGCGGAATAACGATTTCCGCCACCCCGGTCGCCAGCTCCTGCGATTTCTGCAGCATTTCCTCATAGCGCTGAATACGGGCGCGCGATTTCGTCTGCCGGGCCTTTGGCGAGGAGGCAATCCAGTCCTGCTCCTCGGCCAGCGCGCGCTGGCGCGATGACTCTTCCTTCTCCTCCTGGGCCAAGCGCTTGCGCTTCTGCTCCAGCCAAGCCGAGTAATTGCCTTCATACGGATAACCGCGGCCCCGCTCGATCTCCAAAATCCAGTTGGTCACATTGTCCAGGAAGTAACGGTCATGGGTGATGAGAATAACGGTGCCGGTATAGTTCTGCAGCGTGCGCTCAAGCCAGGCCACGGATTCCGCGTCGAGATGGTTGGTTGGCTCATCGAGCAGCAGCATATCCGGCTTTTCCAGCAGCAGCCGGCACAACGCCACACGGCGGCGCTCCCCGCCGGAAAGCGGGCCAACCGGAGCATCCGGCGACGGGCAGCGCAGCGCGTCGAGCGCGATCTCAATGCGCCGGTCGAGGTCCCAGCCATCCTCAGCGTCGATCTTTTCCTGCAAGCTCGCCTGCTCGGCCAGCAGCGCGTCCATCTTCGCATCATCCATCGGCTCGGCGAATTCTTCCGAAATGGCGTTGAAACGGCCCAGGGCGCCGCGCAATTCGGCAAATGCCTCCGCGACGTTCTCGCCCACGGTCTTGTTCGGGTCGAGATGCGGCTCCTGCGCCAGATAGCCCACGCGCGCGCCTTCCGCCGCCCAGGCCTCGCCACCAAACTCCTTGTCGATCCCGGCCATGATCTTCAGCAACGTGGACTTACCCGCGCCGTTCACGCCCAGCACGCCGATCTTCACACCCGGCAGGAACGAAAGCGTGATGCCCTTGAACACCTCCCGCCCGCCCGGAAAAGCCTTGGTGAGATCTTTAATGACATAAACATATTGATAAGCGGCCATCTTTCTGAATTCCTTGGGTAATTTATGCGATTTTCAAGTTGTGCGGGAGTTGTGCAGATCGAAAATGCAATGATCTCTGCTGCCGAACGGCTTCGATAGCCATCGCGCGGGCCGGAGGCCCTTCAGCGAGGTGCCCGCCAGGGGGCGGGTTTGACGAGTGGATCCACATGGCGCCGGTATTGGCACAACTCCGGTCCCAGTTACAGGCCTTGATCGGCGCCTCAAACTCAGCCTAAATCCGTGCGCGAGAAATCTTTCCCCTTATAGAGAAGCGGGATGCCTTGTACCTTGGCGCAGGCGTAAGAAAGGCAGTCGGCTAGATTGAGCTGGGCAGGATGGCCCCGGCCTGTGCCATAGTCGGCGAACGCTCTCACGGCCAGACTAGCGGTTCTGGCATCCATTGGCACCAGCGTGACACCCGCCTCGATCAAGAGTTCCTGAATTCTGAG
>NZ_JAQTZC010000042.1 GCF_028687955.1 Acidocella sp.
TGATCAGGCTCTGGCCATTATTCTGAGGGCGATTCACGCTTTCGGCCCGCTCAGGAGAGCAAACCTCAAACGATCGCGCGCGAGCGCAGACAAAAACCAGGGGCGTTCCCCTGGTTTTTTTATTCGCCCGTTGCCGTAGCCTTAATGGCTTTGAGCATGGCCCGCACGCCCGCGCCCGGGCCTTCAGGGTGGTTCCATACCGCGCTGGCGACGGCGAGGAATTCGGCGCCCGCCCGCACCAGGGGCGCGCAGTTTGCGGCGGTAATCCCGCCGATGGCGACGCAGGGAATTTCCATGATCTCGGCCCAGGATTTGAGCGTGGAAATTTCCGCCATTGCGGGCGGCTCCTTGGTCGTGGTGGGAAAAAAGGCGCCAAACGCCACATAGTCAGCCCCGGCCTCGCCGGCTTCCATGGCCAGGTGCAGCGAGTTATGGCAGGTCACCCCCAGGGTGAGGTCACCAAGAATTTTGCGGGCTTGCGCGACTTTCATATCGCTCTGGCCGACATGAGCGCCGTCGCAACCGTGTTTCACCGCGAGGTCCGGACGGTCGTTGAGTAAAAAGGCGGCATCGCGTGACTGCACGACGGGGCGCAACCGTTCGATGGCTTTTTGCACCTCGGAATCGGGCGTGTCCTTCAATCGCAGTTGCACCGCGGCGACATCGCCGGCGTCAAGAGCGGCTTTGAGCTGGTCAGCGAAATTTCCGGGCAGCACCGGCGGGGTGATGAGGTAGAGGCGGCAATCAGGGGCGGCTGTCATGCGTAGGTTCCAAATAATGTGCCGGCGATGGCGGTGGTGGCCATGGCGGCCGCGCCCCAGAAGCAGACTCGCAGCGCGCTGCGCAGCACGGGGGCGCCGCCGCTATGCGCGGCCAGGGCGCCGAGCAGCGCCAAAAACAACAGCGAGGCGACGGCCACGCTGGGGATAAGCTCTGGCAGCGGGGCCAGGATGCTGGCCAGCAGCGGCAGCAGCGCGCCGCCGGAGAAGGAGATGGCGGAGGCGATGGCGGCCTGGCCGGGGCGGGCCTTCAGCTCTTCGGTGATGCCGAGTTCGTCGCGCGCATGTGTGCCTAGGGCATCATGCGCCATGAGCTGCCCGGCAACCTCGGCGGCGAGCGCCGGGGTGAGCCCGCGCCCGGCGTAGATTTTCGCCAGCTCCTCCAGCTCGGCATCATGGTCCTCCAGATGCACACGCTCCAGGGCAAGGTCCGCGGCTTCGATGTCGGCCTGGGAGTGTACGGAGACGAACTCCCCTGAGGCCATGGCCATGGCCCCGGCAAGCAGGCCCGAGACCCCGGCCACCAGCACGGATTGATGTGTGCCATGGGCGGCTGCCACCCCCAGCACCAGGCTGGCGGTGGAGAGAATCCCGTCATTCGCCCCCAGGACGGCGGCACGCAGCCAGCCGGTGCGGCCGGTGCGGTGGGTTCGCCTGGGGGCGATCATGCGTTAGACTCAGGCTTTGCCCTGGTAGATCTCGATGATTTTGGCGAGCATGGCCAGGGCTTCCTCGCGCGGGCGCTGGAAGGTGTTGCGCCCGATGATGGAGCCGTTGGCGCCGCCGTCACGCAAGGCGCGGACTTCGTCATACAGGCCATCGAGGCTCTTGGACTCGCCACCCGAGAACACGACGATGCGTTTGCCCGCGAAGCAGGACTGCACGATGTGCTCGATGCGCTTGGTCAGCGTGGAGCCGTCGATATTGGCGTAGGATTTCTTCGCGGCTTCCAGTGAGACCACGGCGGCCGGCGGCTTCACCTTGATGATGTGCGCACCCAGCAGGGCGGCCATGTGGGCGGCGTAGGCGCAGATGTCGAAGGCGGTTTCGGCGGCCTTGTCCAGCTCCGGCCCGCGCGGGTAGGACCAGATGACCACGGCGAGGCCGACGGCCTTGGCTTCCTCGGCCAGTTCGCGGATTTCCTCCATCAGGTCGAAGGCGAATTCGCTGCCCGGATAGATGGTGAAGCCAATGGCCGAGCAACCCAGGCGCAGCGCGTCGTTCACCGAGCCGGTGACGGCCTGGTTCTTGTCGGTGGCGAGCGAGTTGGAGGAGTTGACCTTCAGGATGGTCGGGATCGCGCCCGCGAAGGTGTCAGCGCCGGCTTCGAGCATGCCCAGCGGCGCGGCGTAGGCGGAGAGCCCGGCGTCGATCGCGAGCTTGAAGTGGTAATGCGGGTCGTATCCGGCGGGGTTGGGCGCGAAGGAGCGGGCCGGACCATGCTCGAAGCCCTGATCCACGGGGAGAATGACCAGCCTGCCGGTGCCGCCCAGCTTGCCGTGCATGAGAATGCGGGCGAGGTTGGTTTTGGTCCCGGGATTGTCGCTTTCATAATGCGACAGAATTTTTTTAACCCGCTGCGAAATATGCATGTTTGCTCCACCGTGTTGAAAACCTGGCCGGATGTAACGCATGGGTGCGTTATTGTCATCCGTCCAGCCAGGAATCCAGCCGTCTTATGGCGCCATTCAGGCGCAAATCGAGCGCGGGCGGGGCAAGCGGGAGCGCCAGCGCGCCCTGTGCCGCGGCAAGCTGCGCGACGAGGCTGAAAGCCGGTGCCGGCGCGTGCAGCACCACGCCGCCCAGGCCCAGGTGCAGCGCCTCCAGCGCGCGGCCGGGGGCGGAGCCGCAGTCCAGCAGCGCCGGGCCGGCAAAGCCCGCTGCCACCAGCAGCTCGCGCCACCACAGGCAACCGGCGAATTGCCCGGCACCGGGGGCGGAGAGCAGCGTGAGCGCCCGGCCGGGCGCCAGCGCCGCTTTGGCATCGGCGAGGCTATGCACGATCACCGCCGGGGGTAGGTTTATCATTTATTGACTTTTCATATCCGTGTCGGGTTGAATGGCTACCATGCCCGAGTCTGAGTCTGAAGACGAAATCCTGGAACGTATCGAAATTGCGCTGCGCAAGATCGCGGGGCTTGCTCAACCGGCCAAGCCGCCAGCAGGTCCTGAGTTTGACCGCGAGGCAGTGGCCCGTTCGCTTGACACGGTGATTGAACATTTGCGTGCCGGGCTGGATACGCCCGGATCAACCGGCCAGACGGAGTAACCCCATGGCGCAAGTGACTATCCGGATTAACGGCTATGTGTATACCGTCGGGTGCGAGGACGGTCAGGAGTCGCATCTGGAGCGCATGGCCGCCGAGATCGAGCAGCGGATCAACCACATCAAATCCATCGGCGGCCAGTCCGGCGAGGCGCGGTTGTTGATGCTGGCCTCGTTGCTGCTGGCCGATGAGCTGCACGATCTGCGCAACAACGTGCCCGCGCCGGTGGAAAAACCCAACCCGGAGCGCCGCGCCAGGCTGCGGCGTGTTGCCGCCCGCGCGGAAGAGATTGCAGCGGACCTGTTGGACGCCTAAGTAAGGGGTGGAGCTGCCCGGTTCGTCAGGCAAATCATCCCCAGGGCCGTAAGCATCTCCCTCGGGAGCTGGCTCTGTCCGGGCCTTGGTCCGGGTATCTGGCGCCCACCTGCACAAGCAGGCCTTGGGAGGATGTATAAAACCAACGGCCAGGGCGGCTCCGCAGTGCTGTTTGCAGACGTCACTTATGGCCCCGGCCGTGTTCTATAGCCCGGCGAGGGTGCGGAACTCATCCTCGCTTAAAATGTGCAGCCCCAGCTCGGCGGCTTTTTTGGCTTTTGATCCCGCGTCAGCCCCCACGACCACGTAATCGGTTTTTTTCGAGACCGATTCGGTGACCTTCGCGCCGAGCGATTCGGCGCGGGCTTTCGCCTCCGGCCGCGCCATCGAGAGTGTGCCGGTGAATACGATGGTCTTGCCGGCCAGAGGTGAATCAGCCCCCCCGGCGCTGGGGGCGTCGGTGATGGTGAGGCAGGCTTCCAGCGCATCCAGCGTGGCGAGGTTGTGCGGCTCGGCGAAGAACGAGGCGAGGTCGGTGGCGATTGCTGGGCCGATGCCGGAGATGGAGCCAAGCTCAAGCCGCGCATCCGAGCCGATTTCGGTGGCGGCCTGCATGTTTTGCCGCCAGTTGGCGTAGGAACCGTAGTGGCGGGCCAGCAGCTTCGCGTTGTTCTCGCCGACGCGGCGGATGCCCAGCGCGAAGATGAAGCGGGGCAGGGCGATGGTGCGCCGCGCCGCGATGGCGGCGATGAGGTTGGCGGCGGAGAGCTTGCCCCAGCCTTCACGGGCGGCGATTTCCGCCTCGTGTTCCGGCAGGCGGAAAATATCGGCGGCGGATTTTATCAGCCCGGCGTTGTAGAATTCCACAACGGTCTTCTCGCCGCAACCTTCGATGTCAAACGCGCCGCGCGCGCAGAAATGGATGAGCCGTTCGGTGACCTGCGCCGGGCAGGATAGCCCGCCGGTGCAGCGGCGCACGGCCTCGTCAGCGTCGCGCACGGCGAGGCTGCCGCACACCGGGCAATGCGTGGGGAAGACGAACGGCTTGGTGTGTTCGCCGCGTTTGAGCACGCCGAGGATTTGCGGGATGACATCGCCCGCGCGCTGCAACTCCACAATATCGCCGATGCGCACATCCTTGCGGGCGATTTCATCCTCGTTGTGCAATGTGGCGTATTGCACCAGCACCCCGCCGACATTCACCGGGGTTAAGCGCGCGCGCGGCGTGAGCGCGCCGGTGCGCCCGACCTGGATTTCGATATCTTCCAGCAAGGTGCTGGCCCGTTCGGCGGGGAACTTCCAGGCGATGGCCCAGCGCGGCGCGCGCCCGGCGAAGCCCAGGCGGTTCTGCAAGGCGATGTCGTTCAGCTTGTAGACCACACCGTCAATGTCATAGGGCAGTTTTGCCCGCGCGATGCCGATGCTGTTCTGGAAATCTTCCGCCGCGGCTTCGGAGATGAGTTGGGAAAGCGGGTTGACCGAAAATCCCCAGTCTTGCAGCCTTTGTAGATATTCCCAATGGGTTTGTGCAACCGGGGCGGCGGATTCACCTTGCGCGTAGGCAAACAGCGAGAGCTTGCGTTGCGCGGTGATGCTGGGGTCCAGCTGGCGCAGGCTGCCGGCGGCGGCGTTGCGCGGGTTGGCGAACTGCTTCTCCTGCGCCTCGTTGAGGGCCAGAAAATCCGCCTTGGTCATATATACCTCGCCGCGGATTTCGATGCGCGCGGGGGCATCCCCGGGCAAACTGAGTGGCAGAGATTTCAGCGTGAGCAGGTTGGCGGTGACATCCTCACCCTCGGTGCCGTCGCCGCGCGTGGCGGCGGCGGCGAATTTGTGATGCTCATAGGTGAGCGAGATGGAAAGCCCGTCGATCTTCGGCTCGGCGACAAACGCCAGCGGCGTCTCATCCAGCCCGAGAAACCGGCGGATGCGGGCGCAGAATTCGGGGAAATCCTCGGGGGCGAAGATGTTGTCCAGCGAGAGCATCGGCGTGGCGTGAATGATCTTCTTGAATTTGGGCGCTGGTTTCGCGCCGATCTCGGCCAGGGCCTCGGCGCCGCCGAGTTCGGGGTGTGCGGCCAGCAGCGCTTCCGCCTCGCGGCGCAGCGCGTCATAGGCGGCATCGCTCATCACCGGGGCGTCGTGCGTGTAATACGCGCGGTTGGCGGCGGCGATTTGTGCCATCAGCTCATCGAGGCGGGTTTTCGCGGAGGTCATGGCGCGAGCAGGCTTCCCGCCGCCTCGCGGGCGGCGTCGGTGATGATTTCTCCGGCCAGCATGCGGGCGATCTCCTCGCGGCGGGCTGGGCCGTCCAGCGTGTCAACCACGGTGAGCGCGCGCTCCCCCTCGATGCGCTTGGCGACGCGCAGTTGCGTGGCACCGCGGGCGGCCACCTGCGGCGAATGTGTGACGACGAGGACCTGCACATTGCGCGCGACGCGGGCGAGGCGCTCGCCCACGGCCGCGGCGGTCGCGCCGCCGATGCCGGAGTCCACCTCGTCAAAAATCAGGGTTTCCACTGCGCCGCTGCCGGTTAGCACCACTTTTAACCCCAGCATGAGCCGTGAGAGCTCGCCGCCCGAGGCGATTTTATCAAGCGCGCCGGGTGGCTCGCCTGGGTTTGTGCTGATGAGGAATTTAACCGAATCGGCCCCGCGCGGGCCCCAGCCGGCCTCGGGCAGCATGGTCCGCTCCACCAGGAAGCGGGCGCGCTCCAGCTTTAGCGGCGGCAGCTCGGCGGCCAGGGCTTGCATCAGATCCGCCCCGGCCTGTTCGCGCAGGCCCGAGAGCGCGGCGGCGGCCTCCACATAGGCGGCGCGCCGGGCGCTGGTCTCGCGGGTCAGCGCCGCGATGCCGGCGGTGCTGGTTTCCAGCGCGGCCAGTTTGGCGCGCAGCTCGGCGAGGAATTCCGGCAGCGAGACCACGGCAACGCCGTGCTTGCGCGCGGCGGCCCGCAGCGCGAACAGCCGCTCCTCGGTGGCCTCCAGGGCACGCGGGTCGGCCTCGGCCTCCAGCGCCAGGCGGCTGAGCAGGGTTTCCGCCTCGCTCACCGCTTCTTCCGCGCGCTCGATGGCGGCCATCGCCCCGGCGGCGGGATTTTCTCCGCCTGCAGGTGCCGCCACCCGCCCCAGCGCCCGCGCGGCGGCGCGCAGATGCGCCGCGGGGCCGGAGGCGCGGCGGTCCCGCGGGGTGAGTTCGGCCAGCGCGGCGGCGATGGCTTCGGCGCGCCGCTCGCCCGATTGCAGGCGCAGCCGTTCGGTTGCCAGCGCTTCCTCCTCGCCTGCCTGCGGGTTGAGGCGGGAGAGTTCATCCACCGCGTGACGCAGAAAATCTTCCTCGCGCGCGGCCTGGGCGATTTTCTCCTCCGCCTGCCGCAGGCGCGCGGCGGCATCCCGCCAGGATTTATGCGCCCCGGCCACGCGCTGGCGCATCTCTGGGGGCACGCCGAAGGTATCGAGCAGGAGTAGATGATTGGCCGGGTCGGCCAGGCCCACCTGCTCGTGCTGGCCTTGCACCTCGATCAGCAGCGCGCTCAGGGTCTTCAGGAAGTTCAGGCTGACCGGCTGGTCGTTCACCAGCGCGCGGGAGCGGCCATCTCGCGTGACGATGCGGCGCAGCAGGATCTCGGAGCCGGTGTCCAGCCCTTGTTCGCTCAGCAGTTCGCCCGCCGGGTGGCCGGGGGTGACCGAAAACGCCGCCGCCACCACCGCCTGGGCCGCGCCGGAGCGGATCAGCCCGGTGTCGGCACGCGCGCCAAGGGCCA
The DNA here is from genome assembly GCF_028687955.1 of Acidocella sp. Taxonomy (GTDB): domain Bacteria; phylum Pseudomonadota; class Alphaproteobacteria; order Acetobacterales; family Acetobacteraceae; genus Acidocella. Next base: position 7,125 of record NZ_JAQTZC010000042.1, read on the forward strand.
GGCCGAGGCTGTCGAGCAAGATGGATTTACCCGCCCCGGTCTCGCCGGTGAGGGTGGTGAGACCAGCGGCAAAATGCAGGTCCAGCCGCTCGATCAGCACGACGTCGCGGATCGACAGACTGTTCAGCATTGCTTACCGCCCGCTTGGCATGGGCGTTAGAACGGCCAGTACCAGTGGTGTTTTTTCGTGGCCGGGGCGCTTTGCGTGGTATCCGCCGGGGGGGTGGTGGCGCTGGCGCCGGTGGCGGCGCCGCTTTGGTTTGGTGCGGCGGCACCGCTTTGGTCTGTGCCGGCAACCGGGGGTGGGGCGAGCAGGTGGTGCGCCTTCAAGGTGTTATAGGCGCTCTGGTACCAGCTGCTGCCGGGGTAGTTGTAGCCCAGCACGGAGGCGGTGCGTTGCGCGGCGCCGGTCAGCCCCAGGTTGAGATAGCATTCCACCAGCCGTTCCAGCGCTTCGGGCGTGTAGGTCGTGGTTTGGAAGCTGGTCACGATGTCCTGGTAGCGGCCGATGGCGGCGCCATAGAGATGCTGCTGCTCGTAGAAGCGGCCGATCACCATGTCGTGCCCGGCCAGGCGGTTGTTCGCCAGGCGCAGTTTGATGCGCGCATCAAGCGCGTAGCTGCTGTTGGGGAAGCGGGTGATCACGTCGTTAAGGGTCTGGATCGCTTCATACGTCGTGGTCTGGTCGCGCTGCACATCGTCGATCTGCTCGTAATAGCAGAGCGACTTCAGGTAATACGCATAAGCGGCGTCCGCGTCCTCGGGGTGCAGGCTGATGTAGCGGTTGAGCGAGCTGATCGCGTCGTCGTAATTCTGTTCCTTGTACTGGGAATATCCCGCCAGCAGCTCCGCATGGGTGGCCCAGGTGGAGTACGGATAGTTCTCGTCCACCTCGTTGAACAACTTCACCGCCTTCTCATAGTAGCCGTGCTGGGTCTGCGCCACGCCCTGGGCGTAGAGCACATCGGCCGGCGGCAGGGTGGCGCTGCTGGCATAGTCGCCGGTGTCGCGCGGCTTGCTGCTCTCAAGGGCGGAACAGCCGCCGAGGCACAGCAGCAGAGCCAGGGCGGGCAGGGAGGTGCGGAGGGAAGCGGCGTGAAAATTTGTCATTGTGACCGGCTTATAGCAGTTAAAACGCGAACGCGAAGCCGCCCCGGACAACCCGCGGCGGGAAAACTTGACTCCACCGGGTTTAGGGGTATGAGACCGCCATTCACTTAACCGGACTTGGCCAGGGGATTGCCCCGCCAGGCTCTAGCCGTTGCCCCAGCCGGGCCGCGCATACCACCGGGCAACCGCCCGCATTCAAGGACATACCCAGCCTCATGGCTTCCATTTCACCTGCTCTCCGCCATTCCGACGCTCCCGCCTATTCCGGCGCCGATGATTTTGCTGCCCTCCTGGATTCCTCGCTTGGCGCCAATGCCGGGTTTGAAGGTTCCGTCGTTTCCGGCACCGTGCTCCGGATTGATGATGATTTCGTGATCGTCGATGTCGGCCTGAAGAGCGAAGGCCGCGTGCCGCTGCGCGAATTCGCCCCCGTCGGCGCCAAGCCGGAAGTGAACAAGGGCGATGTGTTCGATCTGTATATCGAGCGCTATGAAGATAAAGACGGCTCCATGGTCCTCAGCCGCGAAAAAGCGCGGCGCGAGGAATCCTGGACCCAGCTTGAGAAGGCCTTTGAGGCGCAGACCCGCGTGAACGGCGTGATCCATGGCCGCGTCAAGGGCGGTTTCACGGTTGATCTCGGCGGCGCTACCGCGTTCCTGCCCGGCTCCCAGGTTGATATCCGCCCGGTGCGCGATGTCGGCCCGCTTATGGGCGTGGCCCAGCCGTTCCAGATTTTGAAGATGGACCGTCAGCGCGGCAACATCGTGGTCTCGCGCCGCGCCGTGCTGGAGGAAACCCGTGCCGAGCAGCGCTCCGAGCTGATCCTTGGCCTGAAGGAGGGCCAGATCCTCGACGGCGTGGTGAAGAACATCACCGATTACGGCGCCTTCGTGGACCTCGGTGGCGTCGACGGCCTGCTGCATGTCACCGACATCGCCTGGAAGCGCATCAACCACCCGGCCGAGGCTCTGGTCATCGGCCAGCCGGTCAAGGTGCAGGTCATCCGCTTCAACGCCGACACGCAGCGCATTTCGCTGGGCATGAAGCAGCTTGAGGCCGATCCCTGGGAAGGCGTTGACGCCAAGTATCCGCCCGGCATCAAGGTTTCCGGCCGCGTCACCAACATCACCGACTACGGCGCCTTCGTGGAGCTGGAGCCCGGCGTCGAGGGCCTGGTGCATGTGTCCGAGATGTCCTGGACCAAGAAGAACGCGCATCCCGGCAAGATCGTCTCGACCAGCCAGGAAGTGGATGTGGTGGTGCTCGATGTCGACGCTTCCAAGCGCCGCATTTCGCTCGGCCTGAAGCAGGTCTCGCGCAACCCCTGGGAAGAGTTCCAGGATGCGCATCCGATCGGGTCCATCGTCGAGGGCGAGATCCGCAACATCACCGAGTTCGGCCTGTTCGTGGCCGTTGGCGCCGAAATCGACGGCATGATCCACATGTCCGACCTGTCCTGGGAAGATGCCGGCGAGACCGCCATCACTAAGTACAACAAGGGCGACGTGGTGAAGGCCAAAGTGCTCGATATCGATGTCGAGAAAGAGCGCATCAGCCTCGGCATCAAGCAGCTTGAGGTCGACCCGGCCGCCGGCGTGCTGGACAAGATCCACAAGGGCCAGATTGTCACCTGCATTGTCACGGCCGTTCAGGCCAATGGCATCGAGGTGAAGGTTGACGACGTGCTGACCGGCTTCATCCGCCGTGCCGAACTGGCCCGCGACAAGGCCGAACAGCGCACCGAGCGCTTCTCGGTGGGCGATGCCGTTGATGCGAAGATCACCGCGGTGGACCGTGCGGCCCGCAAGCTGCAGTTGACCATCAAGGGCAAGGAGATCGACGAGGACAAGTCGGCCGTGGCCGAATTCGGCTCCTCGGACTCCGGCGCCTCGCTGGGCGACATCCTGGGGGCTGCGATTCGCCGCCGTAACCAGTCGAACGACGAGTAATCCCGCCGCAACCTGTGGTGGATTGGACGAGGCCCGGCGGCACACCCGCCGGGCTTTTTTTGTGTGTGGTTAAAAAATCCCCTGTTCACAATAAGTTATTGACCAGATCGTGCGCTCCTGGCATCGTTGCGCAGGGTGGGAGACAGGTGGGAGGGTTGAATGACACGTTCTGAGCTGATCGCCGGGTTGGCGGAGGATAATCCACATCTGACTATTGCGGATGTGGAGCGCATTGTGGCGACTTTATTTGATGAAATGACCATCGCGCTGGCGCGTGGGGAGCGCGTGGAGCTGCGCGGATTTGGCGCCTTCACCGTGAAACGGCGCAGTGCCCGCGCCGGGCGCAATCCGCGCACCGGGGAGACCGTGGAAGTGGCGCAGAAATCGGTTCCCTTCTTCAAGGCGGGCAAGGAACTGCGCGAGCGCGTCAACAAGCCGCCGGCAGCGCCCAATGGTAAAAAGAACGGCGGAGCAAAAGCCTGAAAATTTTCAAAAGCATCGCCGGGTTCCTGGTTCTGCTGGTCCTGGTGATTTTCCTGCTCTCCAACCGGGTGGCGGCGCTGGTCAGCTTCTGGCCGTTCGGCCAGGTGGCGGCCTGGCCACTGGGCGCGCTGGTGCTGGTGGCGCTGGTGCTGGGGTTTCTGCTGGGGCTGGCGTTTCATCTGCCGCACCGCTTTGCCCTGAACCGCCGCGCCAAGCGGGCCGAGAACCGCGCGGCCGAACTGGAAGCACGCAACGCCCCGCCGCCGCCAGTCTCGTTCTGATGCGCCGTCTGATCGCCGCGATCGACACGCCCGATGCCGCGAAGGCGGCGGTGCTGGTGCGCGAGGTGGCGCCGCATTGCGGGCTGGTGAAGCTGGGGCTGGAGTTTTTTCTTCGCCATGGCGCGCCGGGATACCGCGAGGTGGCGCAGGAGCAGCCGGTGTTCCTGGACCTCAAGCTGCACGACATTCCCAACACGGTGGCGGGTGCCGTGCGCTCATTGCTGCCGCTGGCGCCGCAGATGCTCACCATCCATGCCGCGGGCGGCGGCGCGATGGTGGCGGCGGCGGTGGAGGCCGCCGGGGCAGCGCCGCACCGGCCGAAAATTCTGGCGGTGACGGTGCTCACCAGCCTCGATGCCCGCGCGCTGCATGAGATTGGCGTGGCTGGCGGCACCACGCAGCAGGTTTTGCGGCTGGCGCGGCTGGCGCTGGAAAACGGCGCGGACGGGTTGATCTGTTCGCCGCATGAAATCGCGCGGCTGCGCGACGCCTTTGGCGAAAAGCCGCTCCTTGTCGTGCCGGGCATCCGCCCGGTGGGCGCGGCCCTGGGGGACCAGGCGCGCGTGATGACGCCAGAGGAGGCGGTGATGGCGGGCGCTGATTATATTGTGGTGGGCCGGCCTGTCACCGGGGCGCCAGATCCAGGTGCGGCGGCGGCGGGTATTGCCGCCGCCATACGCGGGTTGCGGGGCTGAGCGCCCCGCCGGTTCAGGTTACGGTGTGATGGTGATGGACGGCGGGGTGACATAGATTCCAGGCGGCGGCGCCGCGTAAACCGGTGGCGGCGCGTAGTACATCGGCGGCGGCGGGGGGGCGTAATAGCCGTAGCCGGGGCCAAAGCCGGCAAACCAGTGCCAGTGCCCTTCGCCATCGAACCAGCCGTGATGCGCATCGTCGTCATGCCGCCAGCCGCCATCATAACGGCGCCAGCCGTTATTGCCCTGCCAGCCGCCATGCTCGCCGCCGTCTCCGCCACCATGGCCGTGCCAGTCGCCGCCGTCTCCGCCATCATGACCGTGCCAGCCGCCGTCTCCATGCCCGTCAGCCATTGCGCCATGCGCGCCGATAAACGCGGTGCCACCGAGTAGCGCGGCGCAAAACGCAAGATATTTCAGTTTCATATAAAAGAGTCTCCAAGCTCTTGTCGCCAGATATTGGGAGCCGCCGTGGTTAATTCAGGATTAAAATGAGGTGAAATCATGGCTTATTGCAGATTTAACGGTTTCCCCACCCAGCAAGCACTTCCGCGTTTTTCTGAGGAATTTGTTAAAATCAGGGGGGTATGAGCAAAAGTGCTTGCGAAACCAGCCCGCTTGGGACAGACTCGGCCGTGCTGGCTGTTTCTTTTTTTGTCGAGGGATGATTTTGCTTCGCGCCATAAAATACCGCCTGCGCAGCTATCTGCCGCCGGCCATTTTTCTCGCCATTTCCGGCTATTTCGGCTGGAACGCCATGCATGGTAAAAGCGGGCTGGAGGCGCAGAACGTGCAACTTGCCGAGCTCGCCCAGGCGCAACAGGCCTTCAACGCGGCTGATACCGAGCGCCAGCAATGGGAGGTGCGGATCGCCGATCTTTCGGGGCGGTCGATTTCGCAGGATATGCTTGATGGCCAGGCGCGCAAGGTGCTGAATTTGGCCAACCCGAATGACCTCGTCATTGATCTGCCGCAGAATAAAAGCGCTGAATAATCGGTTTTTTTTTGGCGTGTCTTGAGTTTTTGTTGACAAGATATCGCAGCTAAACGAAATTTTGTTTCGTTCTGGAGGCCTACTCTTAGCTGTTGCAAGAAACTTAACCATTTTGTGGTTAAGTGTGTTTTTTACAGGCTATGCGAGGGGGATTCGTAAACGTCACACTTGCGCGGCGTGGCTGCTTGAGCATAGTGGCAGGCAACACCCTAGAAACCAAACGAGGAGCCTCCAATGGCCGTGACCCCGGAAAAAACGAAACGAGGCAAGAAGCCCGCTGTCTCGATGGACAGGGACGAGTTGTTCGCCGCTTACGCCAGCATGCTGCTGATCCGCCGCTTCGAGGAAAAAGCCGGCCAGCTCTACGGCATGGGGCTGATCGCGGGGTTCTGCCATCTCTACATCGGCCAGGAGGCTGTCGTGGTCGGCATGCAGCACTGCATCGAACAGGGCGATGAGGTTATCACCTCGTATCGCGACCATGGCCATATGCTGGCCTGCGGCATGGACCCCAACGGCGTGATGGCGGAATTGACCGGGCGTTCGGGCGGCTATTCGCGCGGCAAGGGTGGCTCCATGCACATGTTCAGCAAGGAGAAGGGGTTTTTTGGCGGCCACGGCATTGTCGGCGCGCAGGTTTCGCTGGGCGCCGGGCTCGGCTTCTCCAACTGGTACCGCGAGAACGACCGTGTGTCGTTGACGTATTTCGGTGAGGGCGCCTCCAACCAGGGGCAGGTTTATGAGAGCTTCAACCTCGCCAGCCTGATGAAGCTGCCGGTTGTGTTCATCATCGAGAACAACCGCTACGCCATGGGCACCAGCGTTGAGCGCGCCTCCGCCTCGCGCGACCTTTCGCTCAACGGCGTGCCCTGGGGCATGCCCAGCCTGGCGGTGGACGGCATGGACGTGCTGGCCGTGAAAGCCGCGGGCGAGCAGGCCGTGGCGCATTGCCGCGCGGGCAAGGGGCCGTTTCTGCTGGAGATGAAGACCTACCGCTACCGCGGGCATTCGATGTCCGACCCCGCGAAATACCGCACCCGCGAGGAGGTGCAGCGCATGCGCGCCGAGCATGATCCGCTGGATTCCGCCAAGAAGCACCTGGAAGAACTCGGCATTACCGAGGCGGAGATGAAAAAACTGGACGACGACATCAAGCTGCGCGTGCAGGCGGCGGCGGATTTCGCCCAGGCCTCGCCCGAGCCTGATCCCTCTGAACTATGGACTGATATTCTGGTGGGAGTTTAAACCATGGCGACTGATATTCTGATGCCCGCCCTCTCGCCCACCATGACCTCGGGGAAGTTGAGCAAATGGCTTAAGCAGCCGGGCGATACCGTGAAATCTGGCGATGTGCTGGCCGAGATCGAGACCGACAAGGCCACCATGGAGGTGGAAGCGGTTGATGAGGGTGTGCTCTCGAAGATTGTGGTGCCCGAGGGTACCGAAGGGGTCGCGGTGAATGCCGTCATCGCCGTGCTGAACGCCGATGAGGCGAGCGCCGCCCCGGCAACGCCGGCCGCCGTCGCGCCCGTGGCCGCAACACCAGCCGCCCCCGCGGTGGCAAAGCCGGTGGCCGCGCCGCAAAATCTCAGCGAGCCGGCGTGGGGCGAGACCAAACCCACCACCGTGCGCGAGGCGTTGCGCGAGGGCATGGTGCTGGAGATGCGCGCCGATGCCGATGTGTTCCTGATGGGCGAGGAAGTCGCGCAGTATCAGGGCGCGTATAAAATCAGCCAGGGTATGCTGGATGAATTCGGCCCGCGCCGGGTCATCGACACGCCGATCACCGAACATGGCTTCACCGGCATGGCCGTGGGCGCGGCGATGAACGGGCTGAAGCCGATCGTTGAGTTCATGACTTTCAACTTCGCCATGCAGGCGATCGACCAGATCATCAACTCCGCTGCCAAAACCTTGTATATGTCAGGCGGGCAGATGGGCTGCCCCATCGTCTTCCGCGGCCCCAATGGTGCGGCGGCGCGCGTGGGCGCGCAGCACTCGCAGTGCTATGCCTCGTGGTATGCGCATTGCCCCGGGCTGAAGGTGGTGGCGCCGTGGAATGCGGCCGATGCCAAGGGGCTGATGCGCGCGGCCATTCGTGATCCCAACCCGGTCATCTTCCTGGAGAACGAGATCCTCTATGGCCAGACTTTTGATTGCCCGGTTTCGGAGGATTTCATCCTCCCCATCGGCAAGGCGAAGATTGAGCGCGCTGGTTCGGATGTGACCATCATCGCCTTCTCGATCATGGTCGATGTCGCGCTGAAGGCCGCCGAGGCGCTGGCCGAGCAGGGGATTTCCGCCGAGGTCATCAACCTGCGCACCATCCGCCCGCTGGATATCGAGACGATCATCACCAGCGTGAAAAAAACCAGCCGCGTGGTGAGCGTGGAAGAGGGCTGGCCGTTCGCCGGCATCGGCTCGGAAATCTGCATGACGGTGGTGGAGCATTGCTTCGACTGGCTGGATGCCCCGCCGGTGCGCGTGGCCGGGCTGGATGTGCCGATGCCCTATGCCGCAAACCTGGAAAAACTAGCGCTGCCGCAACCCAACTGGGTGGTGGACGCGGTCAAGAAACTTTTTTGAGGAGGGCGAGACATGTCCACCAATATTCTGATGCCGGCTCTCTCGCCCACCATGACCACGGGCAAGCTCGCGAAATGGCTGAAAAAAGAGGGCGATGAGGTTAAATCCGGCGATATTCTGGCCGAGATCGAGACCGACAAGGCGACCATGGAAGTAGAAGCCGTGGACGAAGGCTTTATCGCGAAAATTCTGGTGCCCGACGGTACGGACGGCGTGGCGGTGAACGAGGTCATCGCCATTCTCACCGCAACCAAGGGTGAAGCGCTCTCCGCTCCCAAGGCGGCGGCGTCTGCCCCCGTGGCGACGGCACCTATGGTTGCGGCCGTGGCGGCGCCTGTGGCCCCGGCCCCGGTTCAGGCGGCTAACGATGAGAGGGTTTTTGCCTCCCCGCTGGCCCGGCGCATCGCCAAGCAGTCCGGCGTGGACCTCTCGCGCATCAAGGGCTCCGGCCCGAACGGGCGGATCGTGAAGGCTGATCTGGACAAGGCGCCGGCGGTGGCCCCCGCCCCCGTGTCCGCGGCCCCCGTGGCGGCGGCGCCCGCGCCCAAGCCTGCGGCGCCGGCCCCGGTCATCACAGGCGCCTATAAGGCGGTGCCCAATTCCACCATGCGCAAGGTCATCGCCCGGCGCCTCACGGAATCCAAGCAGAGCGTGCCGCATTTCTATCTCAACAGCCATATCGAGATCGATGCGCTGCTGAAGCTGCGCGCCGAGCTGAACGCGCGCTCCCCCAAGGAGGGGCCGGGCAGCTTCAAGCTTTCGGTCAATGACCTTATCATCAAGGGCTGCGCCTTGGCGCTGCGCCGCCACCCGAATGTGAACGCCAGCTACACCGAAGACGCCATTTTGCTCTATGACGATGTGGACATCTCCATCGCCGTCGCCATTCTGGACGGGCTGATCACCCCGATCATCCGCAAGGCCGATGAGCGGGGGCTGCCCTCCATCAGCAATGCGATGAAGGATCTCGGCGCGCGGGCAAAGGCCGGCAAGCTCAAGCCCGAGGAGTTCCAGGGCGGCGGCTTCTCCATCTCCAACCTGGGCATGTTCGGCATCCCGGATTTCACCGCGATCATCAACCCGCCGCAGGCCGCGATTTTGGCCGTGGGCGCGGGCGAGAAGCGCGCGGTTGTGAAGGATGACCAGATCGTCATCGCCACGATGATGACCGTGACCCTCTCGGTCGACCACCGCGTGGTGGACGGCGCTCTGGGCGCGCAATTCCTTGCCACGCTCAAGGGCCTGCTGGAAGACCCGATGGGCCTGCTACTTTAGCTAACTGGGAACCAATTTCGATCTGGGGCAAGCTCCCTGGTTACGACACATAATTATAGGAGCCAGCCATGGCGGATGAGTTCGATCTGATAGTTGTCGGCGGCGGGCCGGGTGGGTATGTCGCGGCGATCCGCGCCGCCCAGCTCAAGCTGAAGGTGGCGGTGGTGGAGGCCAAGCATCTGGGCGGCATCTGCCTCAACTGGGGCTGCATCCCCACCAAGGCGCTGCTGCGCTCCTCGGAGGTGAACCACCTGCTGCATAACCTGGGCGAGTTCGGGTTTTCGGCCGATAACATCCAGTTCGACCTGGATAAGATCGTGAAGCGCTCGCGCGGCGTCTCCAAGCAGCTCTCCTCGGGCATCGCGCATCTGCTCAAGAAGAACAAGGTGACCGTGGTGGAGGGCTACGGCCGGCTCACCGGCGGCGGGCACCTGGCGGTGAACGGGGCGGACGGCAAGCCGAAAGCCATGCTGCACGCGCCGCACATCATCCTCGCCACCGGGGCGCGCCCGCGCCAGATCCCCGGCATCGAGGCGGACGGCCAGCTCATCTGGTCCTATTTCGAGGCGATGGTGCCAGCCGCCATGCCAAAATCGCTGCTGGTCATCGGCTCGGGCGCCATCGGCATCGAGTTCGCCAGCTTCTACCGCAACATGGGCGCCGAGGTGACCGTGGTGGAAATGATGGACCGCGTGCTGCCGGTGGAGGATGCCGAAATCTCCGCCCTGGCGCGCAAATCCTTCGAGAAGCAGGGTATGAAGATCATCACCTCCGCCAATGTGAAGGGTGTGGTGAAGGGCACGGACAATGTGACCGTGACCGTGGAAGCGGGCGGCAAGGAGCAGCAGATCACCGTGGACCGGGTGATCGCGGCGGTCGGCATTGTTGGCAATGTCGAGAATCTCGGCCTTGAGGGCACCAAGGTGAAGGTTGAGCGCACGCATATCGTGGTGGACGGCTTCGGGCGTACCGGCGAGCCGGGAGTTTATGCCATTGGCGATGTCGCCGGGCCGCCGTGGCTGGCGCACAAGGCCAGCCATGAGGGCGTGGTCTGCGTCGAGCACATCGCGGGCAAAAACCCGCACCCGTTCGAGACCGGCAACATCCCCGGCTGCACCTACTGCCGCCCGCAGGTGGCCAGCGTGGGGCTGACCGAGGCGAAGGCGAAAGAGGCGGGCCATGAGTTGAAGATCGGCCGCTTCCCCTTCATCGGCAACGGCAAGGCGATCGCCATGGGCGAGCCGGAAGGGCTGATCAAGACCATCTTCGATGCCAAAACCGGCGAGTTGCTGGGCGCGCATATGATCGGCGCCGAGGTGACGGAGATGATCCAGGGTTATGTCATCGCCCGGCAGCTCGAGACCACCGAGGCGGAGCTGATGCACACCGTCTTCCCCCACCCGACCATCAGTGAAGCCATGCATGAGTCGGTGCTTGACGCCTACGGCCAGGTTATACATTTCTAGTGCATGCCACCCCCAGGCGCCTGGCGCTTGGGGGGGTTGCCGGGCACTGATAGAAAGCACGCCATGAGCACCCGTATCGAGATCGACCACCGCGTCCGCCACCCGGAGAAACAGGGCCGCCCGGATAACCCGATCAGCCGCAAACCGGCCTGGATTCGGGTGAAGGCGCCCACCAGCCCCGTGTATCATGAGACGCGGGCGCTGATGCGCGATAAGAAGCTCTCCACCGTGTGCGAGGAAGCCGCCTGCCCTAACATCGGCGAATGCTGGTCGCAGCGCCATGCCACCATGATGATCATGGGCGATATCTGCACCCGCGCCTGCGCCTTTTGTAATGTGAGCACCGGTGTTCCCGCCGCGCTGGACACCGATGAACCCCGCCGCGTGGCCGAGGCCGTCGCCACGCTGGGGCTGCGCCATGTGGTCATCACCTCGGTGGACCGCGACGACGTGGCCGATGGCGGGGCCGCGCATTTTGCCGCCGTCATCGCCGCGGTGCGCGCGGCGGCGCCTGCAACCACCATCGAAATTCTCACGCCCGATTTTTTACGCAAGCCCGGCGCGCTGGAAGTTGTCGTCGCCGCCCGACCGGATGTGTTCAACCACAATCTGGAGACCGTGCCCCGGCTCTACCCCTCCATCCGCCCTGGCGCGCGCTACTATCAATCCTTGCGCCTGCTCGACCGGGTGAAGCAGCTCGACCCTGATATCTTCACCAAATCCGGCCTCATGGCCGGGCTGGGCGAGGCCAAGCCGGAAATCGGCCAGGTGATGGACGATCTGCGCATCGCCGATGTCGATTTCCTCACCATCGGCCAATATCTGCAACCCACGGTGAAGCACGCGGCGGTGGACCGCTTCGTGACGCCGGAGGCGTTCGAGGAATACGCGCTGATGGCGCGAGTCAAAGGCTTTTTGCAGGTCTCGGCGACACCGCTCACCCGCAGCTCCTATCATGCGGACTCAGACTTCGCCGCCCTGCGTGAGGCACGCGCCCGCAAATTGGTGGCCTAGATGCCCACCTACACCGAAAAGAAGCTGGTCCCTTATACCCCGGCGCAGCTCTCGGCGCTGGTGGCCGATGTCGGTAAATACCCGCAGTTTCTGCCCTGGTGCGCCGGTGCGCGCATCCGCAGCCATGTTGATAATGTGCTGGTCGCTGATCTGAGCATCGGCTTTGGCCCGTTCCGCGAGAGCTTCACCTCCCGCGTGACGATTCTGCCGCAGGATGCCGAGGGGGTTTACGAGATCAAGGTGCAATACCAGAACGGCCCGTTCAAATATCTCAACAACAGCTGGCGTTTTGCCCCGTACCCGCAGGGCTGCCTGGTGGATTTCTACGTCGATTTCGAATTCCGCAACGTGATTCTGCAAAAAGCCGTCGGCGTCGTGTTCACCGAGGCGGTGCATCGCATGGTCGCGGCATTCCTCAAGCGCGCCGGCACGGTATACGGCCCGCCGGCGCAGGCGGCTGAGGGCCAGCCACTCCCGCTCGGTATCACAGGCAAGTAGGCTGGCTTTCCTTAGAGTGCGATCGCTTGAGGTTCGCTCAGCCAAGCGAGCCGAAAGCGTGAATCGCCCTCAGAAAAATGGCTGGAGCCGGATCACGCCTAAACCAATCATACCAGCCCGCCACCAAACCCAGAGAGTCAAGCTCTTGGCGGGCTGGTATAAGCCGTTGCCTTGCGGCGTGGCTTGGCCGGTTTTGCCGCCAGCAGCGGCGCCAGAAACCGCCCGGTGTGGCTCGCCTTGTTGGCGGCAATATCCTCCGGCGTGCCGGTGGCGATAATGCG
>NZ_JAQTZC010000107.1 GCF_028687955.1 Acidocella sp.
CATCACGGCAGTATCGCCGCCGAGTGGTTTCGGTCCAGGCCATCGTGACTCCGTCAGTTGTCGCAAACCAACAGAATCACAACCAACTGAAATCACTCAACTATCTTTTTCGTTCAGGTTCTTAGAACCATGAACAGAAGATTTCGTAATTTCATCTCATCCCTTGCCCTGCCTGGCGCGGTTTTATCCGGCTTCTTGCTCCTGGGTGTGCCAGGCGCCATGGCGGCCACGACCGCCCCCTACACCCAGGCCGCGTTCGCTACCGCGATGGCCAACCATACGCCGGTGGTGATCCATATTGAGGCAAGCTGGTGCCCGACCTGCGCACAACAGAAAATGGTTTTGAAAGGGCTGGAAAGCGACCCGGATTATGCCGCGCTGGAAATTCTCGATGTCGATTTTGACTCGCAAAAGCCCGTGGTCAAACAATTCGGCGCAACAATGCAAAGCACGTTGATTGCTTTTCATGACGGCAAGGAGGCGTTGCGTGCTGTCGGTATCACCAGTAAATCAGACATCGAGACCTTGCTCAACGCCGCGGTTCAGGGCTGAGAGGAAATCATGCTCACCGCAGCTTTTTTTGCGTTGGTTGCCGGGCTGCTCTCCACACTCTCGCCTTGTGTGGTGCCGGTGCTGCCTTTGGTCTTGGGCGGCGCATTATCCGAACACCGCGCCGGCCCCCTGGCGCTGGCGGGCGGTGTCGCGCTGTCTTTCACGGCCGTCGGCTTGTTCGTCGCCACCATCGGGTTCTCCCTGGGGTTGAACCTTGGCGCCTTCCGGCTGCTGGCGGCGGCAATGTTGCTGGCGTTGGGGCTGCTCCTGCTGCTGCCCGGCGCGCAGACAAGGCTGGCAGTCGCGGCCGGGCCGTTTGGCAACTGGATCAACAGCCGGTTTGGCGGCGGCAAGGGTGTTGGCTTGCGCGGGCAATTTGGCATAGGCCTGTTGCTCGGCGCCATCTGGACACCGTGCGCCGGGCCAACTCTGGGGGCTGCCAGCCTGCTGGCCTCGCAGGGCAAGGATTTGGGTCATGTGGCGCTGGTGATGCTGATGTTTGGCATCGGCACCGCATTGCCCCTGGTGGGGTTGGGGTTTTTATCACGCGCCACGTTGCTGGGCTTGCGTGGCCGGATGCTGGGTGCTGGCTCCGCCGGCAAAATGCTGCTCGGCGGCGCGATGGTGGCCGTCTCTCTGCTGATGATCACAGGGCTGGACCATCCGTTGGAAGCTTATCTGGTACAAGCCTCGCCCGGCTGGCTCAGCACCGCCACGACACAATTCTGATGCGCGCGTCCCCAACCCTGCTGGAACGTGCCGAGGCCGCCGCCGCGCTGGTGGCTGCCCTGGGCGAGATGGAATCCGCCGGGCAAAACATCGTCACAGCATTGTTGGACGGGCGGGATTTTGTCGCCGAGACGCATTACCCGGCTGATGACGCGCTCGACCCGCATACCCGCGCCCAATATTATTTCCATGCGCACCGGGGGGCAGCGGAGAGCGGCCATATCCATTGCTACCTGCGCGGCGATGACACATCCAGCCTGACCCATGTGCTGGCGATCGCCCTCGACCATTTCGGGCGGCCGGCGCAATTCTTCACCACCAATCTCTGGGTTACGGCTGATCACTGGCTCCCCGCGGAGGCGCTGATCCCCCAACTGCCGCGCCTGGCCTGGCACGACGCCCCAGCCCCGGCGGCGGTAAACCGGGCGCTGACCGCGCTATGCGTTCTGTACCGGCGCGAGATCGCCACCCTGCTGCGCCGGCGTGACAAACGCCTGGCCCGCCATGCGGCGGCATCGCAAGCAGACGCCCTGGCCGACGAGGCGCTGGAAATCCTCAGCCGCGCCCGCATCAATTTACCCGGAACCCTCGCCCGTTTGCGCCAAAGCCTGAACCTGCCGGAGGCTGACGATGCCGCATAATCTGCTCCTGGCGGACATCATTCCCCTGGGTGGTGATTGGCTCCGCCCGGCAGACGCTATACTCTGTCCACCTAAGGGAGGGGCTATGGCGGAGGAAAACCCAGACTGGCGGATCTGGCTGGCAGCGGCGCAGCTTGGCGATGCGCGCGCCTATGCCCGGTTGCTGCAGGAGGCTCTGCCCTGGCTACGCCGCCGCGCCCGCGCGCGCTGGCCACAAAGCAGCGCCGCCGACATCGAGGACATGGTGCAGGAAACACTTCTGGCGCTGCATCAGAGCCGGCATCTCTACGACCCCACCCGCCCCGTGGCCCCGTTTCTGTTCGGGATATTGAAATTTCGCGGCGCGGAAATCCGCCGCCGCCGCCAGCGTCATGCCGGGCGGGAGACAGCCATTGACGATGTGTCTGTAACCTCCGCCGCCCTCGCCACGAATGATACACAGGATCGGGATGTTGACACGGCCTCGATGATGATGGCGCTCAAGGGCTTAGGCGAGCGTGACAGGCTCGTGTTGAACTTGCTGAAGGTCCGCCAACTTTCCCTGCGCGAAGCCGCCTCGGAGACCGGCATGAGCGTCGTTGCCCTTAAGGTTGCAACATTCCGGGCTATGCAGCGGCTGAAGAAGGCCATGAAGGAGAATATTACAGATGAGGACTGAGGAGTTGATCGCCAGCCTCGCGCGTGATCTGCCGCCGGTGCGCCGCGCCGCGCCGCCCGCAACGCTGCTGCTGCGCTGGCTGCTCGTCACCGTGCCGGTGCTTGCAATGGTTGTCTATGCCATGGGGCTGCGGCCAGGACTTGCCGGACTTCTTACGCAACCGCGCTTCATGCTGGCGGAATTGCTGGCTCTGACGACTGCACTTATCTCTGCCTACGCCGCATTCTGTGCCGGGCGGCCGGACGAACCTGGGTGGAAGCTATATCTACCCATGGCCGCCCTTGCCCTGTGGCTCCTCGAACTTGGGCGGCAATGTTTTATCCTGTCGTTGCAAACTCATGGCGCGGCGCTCATTCTGCGCCCGGATTTCTTGTGTGTCCCGGCAATTGCAATGGCCGGTTTTGTCCCCGCCGTGGCCATGGTCTGGCTTCTGCGCCGCAGCGCCATGTTTCGTACCACCCACGCCTGCCTGTGCGGCGCCATGGCCGCCGCCGCCGCCGCCGAAGTGGCGCTGCCATTATTCCACGCGGCGGATACGATGATGACGGTTCTGGTCTGGCAGATGGGCAGCGTGATGCTTTTCACCGCGCTTGGGGCGTTATTCGGGCGGATCACATTACGGCTTTTGTCGAATGCTTCTCCTCATCCGGAAATAGCGTGACGTCGTGGGGGCTGTCTCCAGACATATTGGTTCGTGGCTGGCGCGGTTTCTGTCACAGCCATCTCATGTCCACAGCACGGCACCGGCTACGCGTGCTGATCTATTTCTCGGCTGTCTGGAAATTGCCGATGTTGTTCTCGTCGAAGGTAACTCGCGCTTCAGCACGGCCATCAAATATCTGACGCAATCAACATGGTCGCACGCGGCAATATATGTTGGCATGCAGTCGCGTTGCCCAGGTGGCACGGCCGAACCATGCTTTGTAGAAGCCGATGTCGTGGAGGGTGTGCGGTTGGTCGGCTTTGAGGAGTTTGCTGGCTTTCACACGCGAATCTGTCGTGCCGTAGGAGTTGATGACGAAGCCCGAACTAAGATCGCGCAATTCATGCTAAATCGCATTGGCGACCAATACGACCTGCGGAATATCATTGACCTTGCACGTTACTTGATCCCGACACCACCAGTGCCGATACGCTTTAGGCGGAAAATGCTTACCTTTGGCAGCGGCGCCCCAACCAAGGCCATTTGTTCTTCCCTACTCGCCCAGGCATTTCAGTCTGTGCATTATCCAATCCTGCCTATGATTACGGAAACAATTTCCGACGCACCTGATTGCCCAGGATGCCGGGCCGAGATTTTTCACGCGCGTGACCACTCGCTGTTCGTACCACGGGACTTTGATGTCTCGCCATATTTTGACATAGTAAAACCATCAATCAAAAACGGTTTCAACCCCACATTGTTGCGCTGGCATGAGACAGACCCCAGATAAATGACAACCAGCCCGACAAGCTGCGACCCTCCTTAAAGCGGCGGCGCATTCGGACCGGTTTTTTGTGCGCGCCGAGAGAAAATCATCCATCCTGATCTATGCCTCTGGACACCTTACGTAGGACCTGTAGTAACTCCAGGATCAAGAGGGAAATTTGCCATGCGTCCCGAAATCACCGGAACAGCAGATACAGCCTTGATTCCCATTGGCAGTCTTGCCAGCCGGACTGGCTGTAATATCGAGACCATCCGCTTCTACGAGAAGATCGGGGTGCTGCCGAAACCTCGGCGCACCGAAAGCGGGCGACGGGTCTATGGTCAGGATCTGGTCCAGCGCCTGACCTTTATTCGGCGCACCCGAGAACTGGGTTTTACCTTGGATGAGGTCCGCGCCTTGTTGAGAGTCTGACTCTGAATGGTAGCTTTTCTAACTTTTTCGTGTGATTTTTCTTGTAAGCAGGCGGATATGGGCGAGCAGGACCCATGCGGTAGCACTGGCGATTGTTGCCTCGAAATCCTTGGCGA
>NZ_JAQTZC010000043.1 GCF_028687955.1 Acidocella sp.
TGCCGATGCCCAAGGTGGATGACGCGGTGCTGACAACCCTCACTGAACAAGTCTTCGCCCCCGACCGGCTGCTCGACCTCGTCTCAGGCTATCTCGACCAGGCCAAAGCCGACGCGCAGACCCACCGTACCCAGCTTGGCCAACTCAAGGCTGATCTCACCGAGGCTGAGGGGGCGATCCACCGCTTGGTCGGCATGGTCGAAGCCGGGCTGATGGAAGTCGACGACCCGGCGCTGGCAGAGAGGCTCAAAGCGCTGAAGGCCAAGCGCACCAGCCTGCAAAGCCAGATCAGCACAGCCTCAAATACCGAACCGGCGCAAAAGCCGCGCCTCACCGAGGCGAAGCTGACCAAGCTCTCAACCGCCATCCGCACCGCATTGTGGCAGGCACCGCCGGAGATGCGCAAAGCCTACTTCAAGCTGTTCGTTGACAATGTCACCATCAGCAAGGAAGAAATCCGCGTCAGCGGCCCAAAAGGAGTGCTGGCGAAAGCAGCCATGAACGACCTCCCGAACACGCCGGGGGAGGTTATTACTTTTGTTCGAGAATGGCGTCCCGTAGGGGATTCGAACCCCTGTTACCGCCGTGAGAGGGCAGCGTCCTGGGCCTCTAGACGAACGGGACGAGGCATGCTGCACCTAGCCCGCCCGCCAGCCCGGGTCAAGCCGGGGCGGCGTCTGTGACGAAAAATCCTGCGGAAACACGTCCCTGCCAACTTTCCGCCCGCAAATATCCAACCAGATGCAATGGCGCGGCGCCGGCGCGCGATAAAGCTTCGGCCAATGGGCCGTCCTTGGCGCGGAACAAGAGGACCTTCAACCGGCCGCCGCCTTCGCCTTCCACCATGGCGCGGATGGTGTTGCCATCCTTGCCGATCCGGTCAGTCTTCACCACGCGCGCCCGCGGCAACACAAACAGCGGCTCGGCATTGCCGGTGCCAAACGGGCCAAGCTTGGCGACCATTTGCGCCAGTCTTGCATCGGCCGCGCCCACCGCCAGAACACCCTCCAGGGTGAGCGCCTCGGTGCTTGGCAGGTCAGCGGCACTTACCAGCCGCTCGTTCAAAAACTCATGGAGCGCGGCCAGAGCACTTTGAGGGGCCGAAAATCCTGCGGCCATTGCATGGCCGCCGCCCGTGGCCAAAAGCCCAGTTTGGCGGGCAGCGATTACCGCTGCTCCCAGATCCACCCCCGGGACAGAGCGCCCCGAGCCTTTCGCCAACCCGGCGGTAATGCCCGCCACCAGGGCCGGGCGGTTGAATTTTTCTTTTACGCGGCCAGCCACGATCCCCACGACACCAGGGTGCCAGCCCTCCTGCGCCAGCAGAATCACCGAGTGTCCTGCTTCCACCTGAATTTGCGCCTGCGCCATGGCATCGCCCATGATCGCCGCTTCAACTGCCTGGCGCTGGCGGTTCACATCGTTCAACGTCTGGGCCAGCGCGGCGGCGGCATCAGGGTCTTCGCTCAAAAGCAAACGCAAACCCATGTCGGATTCTGCAATTCGCCCGGAGGCGTTAATCCGCGGCCCTAGGGCAAAACCGCAGTGCATCGGGGTTGGCGCCTCGGTCAGCTTCGCCACATCCAGCAGGGCGGCAATACCGGGACGCGAACGCCTTGCCATCACCCGCAGCCCCTGCGTCACAAAGGCGCGGTTCAGCCCGGTCAGGGGCATCACGTCGCACACCGTGGCCAGCGCCACCAGATCCAGCATTTCGCGTAGGTCCGGCTCCGCCCGCCCGTTGAAAAACCCGCGCCGGCGAAGCTCGCGCACCAGCGCGATGCAACCGATGAAGGCCACTGCGGTCGCGCATAATGTGTGCAGGCCGGAGCTGCAATCCAAACGGTTGGGATTCACCGTGGCGCGAATCTGCGCCGGAGGCCCTTCCGCCTTGTGATGGTCAAATACCAGCACATCCGCCATGTTATGCAGCGGTGCGAAAGCGGCATGCGCGCCGGTGCCGCAGTCCACGCAGATCAGCAATCGCGCACCGCGTTCGGCCATGCCGCGCAGCGCGTTACTGTTAGGCCCGTAGCCTTCCAGCAGCCGGTCCGGTACATGGTGCACCACCTCGCAGCCCAGCTGGCGCAGCAGCGTCACCAGCATGGCCGTACTACACGCCCCATCCACATCGTAATCGCCGAATACACCCACGCACTCACCATGCACCACGGCATCGGCCATCCGGACGGCGGCCACGTCCATATCTATAATGCTGGAAGGATCTGGCAGCATTGCGCGCAATGTCGGATCAAGGAAATCAGCCACATGATCCGCACCCACCCCGCGCGCGGCCAGCATACGCCCCATCAGCTCGGGTACACCCAGAGTTTGCGCCAGCCCCTGCCCTACCCGCTCGGCATCGCCGGCGCGCCAAACCCAGCGGCGCCCGGTCAGGCTTTCTTGTACGCCCAGCGCATGCTCATCAATCATCCCCCGCTTGAAATCGTGAAAAGCGAGTCGGCGCAAGCGGCAAGCGGCTTACGGAACGATCTCGTAATGCATGGTGGCGTCCACGGTAATGTGGCTATCCTTCGTTCCCGGCGGAAACGGCGGCAACTGGTTATCAGCGAACATGCCCATCCACGCTTGATCCAGAAACGGCGAACCTGAGCTGCTCAGCATATGCAGCCCCGTGACATTGCCTTGCCGGTCCACAGTGAACTCCACCTGCACACTGCCTTGCTGCCCCTGCTCGGCCGCCGCCTCGGGGTAGTATTTATGATCGTTCACCCATTTGCTCAGCGCGGCATTCCAATCAGCGCCAATATTGCCCTTGATGGTCAGCTCAGGCGCGTTCACCGCCTGCGCGTCAGACATCGGCAGGCTCAGGTTCATTGCCCGCTGCGCCTGCGGCATCGGCGGCGCCGGGGTGCCATAGGACATATTGTTCATCACCACATATTTGCGCGGCGGCGCGGCATGCCGGGGCGTGGGGTGGGGCTGCGGGTGCGGCTGGGTCTGCGGCACACTCTGCAGGGTGGCCAACGGCGTATCGGGCATGTTCAGGTTCACCTCTGCCGGCGGCTGTTGCGCCTGCGGCGGGGGCGGCGGGGCAGCGGGCAGCGGTGCCTGCGCCACACTGGTTGGCCCATGAGTCGGGGTGGGCGGCGCCGTGGTTTGCGCCGCGCCGCCATTATCAAACACCACGGAGATGCCTGGCGGACTTTGGTTGTTTTCCACTGGTGGGTGCCGCCACGCGAACAGCAGGAAAAACCCGACGACCAGCACATGCAACAAAACCGCCGCAGCCCCGTACCACGGGCGCCAGCGCTGTTTGCGCATGGGTGCGGCGAGAGGGGCGCCCGCCGCTAGTTCAATCAGGCTAATGTCGCAGCTTGGCTCAGTAAGGGCCAGGTCCCTGATAGTAGCCCGGAGGCGGGGGCGGCACAGCATAACCATAGGGAGAGGGCGCAGGATCACCTTGAATCGTTTCGCCATTTCCGACCATGCATTGGGCATAAGCAATGTCATAGCGGCGTTGGAGGGAATCCGCAGCAGCCTGAGTGTTATTTCCCGCAACTGAGGCCCCGCCCAGCAGGCCGGCCCCAGCGCCGAGCGCGGCACCCGCCCCGACATCTCCCCCCAGAGAGCCCAGCGCGGCACCCGCGGCGGCGCCGATCAACGTTCCCGCCACGGCTGTCGTCGTGGCGTTGTTCTGCGCATTGGCGGCATCCTGCCCCGGGTTGCCCATGCGCGATTGTGCATAGCCACGGCAGTTATAATCATCCTGCTGGAATTGCTGGAAGGTTTTTCCCGGCCCCGGCATAGCAACCACTGAAGGCCCGGACGGCGGCGCCACGCTGCAGGCTCCCAGGGCTGCAAGCGGCAATAGCGCCAGTCCGAAATTGGCCAGTTTCCTTTTGCGTGACATCCTCAACTCCTGCGCAAAGTGCCTTGCTGTTTCAAGTGCTTATGTAAGTGCCCGGGAGGCGTCCCGCAATGCGGCTACCGGGCGGCTTACAGTTCGTATCGAAGCGAAACCTACCCCCCGATTACGGCAAAAAAGCGGGCTGGCAGTTAACCCCGCCCCTCAAAGAAATCTTTAACCTTGGCAAAGAAGCCCTCATGCTCCGGACTGCCCGCGCCATAGCTCTTGGATTCGGCCTCGAACTCCTCCAGTAACTCGCGCTGGCGGCGTGTCAGCTTCTGCGGCGTCTCCACCGCAACCTGGATATACATATCGCCACGCTGCGTGCTGCGCAGCACGGAGAACCCCTTGCCCCGCAGCCGGAACTGGTCCCCGGTTTGCGTGCCGGGCGGGATCTTCACCTTCGCCGCCGTGCCGTCAATCGCCGGCACCTCAACCTCGCCGCCCAGCGCCGCCTGCGTCATGCGCAGCGGCACACGGCAAAATATGTTCGCCCCGTCGCGCTGGAAGATCGCGTGCGGCCGCACGGTGATATGCACGTATAAATCGCCCGGCAGCGCGCCGCGCCCGCCAGCTTCGCCCTCGCCAGAAAGCCGGATGCGCGTGCCATCCTCAACGCCGGCTGGAATCTGCACCGAGAGCGTCTTCTCGCGCGGCACGGTGCCAACGCCCGCGCACACCCGGCACGGATTGCGTAGCATGCGCCCCGAGCCGCCACAGGTTGGGCAGGTGCGTTCCACCAGAAAAAACCCCTGTTGCACGCGCACCCTCCCGGCGCCGCCGCATGTGCCGCAGGTCTCAGCACTGGCATTTTTATCCGCCGAGCCGCTGCCGCTACAGGCATCGCAGGTCATCCGCGTGGGGACGCGCACATTGGTCTTAACGCCGGTGAAGGCTTCCACCATATCGATCTCGACCTGGGTTTTTATATCCGCCCCGGTCTGCTGCTGCCCGCCACCGCCACGGCGGCCGCCGCCGAACATCTGCTCGAAAATATCGCCGAGCCCGCCCTCGAAGCCAAAACCGCCGCCGCCATTGCCCATGCCGCCATTCTCGAACGCCGCATGGCCGTAGCGATCATAGGCGGAACGCTTCTGATCGTCCTTCAGCACGTCGTAGGCTTCGTTCAGCTCCTTGAACTTCGCCTCCGCCTTGGCGTCGCCGGGATTACGGTCGGGATGATACTGCATCGCCAAGCTGCGATATGCTTTTTTCATCTCATCAGCACTGGCGCCGCGCTCCACACCCAGAGTGGCGTAATAATCCTGTTTGGCCATAACGGCGATGTTTTCCTTGTCTCAACTCTATAACTGAAAAAATCCCGGGGCGGCGCCCCGGGATCCATTCAACTTTTAACGGCGCGGCACGGTCAGGACTTCTTCTTGTCGTCAACTTCCTCGAAATCCGCATCCACGATCTTCTCGCCATCCGGCCCGGCTTGCGCACCCGGCGCCGCCTGCGCGGCGTCCGCCTCGGCCGTCGCTTTGTACATCGCCTCGCCGAGCTTCATCGCCGACTGCGTGAGCCGCTCGCCCGCCGCCTTCAGCGCTTCCACATCGCCGCCTTCAAGCGCCGACTTCGCCGCCGCCACCGCCGCCTCGGCCTCGCCCTTGTCCTGGGCTGAAACCTTGTCGCCAGCTTCCTTCAGCGTCTTCTCGACCTGATTGACCATGGCTTCCGTCTGGTTGCGGGTTTCCACCGCCTCGCGCCGCACCTTGTCAGACGCCGCGTTTTCCTCGGCCTCGCGCACCATCCGCTCGATATCGGCATCCGAAAGACCGCCAGACGCCTGAATGCGGATCTGCGTCTCCTTGCCGGTCGCCTTATCCTTCGCCTGAACCGAGACAATACCGTTCGCGTCAATATCGAACGTCACCTCGATCTGCGGCACGCCACGCGGCGCCGAGGGAATGCCCGTAAGGTCAAAATTGCCAAGCAGCTTGTTGTCCGCGGCCATTTCGCGCTCACCCTGGAACACTTTAATGGTCACGGCGGTCTGCCCGTCATCGGCGGTCGAGAAGGTCTGGCTTTTCTTGGTCGGGATCGTCGTATTGCGGTCAATCAGCCGGGTGAACACGCCGCCCAGCGTCTCGATGCCCAGCGAAAGCGGTGTCACATCGAGCAGCAACACGTCCTTCACATCGCCGCGCAGCACCGCGCCCTGAATCGCCGCGCCAATGGCCACGACCTCATCAGGGTTAACATTGCGCGCCGGCTCCTTGCCGAAGAAATTTTTCACCAACTCAATGACCTTGGGCATGCGGGTCATACCGCCGACCAGGATCACCTCGTTGATCTCGCCAGCAGTCACACCGGCATCCTTCAGCGCGGCGCGGCACGGCCCGAGCGTCCGCTCGATCAGGTCTTCAACCAGGGATTCCAGCTTGGCGCGGGTCAGCTTCAGCACCAGATGCTTCGGCCCGGAGGCGTCCGCGGTGATGAACGGCAGGTTGATCTCGGTCTCCTTCGAGGACGACAGCTCGATCTTCGCCTTCTCGGCGGCTTCCTTCAGCCGCTGCAGCGCCAGCTTGTCCTTACGCAGGTCGATCCCCTGGTCCTTCTTGAACTCCTCGGCCAGATAATCGATCACCCGCTGGTCGAAATCCTCACCGCCCAGGAAGGTATCGCCATTGGTTGACTTCACCTCGAACACGCCGTCGCCAAGTTCGAGCACAGAGACGTCGAACGTGCCGCCGCCAAGGTCGTACACCGCGATGGTCCCGGCGTTGCGCTTGTCCATGCCATAGGCGAGGGCGGCGGCCGTCGGCTCGTTGATGATGCGCAGGACTTCAAGCCCCGCGATCTTGCCGGCGTCCTTGGTCGCCTGGCGTTGCGCGTCGTTGAAATACGCGGGAACGGTGATCACCGCCTGCGTCACCGTCTCGCCGAGATACGCCTCAGCGGTTTCCTTCATTTTCGTCAGAATATAAGAGCTGACCTGCGAAGGAGAATATTTCTCGCCCTTGGCCTCAACCCAGGCATCGCCATTGTCGCCCTTCACGATGCCATACGGCACCAGCCCCTTGTCCTTGGTCACGGTGGGGTCTTCGTAGCGGCGGCCGATCAGGCGTTTGACCGCATAAAGCGTGTTAGACGGGTTGGTGACCGCCTGGCGCTTGGCCGACTGGCCAACCAGCCGCTCGCCCGAATCAGAGAACGCCACCATCGAGGGGGTGGTACGCGCACCTTCCGAATTTTCGATGACGCGGACATCCTTGCCTTCCATGACCGCAACGCAGGAATTGGTGGTACCAAGGTCGATACCGATCACTTTACTCATATAAATAGCTCCTTTGCAGCGGATTCCCCCGGCCCGAAGCACCGAAAAAACCCCTTTGAACAACGCGTCCCATGTATTCAAACCATAACCCGGACACAAGAGATTTTTTCTCCACCCGGCCATGCCGCAGAGGAAACCGTGATCTCCCGGCCACGCGGACCTCCAGGTGCCTACTCAGGCAGCCAAACAAAATCCGCAATCGCCTGAGCCAGCGCCAGATCCTTGCGCGTCACCCCGCCCGCGTCATGCGTGGTCAGCGTGATCGCCACTTTGTTGTATGAATTCGACCAGTCGGGATGATGGTCCATCTTCTCCGCAAGGAGCGCGACATGGGACATGAACGACCACGCCTCGGCGAATGAGTTGAACTTGAACGACTGGTGGATTGATTTTCCGTCTTTGGCGAGCGTCCATTTGCCCGGCAGGGCGTTCAAATCCTCAACCTTCAGCAGTTTCATGGCAATCACCTTTCATGGTGTCTGCTTGAATTAGGCACGTCGGCCCCTCCCGCAAGGGGGTTGCCCGCAAATCCTTGGCTCGCTACCCCATGCACCACGCCAGAATCGCCTTCTGCGCATGCAGCCGGTTCTCCGCCTCGTCAAACACCACCGACCATGGCCCGTCGATCACCGCCGCTGACACTTCCTCGTCGCGGTGAGCTGGCAGACAATGCATGAAAATCGCCCCCTCAGCCGCCTGTTCCATCAGCGCCGCCGTTACCTGGTACGGCACGAAGGCCGCCGCGCGGGCCGCCGCCTCGTCCTCGGAATCAGCCATGCTCAACCATGTATCCGTCACCACGCAGGCAGCCCCCTCCACTGCGTCCTCCGGGTCTATGCTCACGCGCACATCGGCCTTCTCATCGCGCGCCCAGTCCAACACATCCGGGTTGGGCCAATACCCCGCCGGGCAGGCCAGCCGCAGCGTGAAGCCAAAGCGCGCCGCCGCCTCGATCATCGAAACCGCGACATTATTCCCATCACCCACCCAGGCCACCACCTGCCCGGCAATCGGCCCGCGATGCTCCTCGAAGGTCATGATATCCGCCATGATCTGGCACGGATGCGAAAGCTCGGTCAGCCCGTTGATGATGGGCACGCTGGCGTACCGGGCAAACTCATGCAGCTTGGCCGCGCGGTCGGTGCGCAGCATCACCCCGTCCACGTAGCGCGAGAGCACATGCGCGGTATCGGCAATTGTCTCACCCCGGCCGATCTGCATATCGCGCGAGGACAACACAATCACATCCCCGCCCAGTTCGCGCATTGCCACTTCAAAAGAAACCCGCGTCCGCGTTGATGGTTTCTCGAAAATCAGCGCCAGCGTCTTGCCCGCGAGCGGCTTCTTGCCGTTACGCCGCGTATTTTTGAGGCGCACCGCCGCGTCCAGCAAAGCGCGCAGCTCCGCCCCGGAAAAATCCTTCAGATCCAGAAAATGCCGCGGGCCTTTGGCCCTCAACTCCAGGAGCGCACTCATTTCGCGCCAACCTCCACACCAGCCAAACACCGTTGCGCCGCCCGTTCCAGCAGTGCCACCGCTTCATCGCATTCGGCTGTTCCCACAATCAAGGGGGGGATCAACCGCAGTACATTCTCCCCGGCCGCCACGGTGAGCAGGCCCTCGTCCATCGCCGCCGCCTGCACCTGAGTATTGGGCACCACGCATTTCAACCCGCGCAACAGTCCCATGCCGCGCACAGTCTCGAACACGAGGGGAAAGCGCGCACACAATCCGCCCAGCGCCTCACCCAGATACCGCCCCGCAGCCTCCACCCCTTCCAGAAACCCCGGCGCCAGAATCACATCCAGCACCGCATTGCCCGCCGCCGCCGCCAGAGGACTGCCGCCAAACGTGGTGCCGTGGCTGCCCGGCACCAGCACCTGGGCGACGCGCTCCTTTGCCAGCACAGCGCCCATCGGGAACCCGCCACCGATGCCCTTGGCGGTGGACATCACATCCGGCTCGATGCCGGCCCATTCATGCGCGAAGAGTTTGCCCGTCCGCCCCATGCCGCATTGCACCTCGTCCAGTCCGAGCAAAATGCCATGCTCATCGCACAGCGCGCGCAGCGCCCGCAAAAACGCCACAGAAGCTGGCCGCACGCCGCCCTCGCCCTGCACTGGCTCGATCAGCACCCCCGCGGTTTGCGGGCCGATGGCCGCGCGCACCGCCGCGATGTCGCCGAAGGGAACATGGTCAAACCCATCCACCAGCGGCCCGAATCCGGCCAGATATTTCGCGTTCCCGGTCGCCGCGATCATCGCCAGCGTGCGGCCATGAAACGCGCCCTCAAAACAGATCACCCGGTAACGTTCCGGCTGCCCGGCATCGGCGCAGGTTTTGCGCATGGCCTTCACCAGACCCTCGTTGGCTTCGGCGCCGGAGTTACAGAAGAACACCGAATCGGCGAAACTCGCCGCCACCAGCCGTTTTGCCAGCAATTCCGCCCCCGGCACGCGGTACAGGTTGGAAACATGGATCACCTTCGCGGCCTGCCTGGCAATCGCGTTCACCAGATGCGGATGCCCGTGCCCCAACGAGGAAGTGGCGATTCCCGCGCCGAAATCCAGAAATTTGCGGCCTCGCTCGTCGAACAGCCAAGCTCCCTCGCCATAGGCAAAGGCAATATCGGCACGGTTGTAATTCGGCATTAGCGCGGCGATCATGATTGTGCTTTCTAGACAGGAAAGCACGGAATACTGCGCAAATGAACCAAAATAGTCAAACATCGCCCCGTCTCAAACTCGGCCTAGTGGTTGCGCTTTGCGCGCTCCCCTCCTGTTTTGAGGCATTTGCCATCCTCTGGGGCCAGCGCCACGGCCTCTCGGGCAAGGCCCTGCGCGATGGTCTGGATTTCTGGGCCGGCGGCTTCCTTGCCCTCAACCACCAGCTCCCCATCCTGTTTGACCACACCGCCTATCAGAGCTTTCTTGAAGGCATCTACGGCAAGCTGCCCTATCACCTGTGGAGCTACCCCCCCACATATCTGATGCTCGCCGCCGCGTTTGACTGGCTCCCGCCCTGGCGTGCCGTTTTCACGTTCGATGCGTTTTCGCTCGCCCTCCTCGCTTTGGCCCTGCGCCTCGCGAAAAAATCCTGGTGGTTCACCGCCGCCGTCCTGCTTGCCCCGGCCAGCCTGGAGAGCGTGCTCGAGCACCAGAACGCCGCCCTGCTCACAGCGCTCATCGGCGGCGGCCTGCTGCTTGCCCAGAGCCGCCCGCGCCTGGGCGGCATCCTCATCGGCTTGGCCACCGTCAAGCCCCAGCTTGGCCTTGTGTTGCCGCTCTATCTGCTGCGGCGCGCCCCCGCCGCCTTCGCCTACGCTGCCCTGGCCGCCACCCTGCTCGCCGCCGCCTCGCTCTACGCCTTCGGCCCCGCCGCCTGGAACGGTTTCATCCACTTCACCAGCCCGGCCATGAGCAACGTGCTGCTTACCGGCCAGCCGCATGAGTTCTCCGGCGGGCTGATCAGCGTCTTCGCCCTGGCTCGCCCGCTCGGCCTGCACCCCGCCCTGCTTATCCAGGCCGCCGTTACCCTGGCCGCCATCGCCGCCGCCGCGCAAACCCGCTCCGTGCCGGCGCTGCTCATCCTCTGCGCGCTCGCCACCCCCTATTTGCATGACTACGACCTGCTCGGGGCAGCCCTGGCGGCCGCGCTGATCGTCGAAGACCGCCTTGCCACCGGCTTCGCCCCGTTCGAGCCAGTGGTCCTGTTCCTTATCTGGTTCGGCCCTGGAATGCTGCCTTGGGCACCGCAATATGCCCACGCCACGCCGCTTGTGCTGCTGTTGCTCTTGGCAAGCGCCTGGCGCCGTGGTGGTGTCGCGCCATGCGACTCCTCTCAGGCTCCGCCCGTCTCGCCGGTGTCACCGGCTGGCCAGTTGCCCACTCCCGCTCCCCCAGGCTCCACGGCGTCTGGCTGAACCGCCATGATATAGACGGCGCCTATCTGCCCCTGCCCATCAGCCCGGCGGATCTGGCGCATGTCATACCCGCTCTGGCCAAAGCCGGATTCGCAGGTCTCAACGTCACCATTCCGCACAAAATCTCCGTCATGGCGCTGTGCGACCGTATCGACCCCCGCGCCGCGCGGATCGGCGCGGTCAACACCCTTGTGTTCACCAGCACCGGCATCGAGGGTTTCAACACCGACAGCTACGGCTTCCTCGCCAACCTGCGCGCCCATGGGGTCAACCCCGCCGCTGGCCCTGCGCTCATCCTGGGTGCTGGCGGCGCCGCCCGCGCCATCGCCGCCGCCTTGCAGGACGAGGGCGCACCGGTCACCGTCTGCAACCGCACGCAGCGCAACGCGGCCGCCCTGGCCGCCGCACTGCCGCCGGGAAACGTCCTGCCCTGGGAGTACCGCAGCGCCGCATTGGGCGACTACGCCTTGCTGGTGAACACCACCTCGCTCGGCATGGTCCATCACGAACCTCTGGATATTTCACTCGAAGCCGCCAATCCGGCGCTCGCCGTGGCGGACATCATCTACGCCCCGCTGGAAACCGAGCTCCTCAAAGCCGCCCGCGCGCGCGGGCTTACAGCCGTCGAGGGCCTCGGCATGCTTCTGCACCAAGCTGTTCCGGGGTTCAAAGCCTGGTTCGGCATTACCCCCGTGGTTGATGACGAACTCTACCACATCGTCTCCGGCGGATGATCGTCCTCGGCCTCACCGGCGGTATCGGCATGGGCAAATCCACTGTAGCAAAAATGTTCGCCACCCACGGCATCCCCTGCTTCAACGCCGATGACGCCGTACACCAGTTGCAGGCCCCTGGCGGCCGCGCCGTCCCCGCGCTTGCCAGTGCATTTCCCGGTACGGTTCGCAACGGCGTCCTCGACCGTGGCCGGCTCCGCGCCCTTGTGCTGGGCGACAATGCAGCGATGCGCCGGCTGGAAGCCATCATGCACCCTCTGGTACACCAGGAAGAAACAAAATTCCGCACCGCGGCCTTCCGCGCCCGCCGCCGCGCCGTGCTGCTCGACATTCCCCTGCTGTTCGAAGCCGGTGCCGACCGCCGCGTGCACCGTGTCATCACTGTCTCCTGCCCGCGTGATATACAGATCGCCCGTGTGCTCAAACGCGGCCTGCCGCTGGAACAGATCGAATCCATCATCGCCCGGCAGACGCCCGATGCTGAAAAGCGCCGCCGCGCCGACCATATCATCCCCACCGGCCTCTCGAAATTCGAGGCGATCCGGGCCGTGCGCCGTATAGTAGAGGAATTGCGCACATGAGCCGCAGCGTTTTATTCGACACGGAGACAACCGGCTTCGAGCCGCTCACCGGCGACCGCGTCATCGAAATCGCCGCCATCGAACTCATCAACGACCTTCCCACCGGCGAACAATTCCACGCCCTGCTGGACCCTGAACGCGACATCCCCACCGAGAGCACGCGCGTCCACGGCATCACCAACGCCCATGTCGAGGGAAAGCCGAAATTCGCTGAGATCGCCGAGGCGATGCTGGCCTTCTTCGGCAACTCCCCCCTGGTCGCGCACAACGCCCCGTTCGACTTCGCCTTCATAGACTTCGAACTCACCCGCATTGGCCGCCCCAAGCTCGAGCGCGCGCGCATGGTCGACACGCTCGTGATGGCCAAGGCCCGCTTCCCCGGCATGCCCAACAGCCTGGACGCGCTCTGCCGCCGGTTTGGCATCGACCTCTCCGCCCGCACCACGCATAACGCGCTGCTGGACTGTAAACTGCTCGCGGATGTTTATGTGGAGCTTACCGGCGGCCGCCAGCGCGGGCTAACCTTGGAGACAGAACAGGTGCTCTCCTTCGCACAGTATGAACGCACAGACACCCGCACGCCCCGGCTAATCGCCTTGGATGATGAGGCGCTTGCCGCGCATGCCGCTTTCGTGGCCAAGCTCAAGGATCCCATCTGGAACCAATAGGCTTGCTTTGCCGCCAGCGGCTTCCGGCACGGCCTTGCCCGCAATCATCATCCATGTCGAGGAAGACGTGAAGCAAGCACTTGCCAGGGGATTTTGCTTCGACCGCCATCAGCAACATGATCGTGCTCGCGGCATCCGCCGTCAGCACATCCTTCATGACCGTCCGGCCGGTTTCAAGGTCGATCGCGCCATGAATATTCAGACGATAGAGTTGGAGCCTCCAGCAAACCCGGGGCGGTTCATGGTCCCGGATGTCTATTTGCCTTCAAAGGCTTTAACAGCCAATTTGGCCGCGCCACCGTGAACAAGGAATTGCCATGACCAGCCGCGTCATCCCAGTTGTCCCCTTTGTACTTGTGGTATTCGGCGCTACCGGCGACCTGGCCCGGCGCAAGCTGCTCCCCGCCATGTTCCACCGCGACATGGCGGGACAATTGCCCGAGGCTGCAAAAATCATCGGGACCGCGCGCGGCAAGCTCACCACGGATGTCTTCATTGCCCTCGCGCGCGAGTCGATCATCGAGCATGTACCCGCCGATGAGCGCAACGAGGCCGATCTCGAGCATTTCATCGCCCGGCTGGATTATCGCGCCGTGGAGGCTGACGGCGATGGCGGCTGGCAGGAGCTGACCCAGACGCTTACCCCCTACCGTGAGCGCGTCAACGTATTTTATCTCGCCACCGGCCCCGCCCTGTTCGGGCCCATCTGCGAGCGGTTGGGCCGCTTTGGCATGGCGCATGCCAATGCCCGCGTGGTGGTGGAGAAGCCGATTGGCAAAAACCTTGAGTCCGCCAAGGAACTGAACGCGGCCATCGGCAAGGTCTTCCCCGAGGACCGGGTTTATCGCATCGACCATTACCTCGGCAAAGAAGCGGTGCAAAACCTCATGGCCTTGCGCTTCGCCAACGGGTTGTTCGAGCCGCTATGGGATGCCGCGCATATAGACCATGTGCAGATCACCGTGGCCGAGAGCCTGGGCGTGGAGGGCCGCGCCGGGTATTATGACACCGCGGGCGCCCTGCGCGACATGGTGCAGAACCACATTTTGCAATTGCTGTGCCTAGTGGCCATGGAACCCCCCGCGCGGCTGGACGCCGATTCCGTGCGCGACGAAAAGCTGAAGGTGCTGCACTCGCTGAAGCCGATTGCCGATGCGCTCTCCACACAGGCAGTGGTGCGCGGGCAATATCGTGCGGGCGCTTCCGCCGGTGGCGCGGTGCGCGGATATCTCGACGAGCTGGGCGCGGAGACCAGCACCACCGAGACCTTCGTGGCGCTGAAGGCCGAGGTGCAGAACTGGCGCTGGGCCGGGGTGCCATTTTATCTGCGCACCGGCAAGAGAATGCCCGAACGGGTGTCGGATATCGTGATCACCTTCCGCCCGCCGCCGCATTCGGTGTTCGACGCCTCCGCCGGGCCGATCGAGGCGAACAAGCTGGTCATCCGCCTGCAACCCGACGAGGGGGTGAAGCTCTGGCTGATGACCAAAGACCCCGGGCCGGGCGGCATGCGCCTGCGCTCCGTGCCGCTGGACATGAGCTTCGCCAACGCCTTCCAGGTTCGCAACCCGGATGCGTACGAGCGGTTGGTATTGGATGTGGTGCGCGGCAACCAGACGCTCTTTATGCGCCGCGACGAGGTTGAAGCCGCGTGGACGTGGATCGAACCGATTCTGGAGGCCTGGTCAAACGCGGCGGATTTGCCCAAGCCCTATACCGCTGGCACCTGGGGCCCCTCGGCGGCGGTGGCGCTGATCGAGCGCGATGGCCGCACTTGGCTGGATGGCGGCGCATGATGCACGAATTCTCCTCCCCCGCCGCGCTGGCCGAGGCCTTGGCAGATGCCGTGGCAGCCGCGCTCGCCGCCCGGCTGGCCCGCACGGGCGCGGCGGCGCTCGCGGTTTCCGGCGGCACCACGCCGGTGAGGCTTTTGCAGGCGTTGTCAGCAAAATCCATCGATTGGCCGCACGTGAGCGTGACCCTTGTGGATGAACGCTGGGTGGCGGAATCCTCCACCCGCTCCAACGCCGCGCTGGTTAAAAACCATCTGCTGCAAGGTGCGGCGGCGCAGGCGGCCTTCTTGCCGCTGGTGAACGGCGCAGCCACGCCCGAGGCCGGGCTTGCCGAAGTGGAACGGGCGATTGCCGCCCTGCCCCTGCCCTTCGCGGCGGTGGTGCTCGGCATGGGGCTGGACGGCCATACCGCCTCCTTCTTCCCCGGCGGCGACCGGCTGGCCGAAGCCCTTGCCCCCAGCCATGGCCAACGCGTGGAGAGCATGCGCGCCGAAGCCGCCGTTGAGCCGCGCATCACGCTGACGCTGCCGGTATTGCTGCAAGCCGATTTCGTGGCATTGCATATCGAGGGCGCCGCCAAACGTGATTTATTGGAACATGGCGCGGTGGAACTGCCGGTCCGCGCTGTCCTCGCCCGCAATCCCGCACCCGCTATTTTCTGGAGTCCCTGAACATGGTTCACCGGCATATTCAGGACATCACGAGCCGCATCATCGCTCGCAGTGAACCGGCCCGCACGGCCTATCTGGCCCGTATCGCGGCGGCGAGCAGCGAGAAGCCGCAACGCCGGGCGCTGGGCTGCGCCAATCAGGCGCATGGCTTCGCCGCATGCGCGCCAGGTGACAAAGCCGTGCTGCGCAGCGGCGATGGCGCCAGCCTTGGCATCGTGACCGCCTATAACGACATGCTCTCCGCGCATCAGCCTTATGAGCATTTCCCCGATATCATCCGCGCGGCCGCCCGCGCGGCCGGTGGCGTGGCGATGGTGGCGGGCGGCGTGCCCGCGATGTGCGACGGCATCACCCAGGGCGAGGCGGGCATGGAACTCTCATTGTTCTCGCGTGATGTCATCGCGCTGGCAACCGCTGTCTCCTTGTCGCACAGAACCTTCGATGCCGCGGTTTTCCTCGGCATTTGCGACAAGATCGTGCCGGGTCTGGTCATCGGCGCGCTCAGCTTCGGGCATCTGCCCGCCGTCTTCATCCCCGCCGGGCCGATGACCTCCGGCCTGCCCAATGATGAGAAGTCGCGCGTGCGCCAGCTCTATGCCGAAGGCAAGGTGAGCCGCGAAGAGCTGCTGGACGCGGAGGCAAAATCCTATCACGGCCCCGGCACCTGCACCTTCTACGGCACGGCGAACACCAACCAGATGATGATGGAGATCATGGGCCTGCATCTGCCGGGCGCCGCCTTTATCAACCCAAACACGCCGCTGCGCGACGCGCTCACCACCGCCGCCACGCAGCGCGCCATGGCCATCACCGCCGCCGGGAATGATTATACGCCGATCGGCCTGATTCTGGACGAACGCGCGTTCGTGAACGGCATCGTAGGCCTGCACGCCACCGGTGGCTCGACAAACCACACGCTGCATCTCGTCGCGATGGCGGCGGCTGCCGGCATCACCCTCACCTGGGATGATTTCTCCGATCTGGCCGAAATCACGCCGCTGCTGGCGCGCATCTATCCCAACGGCTCGGCCGATGTGAATCATCTCCATGCCGCCGGCGGCACCGGATTTGTCATCCGGGAACTGCTTTCCGCCGGTTTGCTGCATGAGGATGTGCGCACCGTGGCGGGCAGCGGCCTTGGGGCCTATGCCGCCGAGCCGAAGCTGGTGGATGGGCAGGTTGCGTGGTTCCCCGCCCCCGATGCCAGCGGCAATGCCAACATACTACGCGGCGTGGCCGATCCCTTCCAGCCCACCGGCGGGTTGCGCGTGCTCGATGGCGCGCTCGGCCGTGCCATCATCAAAACCTCCGCGGTAAAGCCGGAGCGGCATATCATCGAGGCGCCCGCGAAGATTTTTCATTCGCAGGAAGCGGTGCAGGCGGCCTTCAAAGCGGGCGAGCTGAACCAGGACACAGTGGTCGTCGTGCGCTTTCAGGGGCCGAAAGCCAATGGCATGCCCGAGCTGCACAAGCTGATACCGCCGCTGGGGGTGTTGCAGGACAAGGGCTACCGCGTGGCGCTGGTGACCGATGGCCGGCTCTCCGGCGCCTCCGGCAAGGTGCCCGCCGCAATCCATGTCACCCCGGAAGCCGCCGATGGCGGGGCCATCGGCAAGCTGCGCAATGGCGACATGATCCGCGTGGACGGCACCAACGGCCATCTCACCATTTTGGTGCCGCCCGATGAATGGGCGGCGCGCACAGCGGCAACCGCCGATCTTTCCGCCAACCACTACGGTACCGGGCGCGATCTGTTCGCAGCCTTCCGCCACGCTGTCAGCACCGCCGATACGGGTGCGAGCATTTTCACAAAGGGCCTCGCATGAACCTCGAAACCATTTTGCGCGCAGCACCGGTTATCCCGGTTGTCATCATTGACCATCTCGCGCAGGCGGTGCCGCTCGCGCGCGCGCTCGTCGCCGGCGGATTGCCGGTCATTGAAATCACCTTGCGTACCGCCGTGGGGATGGAGGCCATCCGCGCCATCGCGGCGGAGGTGCCCGATGCCATTGTTGGCGCCGGCACCGTGCTGAGCGGCGAGCAGTTCGAAAAAACCGTGGCGGCGGGCGCTAAATTCGCAGTCTCTCCGGGTGCTACCGAGACCCTGCTCAACGCCGTGGCCGGGGCGCAGGTCAAGCTGCTTCCCGGTATCGCAACCGCTTCGGAGGCGATGTGGCTGATCGAACGCGGCTATGAGTTCGCCAAGCTCTTCCCCGCTGAAGCCTCCGGCGGGGCGGCGTTTTTGTCGTCCATCGCCTCGCCGCTGCCGCAGCTTAAATTCTGTCCGACCGGCGGTATCACGCCTGAATCCGCGCCCCGGTATCTGAAGCTGCCCAACGTGGTTTGCATCGGCGGTTCGTGGATGGTGAACCGCGCAATGATCGCCGCCGGGGACTGGTGCGCGATCACCACCGCCGCTGCCCAGGCCGCGGCGCTGAATATCAACCAGGGAGGAGCGGCGCATGGATAAACTCTGGGCCGAGCTGGCGGCCGCGGCGCAAGCCACCCCCACCCTGCGCGCGTTGTTCGCGCAAAACCCCGGCCGGTTCACAGAATTTTCCGCCGGGCTGGATGATCTGCTGCTCGACTATTCCAAGACCGGGTTGACGGAGACAACCCGCGCGCTGCTGCTGCAACTCGCCGAGGCAACTGAGGTTGCGCAAAAACGCGACGCGATGTTCGCGGGGGAGAAGATAAACACCACCGAGAACCGCGCGGTGCTGCATACGGCCCTGCGCAACATCACCAATACGCCGGTAAATGTGGACGGCGCGGATGTGATGCCGGAGGTGAACAAAACCTTCGCCGCTCTGTTCAAATTTGCCGAAGGCGTGCGCGCGGGCAAGATCACCGCCGCCGATGGCGGCGCGTTCAGCGATGTCATCAACATCGGCATCGGCGGCTCAGACCTCGGCCCAGTTATGGTCACCGGCGCGCTGGCGCCGTATCATGATGGACCGTGCGTGCATTTCGTCTCCAATGTGGATAGCGCGCATCTGGCCGATACCATCCGCACGCTCGATCCCGCGCGCACGCTCATCATCGTCGCCTCGAAAACCTTCACCACCATCGAGACCATGACCAACGCCCATTCGGCGCGGCAATGGATTGTGAAGGCGCTGGGTGAGCAGGCCGTGGCGCGGCATTTCGCCGCTGTGTCCACAGCGCTGGACAAGTGCGCGATGTTCGGGATTTTACCTGATCAGACCTTTGGATTCTGGGACTGGGTGGGCGGGCGCTATTCCATCTGGTCGGCCATCGGCTTGCCGGTGATGCTGGCCATCGGGCCGGATAACTTCCGTGAATTCCTCGCGGGCGCGCATGAGATGGACCAGCATTTCCGCACCGCGCCCTTTGCTCGCAATCTGCCCGTGCTGCTCGCCCTCATCGGGATATGGCACCGCAACATCTGCGGCTACGCGACGCGCGCGGTGTTGCCGTATGATCAGCGTCTCTCGCGCTTCCCGGCGTATCTGCAACAGCTGGACATGGAGTCCAACGGCAAGCGCGTGCGCAAGGACGGCAGCGCCGTGGCGCAGGCCACCGGTCCGCTCGTGTGGGGCGAGCCCGGCACCAACGGCCAGCATGCCTTCTACCAACTGCTGCACCAGGGCACCG
This sequence comes from Acidocella sp., assembly GCF_028687955.1. Classification (GTDB taxonomy): domain Bacteria; phylum Pseudomonadota; class Alphaproteobacteria; order Acetobacterales; family Acetobacteraceae; genus Acidocella. The sequence goes on from NZ_JAQTZC010000043.1 coordinate 19,139, forward strand.
CGGTTATTCCTTGCGAATTCCTCATCGCGGCGCAGGGGCATGAACCGGCCATGCGTGAGCACCATAATCTGCTCATCGCCAACTGCCTGGCGCAGACGCGCGCCTTGATGCTCGGCCGCACGCTGGAGGAAGCCGGTGGCAACCCGCACCGGGTGTTCCCCGGCAACCGCCCCTCCATCACCATCGCCTATAACAAGCTGACCCCGCGCACGCTGGGGCGGCTCATCGCGTTGTATGAGCACCGCGTGTTCGTTGAAGCCGCCATCTGGGATATCAACGCCTTCGATCAATGGGGCGTGGAACTCGGCAAGGAACTTGCCACCGGGCTGCTGCCCATCGTCGCCAGCGGCCGGCCAAATGAAAGTGCCGATTCCTCAACCGCAGGGCTTGTTCTGCACCTCACCCAAAAGGATACCGCGCCATGAAAA
>NZ_JAQTZC010000108.1 GCF_028687955.1 Acidocella sp.
ACCTAACATCGGCCTATCCAACGGAAAGGTTTAGTGCCGTGAATGAAATTTTAGCCTTACGCCGTCCCGGAGCCGCCATTGCGCCATTCAGCGCCCCCGTTCTGGACGATGATGAATCCATCCGCTTGCAAGCGCTGGATGCCTATGAAATCCTGGATAGCGAGCGGGAGAAATCCTATGATGACATCGCGCGCCTCGCGGCTTTCATCTGCGCTGCGCCGGTGGCGCTCATCTCTTTTTTCGACCGTGACCGCCAATGGGTCAAGGCGCGCTTCAGCAGCAGCACCTTCGCGCAAGCAACCCCGAACCTGCCGCGCAGTCAAGCCTTCTGCGATCTGACCATCGCCCAGCCTGAGCCGGTCATCATCGTGGCGGACATACTGCAAGACCCGCGTTTTGCCGGCGCCGCCAACATCATCGCCCCGGCGAAACTGAGGTTTTACGCCGCCGTGCCGCTGGTTGCGCCCACCGGCGCGGTGCTTGGCTCCCTGAGTGTGCTGGACCGGCGCAGCCGCACCCTCTCGCCGGAACAAACGAGCGCTTTGCAAACCCTGGCACGCCAAATCATGGAATTGCTGGACATGCGCCGTACCGTCATCGGTCTCTCCGCCGCCAATGCCCGGCTCGGCCAGCAGAGCATCACCGATGCCCTCACCGGAATCCCCAACCGCCGCGCCTACGATCAGAAGTTGAATGAGGAAGTCTCGCGCGCGCGGCGCACCGGTTCGCCGCTCTCCTTGCTGATGGTCGATATCGATATGTTCAAGCAATACAACGATACTTTCGGCCATATGGCAGGTGATACCGCTTTGCAGTCGGTGGCGCGGGTTCTGCTGACGAGCTTGCGTCCGTATGATTTCCTGGCCCGTTACGGCGGTGAGGAATTCGCTATCATCCTGCCCGCGACGGATTTGTCGGATGCCATTCTGGTCGCCGAACGGGTACGCGCGCTGGTGACAAATTCCGAATTCCCGCACCGCAAATTCACCATCAGCATTGGCGTGGCGCGGCTAGACCCCGAAGCTGGGCTGAAGGCCATGGTGCAAACCGCTGACAATGGCCTCTACCGCGCCAAGGCCAGCGGGCGAAACAAGGTGGTGGTCGGCAATCTGGAAAAAATTCTGGCCGCGGAATGATCACTTCTGGGTTTTCGGGCAGTAAAATGTGCTGCGCCCTGCCTGCACAATCTGTTTAATCCCCGTGCATTCCGCCGCGCCGGGGCAGCGCTCACAAGGCTCTCCGGCGCGGCCGTAAACTTTCCAGGCATGCTGAAAATATCCAAGCTCGCCATTTGGCTGCACATAATCGCGCAAGCTCGATCCCCCGGCGGCGATGGCATCGCGCAGCGTTTCCTTCACCGCCGTTGCCAGCCGTTCCGCCGCCGGTCTGCTTAAGCTCCCCGCCAACCGGCGCGGCGAAATTTTGGCGCGGAACAGCGCCTCGCTGGCATAGATATTCCCGATCCCGGCGACGATCCCCTGGTCCAGCAGCGCGGCTTTGATCGTGGTGATCTTCCCCCTCAGCGCCGCCGCCAGCACTGGGCCAGAGAATTCGTTCCCCAACGGCTCTGGCCCCATGGCGGAGAGGAGCTTGTGGGTGTCCTCGGCGCTGGTGGCGATCAGGTCCAGGGCGCCAAAACGGCGCGGGTCGACAAAGCCAAGTCGTGTTGCGTCGTCCATTTCCAGGGTCAGATGCTCATGTTTGGCGGGTGGCGCGTCAAAGATCATCCGGCCGGACATGCCAAGGTGGATCAGCACTGAAACCCCCCGGTCCAACCGCATCAGCAGGAACTTGCCCCGGCGGCGAAACCCCTGCACGCGCGCGCCGGTTAAAGTTTTGGGCAGCTCGGGGGGGATCGGCCAGCGCAGGTCAGGCCGGTGCAGGCTGGCGCGCGTTATCACATGGCCAGTCAACCTGGCGTCCAGCCCGCGCATCACGGTTTCTACTTCGGGGAGTTCCGGCATTTGCAAACATGGCTATACTAGGATCATGACAAGCAACACCCCCGAGACTGTCGATTTTGGCTTCACCACCGTGGAGCGCGCAAAAAAGCGCGAACTGGTGCGCGAGGTTTTCGATTCCGTGGCCGGAAAATACGACATCATGAACGATCTGATGTCGCTTGGCGTGCACCGGCTGTGGAAGCGCGAATTCATCCAGGCGCTGGACCCACGGCCCAACCGCACGCTGTTGGATCTGGCCGGCGGCACCGGGGACATTACCTTCGGCTGGCTAAAAAAAGGCGGCGGACCGGCGATTTTGTCAGACATCAACGCCGCCATGCTCTCGGTGGGGCGCGACCGCGCCACCGCCAACGGGCTTTTGGGGGAAATCAGCTTCATGGTGACCGATGCCGAGGCAATTTCCCTGCCCGATTCGTCGGTGGACCGGGTTTCCATGGCCTTTGGCCTGCGCAACTGCACCAATAAGGACAAGGTGATTTCCGAGGCGCGGCGGGTGCTTAAACCTGGGGGCAAGTTCTTGGTGCTGGAGTTCTCCAAACTGCAAATCGCCGGGCTGGAGAAGCTCTATGATGCATGGTCGTTCCAGGCGCTACCGAAAATCGGCCAGATCGTCGCCAGGGATGCGCATAGCTACCAGTATCTGGCGGAGAGCATCCGCATGTTCCCCGACCAGGAGACGCTGAAGGCGATGATGGAGGCCGCCGGGCTGGAGCGCGTGAGCTATCGCAACCTCTCCGGCGGGATTGCCGCGATTCACCAGGGCTGGCGGCTGTGAAGCGCATCCTGCTGATCGTCAGCGGCGGGATCGCGGCCTACAAGGCGCTGGAGCTGGTGCGGCTGCTGAGTAAGGCCGGTTACGGGGTGCGCTGCGTGCTGACACCTGCGGGGGAGAAATTTGTCACCCCGATGGCGTTGCAGGCGCTCTCGGGCGAGAAAGTCCACACTGATTTGTTCTCGCTCACCGATGAGAGCGAGATGGGGCATATTGAGCTGTCTCGTTCGGCGGATTTGGTGGTGGTAGCCCCGGCGAGCGCGGATATTCTGGCGAAAATGGCGGCCGGGCTGGCGGGGGATCTGGCCAGCACGCTGCTGCTGGCGACCGACAAGCGGGTGCTGGTGGCGCCTGCGATGAATGTGCGCATGTGGGAGCATCCGGCGACGCGGGCGAATATGGCGCTGCTGGCGGCGCGCGGGGTGCTGGTGGTGGCGCCCGATACGGGGCCGATGGCCTGCGGTGAGTTTGGGCCGGGGCGACTGGCGGAGCCGCCGGTGATTCTGGCGGCGATTGAGGCGGCGCTTGGGGTTACGGGGCCGCTCAGCGGCAGGCATGCGATTGTCACCTCCGGGCCGACGCATGAGCCGATTGATCCGGTGCGCTACATCGCCAACCGCAGTTCGGGCAAGCAGGGCCATGCCATCGCGGCGGCGCTGGCGGCGCTGGGCGCGCGGGTGACGCTGGTGAGCGGGCCGGTTGGCATCGCGGACCCGGCGGGGGTGCAAACGGTGCATGTGGAAACCGCCGCACAGATGCTGGCGGCGGTGGAGGCGGCGCTGCCGGCGGATATCGCGGTGTGCGCGGCGGCGGTGGGCGATTGGCGCGTGGCGGCCACGGCGGGGCAGAAGATGAAGAAGGATGGCGGCGTGCCCCCGGCGCTGCAACTGGCTGAAAATCCTGATATTCTGGCGCGGCTCTCGGCGCCGGGGCCGCTGCGGCCCCGGCTGGTGGTGGGGTTTGCCGCTGAGACGGAGCGTCTGGCGGAATACGCGGCGGCCAAGCGGGCGCGCAAGGGGTGTGACTGGATCGTGGCCAACAATGTCGGCGGCACCGGCATTATGGGCGGCGAGGAAAACGAGGTGTTGCTGCTCAGTGATCAGGGAGCGCAGGCCTGCCCGAAATTGAGCAAACGGGAAGTGGCCGGGCTTCTGGCTGAAAAGATCGGAAAGTTTTTTGCATGAGTGCTGGGTATGAGGTGAAAATCCGCCGTTTGGCGCATGGCGTTGGGCTGGCGCTGCCGGAATATGCGACCAAGGGCGCGGCGGGGATGGATTTGCTGGCGGCGGTGAATGAGGCGGTGCGGATTGCACCGGGTGGGCGGGCGCTGATCCCCACGGGGTTTGCCATCGCGCTGCCGCCGGGGTTTGAGCTACAGGTGCGGCCGCGCTCGGGGCTGGCGCTGAAGCATGGTGTTGTGATTCCAAATTCTCCTGGCACCATCGACGAGGATTACCGGGGAGAGGTTTGTGTGATCGTGCTGAATGCGGGGGCGGAGGATTTTACCGTGACACGCGGGATGCGGATTGCGCAGGCGGTATTGGCGCCGGTTTATCGCGCGGTCTGGCACGAGGTGGAGGATTTGGACGAAACGGCGCGCGGGGCTGGCGGGTTTGGCAGCACCGGGCATTAGAGCCTGATCGCTTTAAGTACGATCAGGCTCATGCTGTTTTTCTGAGGGCGATTCACGCTTTCGTCTCGCTCATGTGAGCGAGCCTCAAACGATCGCGCTCAGGGGGCTGCACGTGGAGCGTTTGTGAGGATCGT
>NZ_JAQTZC010000109.1 GCF_028687955.1 Acidocella sp.
CCAATCGGCGGGTCGCGCAGCAGCAACGGCTCGATATAGGCGGCCAGCCGGCCGATGTCCTGGTCATTGGCGTATACCGGCAGCACCACGTCCATCTCATGCGTGGCAAAGCCAAAGGCCTTCAAAACCTCATAGTCCGAAAAGGTGATCGCCCCCTGCATGGAGAGCACGGTGGCGGCCACCGAATGGCCATGCAGCACCGCACCCACCTGCGGAAACAGCCGGTAGAGTTGGCAATGCAGCAGCGTCTCCGCGCTGGGTTTCATCCCCTTGCTCAGCGCCTGGCCGGTGTAATCCACAGCCATGATATCGCCGGTCTTCAACCGGCCTTTATGCACGCCGCTACGGGTGATCGCGATGCGGCCGTCATCAATGCGCGCGGAAAGGTTGCCGGCGGAGCCTGGCACCCAGCAATGCGAATCCATCCGCTGCCCGGCCTCGGCCAAGGCGTTCGCCAGTTCAGCGGGAACCATCTCAGCCCTGGTTTACGGTCGTCTTGTTCTGGTCCGGCAGTGGCGCGCTCAGCGAATCCGGCTTGCTCATCGAGGCGTCCTGGCCTTTTTTGCCATCCTCGTCGGCAAGATTTTCCTTGAAGGATTTAATCCCCTTGCCGAATTCGCCCATCAGGTTGCTGACCTTGCCGGTACCGAACACAAGCATGACCACGAACAGCACGATCAGCCAGTGCCAGATGCTCAATCCACCCATAAATTAATCTCCACCCAGATATTTCCCACCTCAGTCTACGCTGATCGCGGAGGAATGCCAAATCGCGGACGTTGTGCGCAAGGCCAACCTGTGGTTGAAAGCCGCAGATGCGCAACGAACCCGCTCCGCGCCACCAGCTTCCGCGCCATGCCGCGGTCTGCCTGTTGTTTCTGGCCGCCAGCGGGGTTTTCTATGCCCCGCCGCATCATTGGCCGGGCCTCACCAGTTTCGGTGACGGCCAGGATTCCCTGGGCTTCATCTGGTTCCTCAATTGGTGGCCTTTCGCGCTGTCGCATCATTTGCCGCTGCTGTTCACGCATGACGTTGATTACCCGGCGGGCACCGATCTGGTATGGAAAACCTCCATCCCCGCGCTCGGCCTGCTGGCGGCACCTTTCACCCTGCGTTTTGGCGCTCCGGCGGTGTTCAACGTGTTGATGATCGCCGCCCCCGCGCTCTCCGCCTTCGCCCTCTATCTTGCCGCCTGGGAGCTTACCGGCGCCTTCGCCGCCGCGCTGCTCGCCGGCGCGGTCTTCGCCTGTTCGGGCTATGAGATAGGCCAAACCCTTGGTCACCTCAATCTCGCTTTCACCGCCGCCGTGCCGCTCAGCCTCTGGGCGTGCCTGCGCGCGGCCGCGCATAACTGGCCGCGCTGGCGGCTGGGCGTGGTGCTGGGGGGGCTGCTTCTGTTCGAATTCGGCGTCTCGCAGGAGATTTTCGCCAGCGAAATTCTCTTCGGCGCCGCCGCGCTGCTGCTGCTGGCTTGGCTGGCCCCTTTGCCGCGCCCTGTGCTGGCCCGTCTGCTGGCGGGCATCCTGCTGGGGCTGGGTCTTTGCCTGCTGCTGGCATCCCCCTTCATCTGGGCCATGCTGCGCGGCTACGCCGCCGCGCGGGCCAATTTCTCCACGCCTGATGTCTATTCCGACGACCTGCTGGCAGCCTTCATCCCCACGCCGCTGGTGTTCCTGGGCGGGCATCTGGCGCTGCCGCTGTCAAAACTTTTCACGGGCAATTCCGCCGAGCAGGGCGGCTATTACAGCCTGCCCCTGGTGCTGCTCGCGCTCTATATCTGGCGCACAACGCCCCTCGCGGCGGCGCGCGTGCTGGCGGGCATGGCGCTGCTGGCGGCGGTGGCCTCCCTCGGCCCTTATGTCCATGTTCTGGGCCACAGCCTGGGCCCGGCGCCATGGCTGCCCTTTGCCCAGATGCCGGTTCTCGCCGCCATGCTTCCTGGCCGTTTCGCGCTCTATGCCTGGCTTTCTCTTGCGCTGTTGCTAGCGCTCTGGCTGGCGCGCCCCGGCACCGGCTGGCGCCGTTACGCGCTGGCCGGGCTGTGCCTCCTCGCCATCCTTCCCGCGCAATCCACCGCGCGCAACTGGCGTCAGCCGGTGCTGCCCTCCGTTTTTGCCGCCCTGCCGCCGGGCGCGCATGTGCTGGTCCTGCCGGTTTTCGCCCAGGAGATGGGCTGGCAATATGCTTCAGGCATGCGCTTCGTGCTGGTGGGCCAGGGCTATCTGGGCAACGGCATGCCCGCGCCATTTTCTTCCTGGCCGCTGTATCCGGCGCTGTGGCGCAACCTGTTCAACCAGATCGGCCCCCAGGAGTTCTCCGCCTACCTGCAAGCCTACGGTGTGCAATATGTGGTGCTGCTCCCTCATGGCTACGGCTATTACGCGGGCAAGCCGGTGGACGAAGCCGCTAAAACCCGCGCCGCCGCCGTGTCGCTGCAACAGGCAGGGTGGCGCATGACAACTTCCGCGCCGCAGGGCGCGCTCTACCAGCCCATCCCTGGCCGCCCGCGCTGGTCTGTGGGCCAGATCGCGGCCTTCATCGCGCAAGGGGAACAGCGCCAGCGCGCCGCCGTGCTTCCGTATGAAATTCACCGGGTCTGCCAGATCCGCCGCTTCGCCCGCGCAACCGGCCTTCCCCCCGCGCCTTTGCTGTACCTCTGGGCCCTGCACGCGCATCCGCCGTTCCCCGCCGCCGGCATCTCCTGCCCGCTCACCGCACGAACAACACCGCCGCCAGAATAGATCCGGCATTATAGAGTATATGCAGCGCAATCGCCGGGCGGATGGAGCGGAACCTCAGCCGCAGCACCACGGCGCAGGCGGCCATCAGCCCTACATCGATAAAGCCCGGCGGGTAATACATCTTCTCCGGCGCGTGCGCCGCCATAAAGGCCAGCGTGGTTATAACCGCCGCCCGGACCGGCCCCAGCCGCGCCGCCAGCCCGGCAAAGGCGATGCCACGGAACACGACCTCCTCCAGCGCCGGGCCGATGAACAAAGCCACCGCCAGCAGCGGCAGCGCCGCCAGCCCGCGGCTCTCGAACAGTTGTGACTCGGGCAGATTGCGCAACGCCCGCATATCGGGTGGAAAAAAGTGAAACAGCAGCCCAACGCTGCAAACAATCCACACCGCCGTAACAGCCGCGCTCACATAACCCAGCGCCGGGGCGGCGCACCAGCCGATGCCGCTCTCCCCGCCATCCCTCATCCGCGCGCTGCCCAACCGGCGCAGATACCAGACAACCCAAAGCGCCGCCGCGCTCTCTCCGGCCAGCACTGTGGCCAGCATAAATGCCGGCCCGTTGAAATTCACCCGCGCCGCCGCATGGCGGGCGATCAGGGCCAGGTTCTCGATGGTCAGCACATTCGCCAGCAGCGCGCCGCCTCCGGCCATGGCCAGGCCAAACCCCACCATGCCCCAGATTCCTTGCGCCAGGCCGAACGGCTGCGCCACCCCCGGCGGCCGCCGCGCCCCAGGTAGCAGCGCAAAGCACATGGCCAGCACGAACAGGTTGAGCCCGAACGCCGCCCCCAGCGCGATCAGCTTCTCATGCGGCTCTGGCGCGTGCAGATGCGGGAACATCGCGCGGCCGAACACCTCCATGGCGCCGCCTCCCAGCAGCGCAAACCCCGCGAGCCACCCCAGGCTGACCAGAATACGCCTCATGCCGCGATGCCTTCCTCGAATTGCCGCAATATCGCGCGCGGCTGCACACCCGCCGCCCGCATGGAGCGTAACGTAGCGGCAAAATCGCGCTTGGCCAGCCGCCTGCCTTGCGCATCGCGCAGCAGCCGGTGGTGCGCATAAACCGGCGCCGGCAGCCCCAGCAGCGCCTGCAACAGCACATGCACATGCGTCGCCTCAAACAAATCCTCACCCCTGATCACATGGCTGATGCCCTGCAACGCATCGTCATGCACCACGCAGAGATGATAACTGGTTGGCGTATCCTTGCGCGCCAGCACCACATCGCCAAAGGGCAGGGGCCTGGCCTCGATCCAGCCCTTGCCCTCCTCGAAAAACCGCAGCGCGCCCGCCTGGCGCAGCGCCGCCGCCATATCCAGCCGCAGCGCATAGGCTGCTCCGGCGTTCATCCTCTCCGCCCGCGCGGCCTCGCTCAAATGCCGGCAGGTGCCCGGATACACCGCCTCCGCGCCATGCGGCGCCGCCTGCGCGCGGGCAATCTCCGCCCGGGTGCAGAAGCATGGATAAAGCAACCCCCGCCCGCGCAATATCGCCAGCGCCGCCTGGTATTGGGCCAAATGCGTTGACTGCACGCGGATTTCCCCATCCCATTCCAGCCCCAGCCAGCGCAGATCCTCCAGGATCGCCGCCGCATATTCGGGGCGGCAGCGGGTGCTGTCGATATCTTCCAGCCGCAGCCGGAACACATCCGCGCGCACCCAGGCGTTCCAGGCCGAAAATGCGTGGCCAAGATGGAGATACCCGGTGGGGCTGGGGGCGAAGCGCGTGGTGATATTCATGGCCG
>NZ_JAQTZC010000044.1 GCF_028687955.1 Acidocella sp.
TAATCAAGAGCTTATACCAGCCCGCCACCAAACCCAGAGAGTCAAGCTCTTGGCGGGCTGGTATAAGGTGAGCACGTCTGGCTATGGCTTGATGACTTCGCCTGAATATCGATCATTTGTGGATGCGCTCGACGGGGAGTTGCCATTGCGCGAGCTTCAGGGCGAGGCGCCGGATTTCCTGGACGGACCATCGGATGAGTTCTTTCCTGTCCTGCGCTTCGTTTTTCGCGGCAACCGAGTCCGCCACATGCTCCTTGCCGATAATCCCGAGTACGTCAGTCCCACGTGGCGCACCGCGCCCGCCAACCACCACGGCCAGCACCGCATCCTTCGTCCAGATACAGCGAATAACGTCGAATACCATGGTAGTGTCACGCACGATGGTGAATTTCAGCCCGGCGGCATCACTCAGCGTCAGGCCAATATCCGTCTGCGCCAGGCCGCGGCGCATGCTGGGGTTAAGGCGCATGACGCCGGCAACGCGATCATCACGCGGCATCTCAAATATCATGGTCACGGCGGTCATCCCGAACCGGTGCCGCCGCCCATCATCGCCGCCAGCTTGGCCACAAACAGCGGCGGCGGCAGCAGCAGCCACACCGCGAGCTGCCCGTTCAGGATCAACTCAATCGCGGCGTAACCCACGCCCTCCACATAATGTCCCGTACCGTTGGGTGCTGCTGTTCTCGTTCCAGGGGGCGAGAGCTTTCATTGATTTTTATCCCCTCCTTGAAATGCGAACAGGCAGGAATCTCCATGACGATCAATACCAGGGGAAATTATCTGCTTTTTTGCCATAACCCGCAACTTGGCTAAATTTGTCCAAATTTATCCAGCTTATTCGTTAGAATTCCTCTGAATGCCATCACGTCATCGGCGCCGGAAGCAAAAAACCTATATTATTTCAGTGTATTAACCTAGCTGGCGGAGGGGATGGGATTCGAACCCACGATACGCCTTGACAGCGTATAACGGTTTAGCAAACCGCCGCCTTCAGCCTCTCGGCCACCCCTCCGCATCGCATCGCCGCAACGCGGTACCGCGCAATTGCCTCATAAGGTGCAAGGGGAGCAAGGTAAAGCCTCCCATGCCGGGCTTCATGGAATTCTCCAAAATTCCTCCCACCTCGCGTGCTGTCGCACAACCATAACCATTTGATTTTTATTAAATTAACAAAATTTTAAACACAATTTTTGTTGCAGTGCAAAATTTTTCTTGCATTGCCAGAAAGTCCCGTCTAATAAGAAGTTACAGGATGAGCTTGCTCTCCTGTTTCTTGGACGTTTCCTCCCTAAACTTGGCGGCGCTTCGGCGCCGCCTTTTTTTATTCAACGTCTATTCCGCAGCGGTGCGCGTCGCGGGACCCTCCATTCCCCAAACTGCACTCGCCTCCACCACGGCGGCCAGAAACTCCGACATCCGCCGTTGCGTCGCCTCAAACTGCGCGCTGCGGGTAAAATGCCGCTCGTTCATGTATAGCCCGCGCGCCACCTCCACCTGAACCACCTGCACCCCTTCACGCGGGCGCCCGTAATGGCGGGTGATGTACCCTCCGGCATAAGGGTCGTTACGGCGCACCCGGAGACCCATCCCGGCAAAACTGGCTTCAAAAAACGTCATCCACGCCGGCAAGCACGCATTGCCGTAGGCGTCGCCCAGCACAACATCCGCCCTTCCCGCCTGCCGCCCCGCCTGGCTGGGCATTGAGTGGCAGTCAATCACCAGACAGGAGCCAAACCGGGCTTGCGTCTGCGCGATCAACCCGCCCAACGCCGCGTGGAACGGCCGCCAACACTCATCAATCCGCACCCGCGCCTCCGCAAACCGCAATTTGGCCGCGTATATCGGCTCGCCATTGCCCACCACGCGCGCAATTGTGCCCAGCCCGGCCCGCACGCGCGGGCTTTTGGTATCCACAAAATCCGGCAGCTCATCCTCGAACATCGCCGGGTCCAGCTCCCACGCCTCGCGATTCGCATCACACCAAGCGCGCGGAAACTCGGCGGCCAGCAGCGGCACACCCAGCCCCGGCCCGGCGGCGAACAATTCATCGACAAAACTGTCCTCGCTGCGGCGAAGCGTCATCGCGTCCAGCTGCGAGACAGCCAGAAAATCAGCCCCGTAACAGCGACCGGAATGCGCCGAGGTCAGCACCACCGGCACGCTCTGCTTGAGCGGGTGCAGCAGAGAAAATGGGAGGTTTTCACTCATTTAGGGTCATGGCGCATTCAACCAGCTAGCTTACGGCTGAGCAAGTGAATAGAAGGTTACCCTCGGGCGAGAGGATTTCGCGCCCATCGTTGACCTGCCGCAGCGGGCGCGTGCGAGGTCATGGGTCCACCTCCCTGGGGCGGCAGCGCATCAACGCCTGGCGCCGCGCCCGAGCAACCAGCTCATCATGCTGGTTGTAGCCGCGGGTCTCGAACTCGACGATCCCGGTGCCCGGCCGCGATTTCGATTCGCGCCGGCTGATCACCTCGGTCTCGGCGCGGAGCGTGTCGCCGATGCGGACCGGCTTCGGAAACGTCACCTCGCCAAAACCGAGATTGCCAAGGGTGGTGCCCAGAGTCAGCTCGTTCACCCCGACGCCGACGATCAGACCCAGAGTATAGATGCTGTTGACGATCCGCGAGCCGAACATGGTCCCACGCGCGAACTCCTCATCGAGGTGCAGCGGCTGCGGATTATGTGTCAGCGCGCAGAACAGCATGTTGTCCGCGTCGGTGACGGTGCGGGTGATCGCGTGGCGGAAGATGTCCCCCGGCGTCAGTTCCTCGAAGTATTTTCCCTGCGGCGGCGGGTGGATCATCGGCCGGCTCCTGTCACGTGGTCCGATGTCTGGGTGGTTCCGCGCGCCAGGGCGAGGATCTCCCGCGCGGTGCGTACATGCGCCAGGTCGATGTGCTCGCCCTGGTAGATGATGGCGCCGCGCCCGGCGCGCACGGCCTCGTCGTAAGCGCGAACCATGCCTTCATAATAGGCGAGCTCCTCAACCGACGGGCTATATGCCTCGTTCACCGCCGGCACGTTGCTCGGGTGCAACACGAATTCGCCGGCGAAGCCGAGTTCCCGGTGCTTGCGGGCGGCGCGACGCAGGCCCTCCAGATCGCGGATGTCCTGCCACAGGCCGCCGAGCGGCAGCTTGCCGGCCGCGCGGGCGGCGATCACCGTGGCTGATTTCAGGTGCAGCGATTCCATCCCCTCGGGCGTCCATTGGTAGCCGACCGACCGCTGGACATCGCCGTTCCGGGCGCTAACCCCGGCAATCATGCCCACCCGCTCGCGGCGCGCGATCTCGTAGGCGAACTGGATCGAGCGCGCCGATTCCAGGGTGGCCACCAGCAGCGTGCCGCCGATCGGGCGGCCGTTCCGCAGTTCCGCCTCGGCCAGCATGGCGGAGACCGTGTCGATGTCCTCCGGTCCCTCCGGCTTGGGCAGCACGATGCCTTCCAGCCCCTCGCTCACCACGGCGAGGATGTCCTCGAAACTGTACAGGAACGGGCTGCGGTTGATCCGCACATGGACGCGCTGCCCGGCGCGGGCCAACGGGCCGATCCGCCCGCGCGCGATCTCCCGCGCCTGCGCCTTCGCGTCCTCGGGGACGCTGTCCTCGAGGTCGAGGATCACCGCGTCGGCACCGTAGCCGGGCACCTTGTCGATCCAGGATTCGCGGATCGCGGGGACGAAAAGGAATGAGCGGATCGGCTTCACGGGCGGACTCCTGTGCGCGGCGGTGGCGACATCAGTAGGATTTCGGCAGCCCCAGCACTTTTTCCGCGATGTTCGACAGGATCAAGTGCGGCGTGATCGGAGCTATGCGCACCAGCAAGGCCTCGCGCAGCAGCCGCTCGATGTGGAACTCTTTGGCATAGCCGTAGCCGCCATGGGTGAGCTGGGCGATCTCGCACGTCTCGACTGCGGCCTGCGCCGCGAGCAGCTTGGCCGCGTTCGCCTCCGGCCCGCAGGGACGTCCCCCATCGTACAATGCGCAGGCGCGATAGACCATCAGCCGCGCCGCCTCGAGGCTGGCCCAGCAGTTCGCCAGCGGATGCTGGATCGCTTGGTTCTGGCCGATCGGCCGGCCGAACACGACGCGCTCACGCGCATAGCGCGCGGCGCGAAACAGGGCGGCCCGCCCGATGCCCACCGCCTCGGCGCCGACCAACACGCGCTCCGGATTCAACCCGTGCAGGATGTAGTGGAACCCCTTGCCTTCCTCGCCGATCCGGTCCTCCTCCGGGACTTCCAGTCCGTCGATAAACAGCTGGTTCGAATCGACCGCCTTGCGGCCCATCTTCTCGATCTCGCGCACCTCGATGCGGCTGCGGTCGAGCTTGGTGTAGAACAGGCTGAGCCCTTCAGTGGGCTTGCGTACCGCATCCGCGGGGGTCGTGCGTGCGAGGATCAGCATGTAGTCGGCGACCTGGGCAGTGGAGATCCAGATCTTCCGGCCCGAGATCACATAGCGGTTGCCATCGCGCACCGCCTTGGTGGTCAGCATAGTGGTGTTCAACCCCGCATCCGGCTCGGTGACGGCGAAGCATGCCTTGGCCTCCCCTTTGATCAGGGGCGGCAGCATCCGCTGCTTCTGCTCGGGCGTGCCGAACACCACCACCGGGTTGAGGCCAAAGATGTTCATATGCACCGCGGAAGCGGCCGCCATCGCGCCGCCCGATTCCGCGATCGTCTGCATCATCAACGCCGCTTCGGTGATGCCAAGGCCGGCACCGCCGTATTCCTCCGGCATCGCGATCCCGAGCCAGCCGGCGTCGGCGACCGCGCGATAGAATTCCTCGGGGAACCCGCCCTCGGTATCGCGGGTCAGCCAGTAGCGATCATCGAACCGGCCGCACAAGGCGGCGATCGCGTCCACCAGCTCCTGCTGCGCCCTGCTGATCTCGAAATCCATGGTCTCCTTCCCCCTTCCTCTGGACGCACCCGGAACGATGGCGCCCGCACCATGGTCTGTTCAGATATACCCACACTATTCCATACACTATTCCATCGTTTCGAATGTCAATCCCGGCGACTGTCCATGCGGCGTCAGGAGTCAGTCTACCCGCCAAGCGCCGCCACAAAACATCCCGCGAGATAATCAAGCAGCACTTTAACCATCGCAAGCCGCAAAACCCCCCGGGGGGCGTAATAAGAATGACAAAAACCGGCGCAAGCGCCCTTTCACCGGCACGCTGAACTCGCCGTCTCTGGGATGCTGAAATCGCCGCCCCCAAACGCTGTTCCAGCCGGGTAATCGCCTTGGAGACGGTCGGCTTGGAGAGTCCCAGCTCCTCGGCCGCGCGGGCAAAGGAACCCGTCTGGGCAACCTTCGCAAAAATCGCTCATGCTTCGAGGTCAGGCAGCTTCATCATAAAATTATTGAACCGATTCGTTCGTATTGTTTCTAATTTAATACCAGTCAGCCTTAAGGCTGACTGGTATGCGCGCGGGGCTGGTGGGGCGGCCGCGCGCAAAATCAGAAGCTTATACCAGCCCGCCACCAAACCCAGAGAGTCACGCTCTTGGCTGGCTGGTATAACACCAAAAGCGCCACCTCATCTCAACACAATTTACGTTTTGCGCGCCTGCCGTGTTGCTGGCCCGCGCCACACAGGCAAGTTTCTGGAACCAATCTGTTTCCATCATCTCTATTTAATCGCCAGCGGCTTTACCCTATTTCAGCTCCAGACACGGGCCGGATGCCCGATGGAGATTCGCGATGATTGAACTTCGTCCTTTCAAAAGCCTCGGCGGTGCTAACCATGGCTGGCTCGACGCCAAGCACCATTTCTCCTTTGCCGAATATCATGACCCCCAGCGTATGGGGTGGGGTGCCTTGCGGGTCTGGAACGACGACACCATCGCGCCTGGCACGGGCTTCCCGCCACATCCGCATAAAAACATGGAAATCATCACCTACGTCCGCAAAGGCGCCATCACGCATCAGGACCATCTGGGCAATGCCGGCCGCACAGAAGCCGGAGACGTGCAGGTTATGTCCGCGGGAACCGGCATCACGCACAGCGAGTACAATCTGGAGAAAGAAGCAACCCAGATTTTCCAGATCTGGATCCTGCCCGGCAGCCGGGGGCACCAGCCCAGCTGGAGCGCGCAGCCTTTTCCCAAAGGTGAGCGCGCCGGGCGGTTTGTCACGCTGGCCTCGGGCTTTCCCCAGGATACAGACGCCCTGAAAATCCACGCCAACGCGCGCCTCCTCGGCGCCACGCTGCGCGCCGGCGAAACCGCTGACTATGCCCTTGGGCGCGAACGTCACGCATATCTGGTGCCGGCCACTGGCGCTGTGGAAATCGAGGGCGTGACCGTGAATGCCCGCGACGGCGCCGCGATCAGCGATACCGGGATCCTGCGCGTCACCGCTTTAACCGGCACCGAGATCGTCCTCGTGGATGTCGACTGACACCACCCGCCGCCACCTTTTGGGCGCGGCGCGGAGATTATTCGCGCCTCAGCATTTTGTCGTTGACAAATCCAGCCAGCGAGTTGGCCCTGAAATGCGCGCGCAGCTCATCCTCGGAATAATCCTCGCGCACCCAGTCCAGAAAACTCTTGCCCTTCGCCTCGCCGTCGCGCTGATAGGTGAGAAAAAATGCGTCCAGTATCCCCGTGTTGGACTGCTTGATATGCCCAAAGCGCAGCGAGAGCTGCTTAAGCGCCTGCGCCGCGGTGCCGCCCTCGATGACCACGAACAGCCCCGCCGCCAGCCCCGCGCGGTCCGCGCCGGATTTGCAATGCACCAGCGCCGGGCCACGCATGGTCTGGTAAATCTCCGCCAGCCGCAAAATCCGGTCCTTATGCGGCGCCCCGCGTGACTCCATGGCCATATCATAAAAATCCAGCCCCAGCCGCGCCGCCGCCTCGCGTGAGAGCGCATCCGAGCCATTTTCCGCCCGCCCGCGCAGGTTAATGAGGCTTCGCAGCCCCGTCTTGCGCGTGAACGCCGCCAGATTGCCCGGCGTCGGGTGGTTGGAGCGATACAGCCGCCCCGGCTTCACCACCGCGAAATTGGTCCACAGGATGCGCAGCACCGCATGATCAATGAACAGCGCGTCAACCCACGCATTGCGCCGGCCGGCCTTAGTGGAGAGATCGCCTCTATAAATCGTGTCCATACCTACATCCCTAGCCTGATTTGTGGCAGAGCCAAAATATGCTTAACCCCAGCACCATGACCCAGCAGAAATCCACCGCCTCCCTCGTCTATCGCCTCTGGCGCGAGCATGTGCGCCACTACCGCGGCCGCATTGTCCTCATCGCCGCGGCCACGCTGGTGATGTCGGGAACCACGGCGGCCTACCCGGCGCTGATCAAATGGGCCTTCGACATGTTCTCCCACAAAGACCCGCGCATCCTCTACCAGGTGCCGGTGCTGGTGCTCATCGTCACCACCATCAAGGGCCTGTCGATGTATTTTCAGGCAGTGCTAACCCAGGATGTCGTCCTCCTGGTCATCCGCCGGCTGCAAACCGGCATGTTCCGCCACCTCTCCAACGCCGCCCTCGCGAGCGTGGAGCGCGAGGCCCCGGCCCAGCTCGCCGCCCGCTTCACCACCGATGCCACCGTCATCCGCGACGCGATGACCCGCGCCGTCAACGCCATCGCCGATGCCGCCACCGTGGTTGGCCTGGTCGTCACCATGATCGTGATCGACTGGAAGCTCAGCCTCATCGCCGCCGCGCTCTACCCGCTGGCCGGCATCCCTGTGCAAAAAATCGGCAAGCGCATGCGCCACGCCTCCGATGGCATGCAAGACCAGATGGGCCACACCGCCGCCGTGCTCAACGAGAGCTTCGCCCAGGCCCGCACCGTGCGCGCCTACGGTCTGGAGGCGCACGAGCAGAAACGCGCCAATAAAACCTTCGACCAGCTCTACCGCTCCCTCCTGCGCATGACCCAGATCCGCTCCCGTCTGGACCCGATGCTCGAAGTCCTAGGCGGGCTCGCCGTGGCCATGGTCATCGGCTTCGAGGGCTGGCGCAACGCCACCGGCGGCAGCGGCGTGGGCAATTTCATGGGCTTCATCTCCGCCCTGCTCATCGCCAGCCGCCCCTTGCGCGCGCTGGGAACCATGAACGCCGCCGTCCAGGAGGGCCTCGCGGGCATGGTGCGCGTGTTCGCCATCATCGATGAACCAGCCGCCATCGCCGATGCCCCCGGCGCCGTGCCGCTGCCCCCCGGCGCCGGCGCGCTGGCGTTCGAGCATGTCGCCTTCACCTACCCCGATGGCCGCCCCGGCCTGAAAGACCTCTCCTTCACCGCCGCGCCCGGAAAAATGCTGGCGCTGGTCGGCTCCTCGGGGGCAGGCAAATCCACGGCACTGGCACTCATCCCCCGGCTCTACACCCCAACCAGCGGGCATATCCGTCTCGACGGCGCTGAAATCACCAGCGTCACCCTGCACTCCCTGCGCGACGCCATCGCCTATGTCGGCCAGGATTCGCTGCTGTTTGACGATACAATCTACACCAACATCCTGCTCGGCCGCCCCGATGCCACGCCCGAAGAGGTCCACGCCGCCGCCGCCGCCGCCGCCTGCACCTTCGTGCAGGAAATGCCCGAAGGCTTCAAAACCCGCGTCGGCGTCAACGGTCAGCGGCTCTCCGGCGGCCAGCGCCAGCGCGTCGCCATCGCGCGGGCCATTTTGCGCAACCCGCGCATCCTCCTGCTCGATGAAGCCACCAGCGCGCTGGACACCGCAAGCGAAGCCGCCGTCCAGGCGGCGCTGGCGCATCTGCGCGCCGGGCGCACCACCATCGTCGTCGCCCACCGGCTTTCCACCGTGCGCGACGCCGACCTCATCGTGGTCATGGCCGACGGCCAGGCCATCGAGCAAGGCACCCATGCTGGACTCCTGGCCGCGGGCGGCGCATTTTCCCGGCTGGTCCAGGCGCAGGCCCTGGCGTAACACATTTGCGCCCAGTACCAGCCAATCAAACCCGC
Organism: Acidocella sp.; assembly: GCF_028687955.1. Lineage (GTDB taxonomy): Bacteria > Pseudomonadota > Alphaproteobacteria > Acetobacterales > Acetobacteraceae > Acidocella. The sequence continues at coordinate 8,956 of NZ_JAQTZC010000044.1, forward strand.
CCGCATCCCCTGCGGCGCCGCGCCGTGTATTTGCTGCACCCCCTCGGCCCAGCGCGGGCGCGCGGCTATCTGCCCTTCACGATGGCTCAACCAGGCATTGCGGAACGCAACTGCCTTCTGCCCCTGGCAGGCAACCTCCCCTTTTTTCTCATTGCGGGCACCACCGGCACGACAATCAGCCACAACCCAGACGACGCCACCCTTCAACGGGCAGGCTGGGCCGGTACGTTGCGCGCCCGCCTGCGTCGCCGCAACAAGGGGCTAAAGGCAGGCGTGCTGGATTTTGACCAGCTGGAAATTTTCCCCGCCGGACCAAAACACCACTACAAAGCCTATTGCCGCCAAGTCCGCACCACCCGCGCGCACCAAACCGCGCCTGACAGCGAACTACTGCGCGCGCATCCCGAACTCATTACAGGCTGGCCCGCCAGAACACAGAGAGCGCCCGCCATTCCCCTGCAAGCCAGTCCGCGCATCGCCGTGGCGCTTCATCTCTACTACACAGATCTATGGCCCGAGATTGAAACCCTGCTCGCTCGCTGGCGCCACCATTTCACCCTATTCATTACTATAACACAACAAAACTCCGCCCTGGCACAGGATGTAGAGGCCGCCTTTCCCGGCAGCGTGCTCCGTGTCGTCGAAAATCTCGGCCGCGATGTCCGCCCTTTCCTACTGCTCCTAGAGTCCGGCTGCTTTGATAGCTTTGACCTCATCTGCAAAATTCACGGTAAAAAATCCATTGGCCACGGGCGGATCGCCGCCTTTGGTGACATTTGGCGCCGCGCCAGCTTCCTGGACCTGCTCGCAACAGACACCCAACTACAAACGGTAATCGCGCTGTTTACGGACAACCCCCAATGCGGCATCGCCGGACCCGGGCGCTTTCTTCTTTCCTCGACACCCACCGCCCCGCGTAACCTGCTTGGTAAAAATCGCGCCACCGCCACGGCACTCGCCGCACGCATGGGCAGTCCCCTTTGTGATAACGCGATGGATTTCTTCGCAGGCACAATGTTCTGGGTACGGCCCCAAGCCCTGGCGCCACTGCGCCGCCTGCACCTTACGCAGAGCTTCAATCCCGCACAAACCCCTCTCGAGGATGGCGCCATTGAGCATGCCATCGAACGTCTCTTCAACCACGCCGCCCGCGCCGCTGGGTTCCAGGCCGCAGCCCTGGCCGAAGATTGCGAGCCCACCGTCTTCACACAACCCCTAGCTACATGTACCAACCATGGCCCATCAAACGGAGTGGAAAAATGACCAGCACGACAGAACCAGCCGCGCAAACCTCGGGCAGCCGATTTTTTCGCAATCTCCGCCGCGCACTGGGCGGCAAAAAGCCTCCCAAGCCAGATGCGCTCTCCTTCGCCCCGCTCAAGGACTGGAGCCATCACGCTGAGTCCCGGCGTTTCAACTGGGATTGGAAAGCGACCAATTACAACCGCATCGCCCTTGTAAATCTGCTACTCACCAAAAATCACGACCCAGCCTATCTGGAAATCGGTTGCGCCTCCAATGCGCTGTTCGATTCCGTGCCCGTGCGCCACAAAGTCGGCGTAGACCCCGAAGCAGGCGGCACCATACGCGCAACCTCCGACGCATTCTTCGCAGAAAACAAAACGCTCTTCGATGTCATATTCATCGACGGCCTGCACACCTACGAGCAGGTACGCAACGATGTCATCAATGCGCTAAGCCATCTCAAACATAACGGCTGGGTCGCGCTGCATGACATGTTGCCCAGAAACTGGCTGGAACACCACGTCCCCCGCCTGCAAGGCGATTGGACGGGCGACGTGTGGAAAGTCGCCTTCGAACTGGCGCAGAGCGAAGGCGTCGACTTCAAGGTGCTCAAAATCGATCATGGCGTTGGCGTTTTCCGCAAACTGCACGAAAGCGCGACCCTGCACGACATGACCGGCGAACTACGCCAGCAACAATTTGCCTATTTCTGCGACAATCTGGAAAAACTCCCGCTTGTCGAATGGGATGCGGCTTATAGCTGGATTACATCCACATAACCCCCACCTCACCCCTTGCTAAACGCCGCCGCGAATATCGCCCGCCGTCCGATGTCGCGGCGGCAAAAACCGTCATCCCACTCAATGGTATCCACCGCCGCATAGGCGCGCGCCACGGCCTGCGCCAGATCATCCCCCACCGCGTTCACCGCCAGCACGCGCCCGCCATTGGCCAGAATCCCGCCCTGGTCCGCCATCGTCCCGGCGTGGAACACATTCACCCCCGCCAGCGCCTCGGCTTCCTCCAGCCCATAAATTTCGCCGCCGGTGGCATAGGCGCCGGGGTAACCCTTGGAACACATCACCACAGTGGCCGAGGCAGCGTTCTTCCAGCGCAATTCCACATTTTTCAGCCCGCCCCCGGCCGCCGCCGCCAGTGCTGGCAGCAAATCCGAATCCAGCAGCGGCAGCAGCGTCTCGCACTCCGGGTCACCAAAGCGCACGTTGAACTCGATCAGCTTCGGCCCGTCATGCTCCACCATCAGCCCGGCGAACAAAAACCCCCGGAACGGCATCCCCCGCTTCACCATCTCGGCCAGCGCCGGGCGGATCACGCGCGCCATCGCCGCCTCGATCACCGCAGGCGGCGCCCAGGGCGGCGGCGAGATCGCGCCCATCCCCCCGGTGTTCGGCCCGGTGTCGCCCTCGCCCACGCGCTTATGGTCGGCGGCAACCCCCAAATAGAGCGCATCCAGCCCGTCGCACAAAGCAAAAACGGAAATCTCCTCGCCCACCAGACATTGCTCGATCACCACCTTGGCCCCGGCCGCGCCGTGCACCTTGTCTTCCATGATCGCGGTCACCGCCTCATGCGCCGCCTCGGGCGTGGCCGCCACCACCACCCCCTTACCCGCCGCCAGCCCATCCGCCTTGATGACAATGGGCGCGCCCACGGCCTCGATATACTCATGCGCCTCCCCGGCATGGGTGAAGCTGGCCCAGGCGGCGGTGGGGATGCCCGCCGCATCGGCGATTTCCTTGGTGAATTCCTTGCTGCCCTCAAGCTGCGCCGCCGCCGCGCGCGGCCCGCAGCAGGCAATGCCCGCCGCCGCCAGCGCATCGGCAATGCCCGCCACCAGCGGCGCCTCCGGCCCAGGGATCACGAGGTCGATCTTCTCTTCCACCGCAAAGGCCACCAGCCCGGCGATGTCGCTCCCCCGCAGCGGCACATTCTGCGCGCACGCCGCCGTGCCAGGGTTGCCCGGAGCAACATACAGCTTGCTCAACAGCGGGCTCGCCGCAATCGTGCGGGCCAGCGCATGTTCCCGCCCGCCGGACCCGATGATCAATACCCGCATGCCAAACCCCCTCTGTTAACGCCGCGCGCTCTATCATAGTCTCCGCCCATGAGCGACCTCCTGGCAAACACCCCCGAATTCTCCGTCTCCGAACTCGCGGGAGCGGTAAAAAAAACCCTGGAAGGGGCTTTTGGCCGGGTGCGCGTGCGCGGCGAGATCACCGAATTCAAGGCCTACGCCTCCGGCCACCAATATTTCGCGCTGAAGGATGAAAGCGCCAAAATCCGCGCCATCATCTGGAAGGGCAGCGTCTCACGCGTTGGCCTCAGGGCCGAAAACGGCGTCGAGGTCATCGCCACCGGGCGCATCACCTCCTACCCGGAACGCTCTGAATACCAGCTCATCGTCGAGCGGCTGGAATATGCCGGGGCCGGGGCGCTGCTCGCGCGCATCGAGGCTCTGAAGGTGAAGCTGGCGACGGAAGGTCTGTTCGAGCGCAAACGCCCGCTGCCCATGCTCCCCGCCGTCATCGGCCTTGTCACCTCGCCCCAGGGCGCGGTGTTGCAGGACATTAAAACAACCATCGCCCGGCGCTTTCCCCGCCCGCTCCTGCTCTGGCCCGTGCCGGTGCAGGGCGAGGGCGCGGCCGAAAAAATCGCCGCCGCCATCAACGGCTTCTCCAACCTCCCCGCAAATGGCCCGGTCCCCCGGCCAGACGTGCTGATCGTCGCGCGCGGCGGCGGCAGCCTGGAAGACCTGATGGCCTTCAACGACGAACTCGTGGTGCGCGCCGCCGCCGCCTGCACCATCCCGCTCATCTCCGCCGTGGGCCACGAGACCGACACAACCCTGATCGACTTCGTCTCCGACCGCCGCGCCCCCACCCCCACGGCGGCGGCTGAAATGGCGATCCCCGCCCGGCTCGAACTCCTGGCCGACCTCGCCCAGAAATCCGCCCGGCTCACCGGCGCCCTGGCGCGCATCACCGCCCAGGCGCGCCTGCTGCTGGACCGCGCCGGCGCCAAACTGCCAGACCTGCCCAACATCCTCGGCGCCGCCCGCCAGCGGTTGGACGACCGTGGCGAGCGCCTCACCCTGGCACTGCCCAATTTTTTCAACCTCCGCCGCACCGGGCTGGAGCGCCTAGCCGCCCGGCTGGTTCACCCGCGCGAGCTGCTGGCGCGCGGCCGCAACGCGGTGGCCTTGCTGGACCAACGCCTCGCCGCCGCCCTGCCCAACCAGCTGCGCACCCGCCAAAACGCCGCCGCCCTGCTGGCGCAACGGCTCGGCGCCCCTCTGCCCGGACATTTGCGCGAATCCCGCCTGCGGCTGGAAAACTTATCCGCCCGGCTGGAGACCGTCTCCTACGCCGCCGTGCTGGCGCGCGGCTTCGCACTGGTCACCAACACCAAGGGCGCGCCCATCTCCAGCGCCGCCCAGGTATCTCCCGGCGCGGCGCTGACCATCAAATTCGCCGACGGCGACATCGCGGCGAAGGCCGCCGCCAAAACCGCGCAGCTGGACCTGGGGTTATAACGGCGGCGCGCCGGATTGCCGCCCAGAAGCCATTTACGCGAATCTTATCCAAAATCATCCCGCTAAATTTGTGCAACCACAACTATCACATTGTCGTGAGCAAGCTGCTTGTTTTCAAAGTTTGCGGTTATTTATCAACGCATACCAGTCAGCCTTAAGGCTGACTGGTATGCGCGCGGGGCTGGTGGGGCGGCCGCGCGCAAAATCAAGAGCTTATACCAGCCCGCCACCAAACCCAGAGAGTCAAGCTCTTGGCGGGCTGGTATAATTACAAATTCATACCGGTAGCAATCTCGTTGACTCCCAATATCGAAATCTGACATAGCTGATTCTACCGGTGCGGATGACTCCGCTTCCCGCCTTTGATTTTTTTATTTTCCTGTGGCCGCGCATGCCACGTCACGGAGGTTCGCTCATGGCAACTCATATACAACAGATTACCTGGACCGAAACCGGCGGTACACTAGTTAACGGCGTTGACCAATTATCCGCCGGTGATACGGTATCCCTCACCCTGAAACTGAACGGCAGCGGGTATACCCCCGCCAACGGTGACTATTTTTTGCTAAGCAACGGCGGTCACGCAATTTATAACGGAGCCGCCTGGGTCTATACCGTCGCGGCGGGCGATACCACCGGCAACCTGAACTTGCCCGGATCCAGTCTTACGATCTACAACAACTCCTCAACCAACATCTACACGCTCAGCGGGTCCTTGCCGTCTTCTCCCACCCCCACCACCTACGACGTAATCTGTTTCTACCCCGGCACGATGATCGCCACGCCGGACGGCGAAAAAGCCGTGGAGACTCTGCAAGCCGGTGATCTGGTGCTGACCGCCGATGGTAAATCCGCGCCGGTGCGCTGGATGGGCCGCCAGACGGTTTCCACCTCCTTTGCCGATCCGCTGCGCGTGTTGCCGATCCACATCAAGGCCGGCGCGCTGGCCGAGGGCGTTCCCGCGCGTGACCTGCTGGTATCCCCGGACCACGCCCTGCTGGTCGATGGCGTGCTGATCCAGGCCGCCGCCCTGGTTAATGGTGTGTCCATCTTCCGCGAAACCAAGGTGCCCACCACCTTCACCTACCATCATGTGGAGCTGGCGGACCATTCGCTGATCCTGGCAGAGAACACCCCGGCGGAAACCTTTGTCGACAACGTCGACCGCATGGCGTTTGACAACTGGGCCGAGCACGAGACTCTGGCTGACGCCAGCGCCATCACCGAGATGGACCTGGCGCGCGCCAAGGCCGTACGTCAGATTCCGGCGAAAACCCGCGCCTATCTGGCCGAACGTGCAACGGCCCTATCCGGCGCACAAATCGCCACCGCGGCTTAAAAACGCTTCGGCCTCATGCCCTGAAAGCCCCCGCCGGTCACCGGCGGGGGTTTTTTCATGCGGAAAGATCAATCCGCCGCCCCGCGGCGGCGCAAATTCAAGCTTGCCGCCCCTCTGGCCAATCCGTAAACGCGGGGGCTGGCTTTTGTCTTTCCCCATCCTTTATATAAGGGCCGCCCCCAAATTTCCCGCCAGACAGGCCCGCTCCAGAAAGGTGAACCATGCCCCTCAGCCGCGCCACCCCCCGCAAACTGCTGCATCAGCGCGATATTCAGCTCCGCGGCTATGAGCGCGCGGACGGGCTGGTGGATATCGAGGCGCATATCCTTGACGCCAAAACCTACAGCTGGGGCAACCAGGACCGCTCCGGCATCCAGGCCGGCGAGGCGCTGCATGACATGTGGGTGCGCGTAACCATCGACCACCACATGGTCATCCAGGCCTGCGAAGCCTCGATGGACGCCACACCTTATAATGTATGCGGCGGCGCCGCCCCCAGCTTCGCCCGCCTGGTGGGGATGAAGCTCGGCAAGGGTTTCATCAAGGCGGCCATGGAGCAACTGGGCGGCGTCGCCAGCTGCACGCATCTGCGCGAGCTGCTACAGCCCATCGCCACGGTGGCCTTCCAGACCCTGTACAGCATCAGTGAACACCGCCCCCCCTGTAACGCGGAAAAAGCGACCCGCCCCGCCTCTGACATTCAGGCAGCGCTGCTGAACACCTGCTTCGCCTATGACGAAACCAACCCCCTGGCGCAGCGGACGGCCGCGAAGGCCAGCATATGAACATGCACATGCACTCTTTGCCACTTCGGCGGCATTGCGGCCTTGCTGGCCGCGCAACCCTATGTTACTGCCCCGCCGGACCCTGTAACATGGGGCCGCATGCCACAAAAAACACAAGGCGAGCACTGTAATTTGGTCGACATTCCCGGCACTGGCGAGACAGGACTATCCGCGCGCTACTCGGCTGCGCTCTATGCCTTGGCTTTTGAGCAGAACATCCTAAGCGAGGCGATCGGCCAGATGGCCGCCCTCGGCAGCCTGATCGCGCAAACCCCGGAGCTGAAGCACCTGGTCGGCAATCCACTGACTGACGCATCGCGCATCGCCCCGGCGCTGACCGCAGCCCTCTCCGAGCAGGGTTTCCTGCCCATGATCCGCAATTTCGTGAACGTGGTCATCACCAACCGCCGCCTGGCCGAGCTGCCGGCGCTGATCAACGGATTCGCCGCCTATGTCGCCGCCAAGCGCGGCGAGGTGGTGGTCAACGTCACCTCCGCGCAGGCCCTGAGCGACCTGCAACGCACCCAGCTGACCGCCCGCCTCACCGAGGCCGGCTACGGCAGCATCAAGCTGATTGAGCACACCGATGCCAGCCTGCTCGGCGGCATGGTGCTCCAAATTGGCGCAAAACTTTACGACACCAGCCTGAAATCACGCCTTAACCGGCTCAATTATTCTCTAAAGGGAGCTGCCTGACATGGAGATCCGCCCAGCCGAAATCTCCGAGATTCTGAAACGCCAGATCGCGGATTTCGACACCGAATCGAACGTGACCGAGACCGGTCAGGTCCTCTCCGTGGGTGACGGCATTGCCCGTATCTTCGGCCTGACCAATGTGATGGCCGGCGAGCTGGTGGAATTCCCCGCCGCCGGAATCAAGGGCATGGCGTTGAACCTGGAGCAGGACAACGTCGGCGCCGTTATCTTCGGCGATGACCGCCAGATCCGCGAGGGCGACACCGTCACCCGCACCGGCCAGATCGTCGACGTTCCCGTCGGCAAGGCCCTGCTGGGCCGCGTGGTCGACGCGCTGGGCAACCCGATCGATGGCAAAGGCCCGATCGCGGCCACCGAGCGCCGCCTGGTCGAGACCAAGGCGCCGGGCATCATTCCGCGCAAATCGGTGCATGAGCCGATGCAGACCGGCATCAAGTCGATCGACGTGCTGATCCCCATCGGCCGCGGCCAGCGCGAGCTGATCATCGGCGACCGCCAGACCGGCAAGACCGCCGTCATCATCGACACCATCATCAACCAGAATACCATCAACGCCGGCACGGATGAGAGCAAGAAGCTCTACTGCATCTATGTCGCCATCGGGCAGAAGCGCTCGACCGTGGCGCAGCTGGTGCGCACGCTGGAAGAGCAGGGCGTGATGGAATACTCCATCGTCGTCGCCGCCACCGCGTCCGACCCGGCGCCGATGCAGTATCTCGCCCCCTACACCGGCTGCACCATGGGCGAATATTTCCGCGACAACGCGATGCACGCGCTGATCGCCTATGACGACCTCTCCAAGCAGGCCGTCGCCTACCGCCAGATGTCGCTGCTGCTGCGCCGTCCGCCGGGCCGCGAAGCCTATCCGGGCGACGTGTTCTACCTGCATTCGCGCCTGCTGGAACGCGCCGCCAAAATGTCGGACGACAAGGGCGCCGGTTCGCTCACCGCCCTGCCCGTCATCGAGACCCAGGCCGGCGACGTCTCCGCCTACATCCCGACCAACGTGATCTCCATCACCGACGGCCAGATCTTCCTGGAGACCGAGCTGTTCTTCAAGGGCATCCGCCCGGCTGTTAACGTCGGTTTGTCGGTGTCGCGCGTTGGCTCCGCCGCGCAGATCAAGGCGATGAAACAGGTCGCCGGCAAAATTAAGCTGGACCTCGCGCAATACCGCGAAATGGCGGCCTTCGCGCAGTTCTCGTCCGATCTCGACCCCTCGACCCAGAAGCTGCTCGCCCGTGGCGCGCGCCTTACCGAGCTGTTGAAGCAGCCGCAATACCATCCGCTTCCGGTCGAAGACCAGGTGGTCTCAGTGTTCGCCGGTACGCGCGGCTACATGGACGATCTGCCGGTGTCCTCGATCGGCAAGTTCGAGTCTCATCTGCTCTCCGAGCTGAAAGCCCGCGAACCGGGCATCATCGAGGCGATCCGCAACGACCAGCAGATCAAGCCCGATACCGAGACCAAGCTGATCGCCTTCATCGAGAACTTACTCCGTACATTTGGATAATTTCCGATGCCCAGTTTAAAAACCCTGCGCAATCGCATTAACAGTGTGAAATCGACGCAAAAAATCACCAGCGCCATGAAGATGGTCGCCGCGGCGAAACTGCGCCGCGCGCAGGCGCAGGCGGAGGCTTCGCGCCCCTATGCCAAGCGCATGGGCGAGATGATGGGCGCCCTGGCCGCCGCCGAGGCCGCCAACCCCAACGCCCCGGCCCTGCTGGTCGGCAACGGGCGGGATAAAACCCACCTGCTGCTGGCCATCACCGCGGACCGCGGCCTGGCCGGCGCCTTCAACGGCAACATCTCCAAGCACGTCCGCCTCCAGGTTCAAGCGCTGGAAGCCCAGGGCAAGACCGTGAAAATCTTCACGCTCGGCCGCAAGGGCAACGAGTCTCTGCGCCGCGACCTGGACAGCAAGATCATCGGCACGAAAAACTTCGTCGGCAAAAAAACCATCGACTTCGCCGATGCCGAAGCCATCGCGCAGACCATCATCGGCCTGTTCCGCGATGAAACTTTCGATGTCTGCACCCTGGTGTTCAACCGCTTCCATTCGGTGATGACCCAGACCGTCACCGAAACCCCGCTGATCCCGGCCGCCGCCCCCACCGCGAACGACAACGCCGCCCCGGAGCAGAACTACGAGGTGGAACCCGACGACGGCACCCTCCTGGAGCGGCTGCTGCCACGCAATCTCGCGGTCCAAATCTACGCGGCGCTGCTCGAAAACAGCGCCGGTTTCTACGCCAGCCAGATGACGGCCATGGACAGCGCCACCCGCAACGCGGGCGACATGATCAAAAAACTGTCCCTGACCTACAACCGCGCCAGGCAGGCGAACATCACCAAAGAACTCATCGAGATCATCTCCGGCGCTGAAGCCGTTTAAGGTAGAGAGAAAATGGCAAGCAATAACACTGGTCGCGTCACGCAAATCCTGGGCGCCGTCGTTGACGT
>NZ_JAQTZC010000045.1 GCF_028687955.1 Acidocella sp.
TTTGCGCGCGGCCGCCCCACCAGCCCCGCGCGCATACCAGTCAGCCTTAAGGCTGACTGGTATTAACTCAGGCCGGCAGATGCCGCGCGATATACGGCGGCAGCCAGAACGCCGCCACATGCACGTGCGGCGTCCAGTATTCGCTCTTGCCCGCAATGCCCGCGGCCTCGGCACGCTGGGCAATCACTTCGGGCGCAAGCTGCGTCAACGACGCATCCTTGCCCGCCCAGCCCAGGGTCATATAACCGCCCACATAGGTCGGCACCGCGGCGACATACGCGGTCACATGCGGGAAAAACTGCGCCCGGCGGGCGGAGGTCTCGCGCAGCTCGTCCGCCTGCATGAACGGCACGCCGCACTGGTTCACGATCAACCCGCTCGCGGTCAGAATCCGCGCCGCGTTCTGGTAGAATTCGTCAGTGAACAGCACCTCGCCCACACCGATCGGGTCTGTGGAGTCAACGATGATCACGTCGAACGAGGCATCCGGCGCGCGCTTCACATAGTCGATCCCATCGCCCACAATCACCTCGGCGCGCGGATCGTTCCAGGCATCCCCGCCGATGCCGGGCAAAAACTCCTTGGAGAGGCGGATCACCTCACCGTCGATCTCGGCCATCACAGCGCGCTCAACGCCCTTGTGCATCAGCACATGCTTCAGCACGCCGCCATCGCCCGCGCCGATGATCAGCACGTGCTTCGCGTTGCCATGCGCCAGCAGCGGCACATGCGTCAGCATCTCCTGATACACGAATTCATCGCGCTCGGTGATCTGGATCACGCCGTCCAGCGTCAGCACGCGGCCATGGCTATCGGTCTCGAACACGGCGATATCCTGAAACGCGCTCTTCACGCGCGCCAGTTGGCGCACGAAGCGGAAGCGCTGGCCCCAGTCCGGGTAAAGGGTCTCATTCAACCAGGTATCGGTCATCTGGAAATATTCCTCATCGCATCGATCAGCAGAAAAATCGGGGAGCTTGCGCCCCCCGGGGTTCAAAACCTCACGCGGGTCACGAGGGGCGTAGCCCCTCGTCCACCCATTTACGCGATCAGGCCGCGTTTCTGTTCGTTAATCTGCACATGCGTCGGCTTGAAAGCCTCGCGCAGGAACGGGATCACCTTGTACGGGTCACAGACGCCGCACATGAACACATCCAGCGCCGCGAAGCTGCGTTCCGGCCAGGTGTGGATGGAGATATGGCTCTCCGCCAGCACAACCACGCCGCTCACGCCACCGTTGGGGGTGAAGTGGTGAAAATGGTGGTGCAATATGGTGGCGCCCGCTTCAATCGCCCCGGCGCACAATGTTTTGTCGATCAGCTCCGGGCTGTCGAGATTCGTCGCGCCCCAGAGGTCGATCAACAGATGCATACCGGCGTATTTAATGCCGTCGCGTTCCACGAAATAGTCTTTAGCCGGCTCCACGGAGACCGTTGTCGTCTGGTTTTCGCTCGGAGTCTCCGAGACCATCCCCAGTCGGGCAAGTGCGTTCATTTCGAACCCCCTCAACTAGTAGACGGCCTGTAGAACGCAGCACCGCGCCGCGCCCCCCTGGGCCAAGAGGGGCGGCTTATGAGGCCATACCCCCCCGGGCGCAAGTGGTTTTTCAGGTCACGTTGATGAATTTTTATTCCGCCGCCGCAGCATAAGCCTCCAGCGGGGCGCAGGAGCAAACCAGGTTCCGGTCGCCATAAACGTTGTCCACCCGTTTCACCGGTGGCCAATACTTGGCAGCGGCCACAAATGGCAGCGGATGCGCCGCCTGCGCGCGGCTGTAGGGGTGGCTCCATTGCGCCCCCGCCACTTCCTCGGCCGTGTGCGGCGCGTTCTTCAACGGGTTGTCCGCCTGCGGCCACGCGCCCGACGCAATGCTGGCAATCTCCCCGGCGATGGCAATCATTGCCTCGCAGAAGCGGTCCAGCTCGCCCTTGTCCTCGCTCTCGGTCGGCTCGATCATCAGCGTCCCCGCCACCGGCCAGGACATGGTCGGCGCATGGAAGCCGTAATCGGCGAGGCGCTTGGCGATATCCTCCACCTGCACGCCCGCCGTGGCGCCAAACCCCCGGCAGTCGATGATGCACTCATGCGCCACCCGGTTCTGCGCGCCGCGATACAAAATCGGGTAATGCGGCTCCAGCCGCGCGGCGATGTAGTTGGCGTTGAGGATGGCGATCTTGGTCGCCCGCGTGATCCCCTCCGGCCCCATCAGGCGGATATAGGCATAGGGGATGGGCAGGATCAGCGCCGAACCATAGGGTGCCGCGGAAACCGGCCCATAGCCCGTGGCCGGGCCCGCATCGGCGCGCAGCGGATGGTTGGGCAGATGCGGCACCAGATGCGCCGCCACGCCGATCGGCCCCACCCCCGGCCCGCCGCCACCATGGGGGATGCAGAAGGTCTTGTGCAGGTTCAAGTGGCACACATCCGCGCCGATGGAAGCCGGCGAGGTCAGCCCCACCTGGGCGTTCATGTTCGCGCCATCCATGTAAACCTGCCCTCCGGCCGCATGCACGGCCTGGCAGATATCGCGAATGCCCGGCTCATACACCCCATGCGTGCTGGGGTAGGTGATCATCAGCGCCGCCAGCGCCTCCCGGTGCTGGGCGATTTTCGCGTTCAAATCGGCAATGTCCACATTGCCGTCGCGGTCACAGCCGACCACCACCACCTGATACCCCGCCATCGCGGCAGAGGCCGGGTTGGTGCCGTGCGCCGAGGCGGGGATGAGGCAGATTTTGCGCCCCCCCTGGCCGCGCGCCTCGTGCCAGGCGCGGATCACCAGCAGCCCGGCGAACTCGCCCTGCGCCCCGGAGTTGGGTTGCAGCGAAATGCCCGCAAAACCCGTAACAGCCTTGAGAAACGCCCCCAGCTCGCCAATCAGCGCCGTGAACCCCGCGGTCTGCGCCACCGGCGCGAAGGGGTGGATATTGGCGAACTCCGGCCAGGTAATGGCCTGCATCTCGGCGCTGGCGTTCAGCTTCATGGTGCAGGAGCCAAGCGGGATCATCGAGCGGTTCAGCGCGACATCCTTGTCCTCCAGCTTCTTCAAATACCGCATCATCGCGGTTTCGGAATGATGCGCGGAGAACACCGCCCCGGCGCAGAATTTGCTCCGCCGCAGCAACCCCTCCGGAATCGCCGCCGCCGCCCCGCCCAGCGCGCCGCCCAACAAACCGGCCAGCGTCTCCAGCTCCGCGCGGGTCACGGTCTCATCCAGCGCAATGCCAACGCCCGTGGCATCCAACCGGCGCAGGTTGAACCCGGCCGCCAGCGCGCCCTGCATCAGCGCCTCGGCGCGCGCCCCGGCCTCCAGCGCCAGCGTATCGAAAAACACTGCATGGCGCAGCCTGAACCCAGCCTTCACCGCCACCTCGGCCAGCAGCCGCGCCTGCAAATTCACCCGCCGCGCAATGCGCCGCAAGCCCTCCGGCCCGTGCCACACGGCATAGAATCCGGCCATCACCGCCAGCAGCACCTGCGCTGTGCAGATGTTGGAGGTCGCCTTCTCGCGGCGGATATGCTGCTCGCGCGTCTGCAACGCCAGACGCATCGCCGGGCGCCCCGCGGCATCCACCGAAACCCCGACGAGCCGCCCCGGCATATGCCGCTTATAAGCGTCCGAAGTGGCAAAATACCCGGCATGCGGGCCGCCAAAGCCCATCGGCACGCCAAAGCGCTGCGCCGAGCCCACCACCACATCCGCGCCCATTTCGCCGGGCGGCGTCAGCAATGTCAGCGCCAGCAGGTCGGCGCACACCACGGCCAGCGCGCCCGCTCCCTGCGCGGCGGCGATCTCGCCCGCAAGGTCGCGCACCTCGCCGCTGCTGCCCGGATAATTCAGCACCACGGCAAACGGCTTCGCCGCCGCAATCGCCGCCGCATCCCCTGCCGCGAAATCCACCAGCCTAAAACCCTGCGGCCAGGCGCGCGTCGCGATCACCGCGCGGGTCTGCGGATGCACATCGGCGGCAATCGCGATGGTGTCCGACTTGCTCTTATTCAGCCCGTGCGCCATCGAAACCGCCTCGGCGGCGGCGGTGGCCTCGTCCAGCAGCGAGGCATTGGCGATGCCCATGCCCGTCAGCTCGCAGATCATGGTCTGATAGTTGAGAATCGCCTCCAGCCGGCCTTGCGAAATCTCAGCCTGATACGGCGTATAGGCCGTGTACCAACCCGGATTCTCCAGCACATTGCGCAAAATTACCGGCGGCGTGAGCGTGCCGTGATACCCCTGGCCAATCAGCGATTTCTTCATCACATTGCGCGCCGCCAGCGCCCGCAAATCGGCCAGCACGGCGGCTTCATCGCTCGCCTCGGGCAGCGCCAGCGGCGCGTTGGTGCGGATGTTCGCGGGGATCGTCTGCGCCATCAGCTCATCGAGGCTGAGCGCCCCGGCGGCGGCCAGCATCGCCGCCACCTGCGCGTCATCCGGGCCGATATGGCGCGCCACGAACCCATCCACCGCCTCAAGCGCCGCCAGCTCCTCCAATGCGGACATTACAGGCTCCCCAAAAATTCATCGTAGGCGGCCTTGCTCATCAGCGCGTTCACCGCGGTGGGGTCTTCCAGGCGCATGCGGAAAAACCAGGCCGTGGTCTCGGCCGCGGTGTTGATCAGCGCCGGCTCATCCACGATGGCCGGGTTGGTCTCGCTCACGGTGCCGGTCAGCGGCGCATAAACATCGGAGGCGGCCTTCACGCTCTCCACCACGGCGCAGGCTTCATGCGCCACAACATTGCGCCCCGGCTCGGGCAGCTCGACAAACACGATATCGCCCAGCGCCTCCTGCGCATGATCGGTGATGCCAACGGTGGCAAGGCCATCCTCGCCAATCCGCACCCACTCGTGGTCCTTGGAATAAAATGTCTGGGTCATGAAAAATACCTTTCAGCGGGCGTAACGATGGGGAACAAAAGGAAGCGGCGCGACAACGCCGGGAATTGGCTTGTCGCGGACAATCAGGTCAAGCGCGGTGCCCGCGGCGGCGCAATCGGCCCGCACATAGCCCAGCGCCACCGGCGCGCTCAGGCTCGGCGCGAAGCAGCCGGAGGTGACCGCGCCCACGTGCTCGCCCTGCGCATTGCGGATCTCCGCCCCCGCGCGGGCCGGGGCGCGCCCGGTCACCTTAATGCCAACGAGCACCTCCGCCGGCCCGGCCTCCAGCGCGGCGCGCACCGGCGCGGCGCCAAGGAAGCCCCAATCGGCCCTGCGGCGCTTGGCAATCGCCCAGGTCAGATTCGCCTCAACCGGGTTGCGCCCCTCGTCAATATCGTTGCCATACAAGCAAAGCCCGGCCTCCAGCCGCAGCGAGTCGCGCGCCCCCAGCCCGGCAGGGGTGGCGCCGCGCGCCAGCAACAGCCCGGTCAGCGCCTGCGCATCCTCCGCTGCGCAGCCGATCTCGAAACCATCCTCCCCGGTATAACCCGAGCGGGTGACAACACAGGCAATGCCCGCAACGCGCAGCGCCGCCGCATCCATGAACCTCAGCGCCGCCCCCTCGGGCAGCATCGCCGCCGCCTTCGGCCCCTGCAACGCCACCAGCGCCCGCTCGAAATGCGGGGTGATCGCCACGCCATGCGCCCGGATATGCGCCAAATCCACATGCTTGCGCCCGGCGTTCAGCACCAGTTGCAAATGCGCGCCAAAATTTGCCACCATCAGGTCATCAATAATGCCGCCTGCCTCATTGAGCAGCAGCGTATAACGCTGGCGTCCCGGCCGCAGGCCCGCAATATCGCCCGGCACCAGCGCCTCGAACGCCCTGGCATCGGCAATATGCGCCTGGCCCATATGCGAGACGTCGAACAGCGCCGCACCCTCCCGGCACGCCTGATGCTCAGCCATGATGCCCGTGTACTGCAAGGGCATCTCATACCCGGCAAATTCCACCATGCGCGCGCCCAGGCGGCGGTGCAGCGCATCCAATGGTGTTTTCAGCAATGCTGTTTCCAACGCAATTCCCCCAGAACCAATCAGCGCCCCGCCAAGTGCCGGGCAAACTGACCCCCCTCTGTTTGGGAACCTGAGAGATTCGGGCAAAGGGCCAACCCTCAACCCTTGACCCCGTCGGTGCGGCGGGCATCAACCCGCCGGCTCTCCAGAGCGTCCCGCTCAACCACGCAGCCCTTTTGCCTGAGCGTTTCCGGGGGCCGGTTGCGCCTTCGGCGGCGGGAAACTAGCCCAAAGGCCCCCACACTCTCCTGCGTCCGAATAAGGACGATTACATAGTGACGCAGGGCACGGGTTTTGCAAAGCTGCATTCCAGCATTATTCCAAAGTAATTCCGCAGCCCAGTCATGAATCGTTCAGATATAAGGTGTTTTTCAGCATGTCCGAGCCGGCTCCGCCCATCCCCGCCCTCGCCGTCGAGGACATCCACAAGTGCTTCGGCACCCTCGAAGTGCTGAAGGGCGTCTCGCTCACCGCCCATGACCAGGATGTGATCGCGATTCTCGGCGCCTCCGGCTCGGGCAAAAGCACGTTTCTGCGCTGCATCAACCTACTGGAAATGCCCGACCGGGGCCGCGTGCGCATCAAAGGCGAGCTGATCGAGATGCGCGAGGGCAAACACACCCGCACCGCCGCCAACCCCAAACAGGTGGAGCGCCTGCGCGCGCGCCTCGCCATGGTGTTCCAGCAATTCAACCTCTGGGCGCATATGACCGTGCTGCAAAACGTCATGGAGGCGCCGATCCATGTGTTGAAGCTTGACAAAAAAACCGCCGCCGCCCGGGCCGAGGCCATGCTCGAGAAGGTCGGCCTCGCCGCCAAGCACCACGCATACCCGGCGCAGCTCTCCGGCGGGCAGCAGCAGCGCGTCGCCATCGCCCGCGCTCTGGCCATGGAGCCCGATGTACTGCTGTTTGATGAACCAACCTCCGCGCTTGACCCCGAGCTGGTCGGCGAGGTGCTGAAAGTGATGCGCGACCTGGCCAAGGAGGGCCGCACCATGCTGGTCGTCACGCATGAGATGGGCTTCGCCCGCGAGGTCGCCAGCCGCGTGATGTTTCTGCACCAGGGCCTCACCGAGGAAGAAGGCAAACCCGAGGATATGTTCACCAACCCGCAATCCCCGCGCTTCAAACAGTTCCTCTCCAGCACACTGCGCCATTGAGCGCGATCGTTTGAGGTTCGCTCAACCGAGCGAGCCGAAAACGTGAATCGCCCTCTATTTTGCCATGGAGCGCGATCGTTTGAGGTTCGCTCAACCGAGCGAGCCGAAAACGTGAATCGCCCTCTATTTTGCCATGGAGCGCGATCGTTTGAGGTTCGCTCAACCGCGCGAGCCGAAAACGTGAATCGCCCTCTATCTTTATCGACCATCCGTCTCTAAGCGCGCACACCCTGTTATAATCCGCGCAATGCCTCTAAATGATCCGCATGGCAGATGATCCCTATAAAATCCTCGGCGTCGCGAAGGACGCAACCCCCGAGCAAATCCGCGCGGCCTACCGCAAACTCGCGAAAAAACACCACCCTGACCTCAACCCCGGCAACAAGGCGGCGGAAGAGGCGTTCAAAAGCGCCTCGGCGGCCAACGAGCTGCTCTCCGACCCCGAAAAACGCGCCCGGTACGACCGTGGCGAGATCGACGCCAGCGGCACCGAACGCGCCCCGCCAGGCTTCCGCCAAGGCCCCGGCGGCGGCGCTGGCTTCGGCGCGGGCGCGGGCGGCTTCGGCGGCGGCAATTTCGAGGACATCTTCGCCAGCATGTTCGAGCAGCGCGGCCGCCCCGCCGGCCCCGCGCGCGGCCAAGATGCCCGCTACGCCCTCACCGCCGACTTCCTCGAAGCCGTGAACGGCACCACCAAACGCCTCACCTTGCCTGACGGCCAGACCCTGGATGTGAAAATCCCCCACGGCACCACCAGCGGCGACGTGCTGCGCCTGCGCGGGCGCGGCCAGCCAGGGCGCAACGGTGGCCCCGCCGGCGACGCGCTGATCGAAATCACCGTCGCCCCGCATAAACTCTTCCGCCGCGAGGGGCAGAACATCCGCATGGACCTGCCAATCTCCCTGCATGAGGCCGTGCTCGGCGGCAAAATCACCCTGCCCACCCCCACCGGCCCGGTGGCGCTGAGCATAAAACCCCATAGCGACTCGGGCACCGAAATGCGCCTGCGCGGTCGTGGCGTACCCGCCCACAGCCACCACCACGCCGGCGACCTGCTGGTGAAACTTCATGTGGTCATCGGCCCCGCCGATGAAAAACTGGAAGCTTTCCTTAAATCCTGGAACCAGCCAGGCTTCGAGCCGCGCGGCGGATCAATCTGAAGCCTTCCGTCTCTAAACCCGCCGCGCCGCGTCCATCAGCCGCTTCATTTCTTTAATCGCCACGGGCAGGCCGGTCAGCAACGCCTCGCCCATCAGAAAATGCCCGATGTTAAGCTCGCGGATTTCCGGCAGCTCGGCGACGGGCATGACATTGGCAAACGTCAGCCCATGCCCGGCATGGCACTCCAGGCCAAGCTGCGTGGTCAGCGCGGCGGCGGCGCGCAGCCGCTCCAGCTCACCAGGATGGCCATTGGCATAGGCGCCGGTGTGCAACTCCACCACGGCGGCGCCAACCCCGGCAGCCGCGCGCACCTGCGCCGGATCGGGGTCCACGAATAACGACACCACAATCCCCGCCGCCGTCAGCCGCGCGATGACCGGCCGCAGCGCCTCGCTCTGGCCCACCACATCCAGCCCGCCCTCAGTGGTAATCTCGGCGCGGCGCTCCGGCACGATGCAAACCCCATGCGGGCGCAGCCTACACGCAATCGCGGTCATCTCCGCCGTCGCCGCCATCTCGAAATTCACCGGCACCGCGGCCCAGCCGCAGATCGCCTCCGCATCGGCATCGCGGATATGGCGGCGGTCCTCGCGCAGATGAATCGTAATCCCATCCGCCCCCGCCGCGACGCAGGCCTTCGCTACGCTCAGCGGGTCCGGATGCCCGCCGCCGCGCGCATTGCGCAGCGTGGCCACATGGTCGACGTTAACGCCAAGCCTGATATATCCGCTCATCGGCTAGATATGCAGCGCGCGGCCATCAGCGGCCAGTGCGGCTTCCTTCACAACCTCGCTCAAAGTGGGGTGCGCATGGCAGACCCGCGCCACATCCTCGGCCGAGGCGCCAAACTCGATGGCCGTCACCAGTTCGGCGATCAGCGTCCCCGCGTCCGGCCCGATGATATGCGCGCCAAGCAGCCGGTCCGTCGTCTGGTCCGAAAGAATTTTCGCAAACCCCTCCATCTCGCCCATGGCGCGCGCGCGGCCGTTGGCCATGAAGGGGAATTTGCCCACCTTGTACGCAACCCCGGCGGCCTTCAGCTCCTCCTCGGTCCTGCCCACGCTGGCCACTTCCGGCCAAGTGTACACCACGCCGGGAATCGCATCGTAATTCACATGCCCGGCCTGCCCGGCCAGAAGTTCGGCCAGCGCCACGCCCTCTTCCTCGGCCTTATGCGCCAGCATCGGCCCGGCGATGACATCGCCGATCGCATAAATCCCCGGCACGTTGGTGGCATAATGCGCATCGGTCAGCACCAGCCCGCGCGCATCCGCCGCCACCCCGGCCGCGGCCAGGTTCAGCCCCTCGGTATAGGCCCGCCGGCCAATCGCCAGCAGCACGACATCGGCCTCCAGCGTCTCCGCCGCGCCGCCCTTGGCCGGCTCGATGGTCAGGCTCACGCCGTCCTTGCCCGTCGTGGCGCCGGTCACCTTGTGCCCAAGCTTGAACGTGAAGCCCTGCTTGGTCAGCGCCTGCTGGAACGCCTTGGAAATCTCAGCGTCCAGGCCGGGGGTAATGCGCTCGAGGAACTCAACCACCGTCACCTTTGCGCCCAGCCGCGCCCACACGCTGCCCAGCTCAAGCCCGATCACCCCGCCGCCGATCACCACCAGCCGCCCCGGCACCTTATCCAGCTCCAGCGCCCCGGTGGAGGTGACAATGCGCGTCTCATCAACCTCAACCCCCTTCAGCGGCACGGACTCACTGCCCGTGGCGATGACGATGCTCTTGGCGCTATAGGCGCTCCCCCCAACCGCGATCGCATTCGGGCCGGTGAAGCTCGCCGCACCCTTGATCCAGGTGATCTTGTTCTTCTTGAACAGAAACTCGATGCCCTTGGTATTGGCGCTGACCACCTCGCCCTTGCGGGCTTGCATCCTGGCCAGATCGAAGCTGACCTCGCCAACCGCGATGCCATGGTCCTTCAGCCCGTGCACGGTCTGATGAAACACCTCCGAGGACTGCAACAGCGCCTTGGAGGGGATGCAACCGATGTTCAGGCAGGTGCCACCCAGCGTGGCCCGCTTCTCGACGCACGCAACCTTCATGCCCAGCTGGGCCGCGCGAATGGCGCAGACATAACCTCCCGGGCCGGAGCCAATCACGATAAGGTCGAAAGTCTCAGCCATTATTCCACTCCGCTTTGCTGGTTCCAGGAAGATGCGCTGGCCTCATACCCCCGCGGCCCGCCTCAAGCAATTCAGCCGCCTCATAACAGCAGTTTAATAATAACGGTCCTTATCCCAGCCGCCCGCGCACACAACGTTAACAAAGCAAACAAAACTCACCCGGGAGCGCCACGTGCCACTCATTTTGCTGATTTTAATCCTGTTTATCCTCTTTGGCGGCGGCGGCTATTACGCCCACCGCAACTACGGCAATTCCGGCTTAGGCGGCGTGCTGGGCTTCCTCCTGGTAATCCTGATCATCGTCTGGCTGTTCGGCGGCATGGGAATGATGGGCCATTACCATTACTAAAGTCTCATCGCTTTAAGTGAGACCAAGCTTTAGCTGCTTTTCTGAGGGCGATCCACGCTTTCGGCTCGCTCGGCTGAGCGAACCTCAAACGATCGCGCTAACGGCTGAATCCTTGCGCTAAGCCTGCTGGCATGGCTATGTCCGCGCCATGCCAGCACTCTCCGTCCGCGTGGGCCGCACCGAACTCGCCGCCACCTTCGCCCAGGCCGCCCGCGCCCGCGCCCTGCGCGCCGAAGGCCACGATGTCATCTCCCTTTCCCTCGGCGAACCGGATTTCCCCACCCCCGAACATGTGGTCGAAGCCGCCCACGCCGCCGCCCGGCGCGGCGAGACCAAATACCCCCCCCTGGCCGGAACCGAGGCGCTAAAGGCCGCCGTACGCCGCAAATACCTGCGCGACCAGAAGCTCGATGTCCCGCAAGCCAGCATCCTCATCACCAATGGCGGCAAACAGGCCATCTTCAACGTGGTCATGGCCGTCATCAACACCGGCGATGAAGTCATCATCCCCGCCCCCGCCTGGGCCGGCTACGAGCAAACCATCCAATTCGCCGGCGGCACCCCCGTCTTCGTCCCCTGCCCGCAGGATAAAGGCTTCATCCTCCAGCCCGAAGACCTCGAAGCCGCCATCACACCACGCACCAAGCTCTTGCTGCTCAACTACCCCAACAACCCCTCTGGCGCCGCCATCAGCCCCGCCGGGCTGGAAGCCCTCGCCGCGGTGCTGCGCCGCCACCCAAACATCTGGGTCCTCTCGGATGACATCTACGAGCATCTGCTCTTCGATCATTTCAACTACACCACCCTGGCCGCCATCGCGCCGGATCTGGCCGATCGCACCGTCACCATGACCGGCGTCTCCAAAAGCTACGCCATGACCGGCTGGCGCATCGGCTTCGCCGCCCTGCCGCCCGCGCTCATCAAACCCTGTACCGTGGTCCAGGCCACCGCCACCTCGGGCGTCTCCTCCATCGGCCAGGCCGCCGCCCTCGCCGCGCTCGAAGGCCCGCAAGAGCTGCTGCATGAGCGTGCCGCCGCCTATCAATCCCGGCGAGACCTCGTCGTAAGCCGCCTGAACCAAATCCCCGGCATCGAATGCCACAAACCCGAGGGCGCCTTCTACGTCTTCCCCAGCATCGCCGGGTGCCTTAACAAAACCACCCCGGCCGGGCGCCGCCTCACCAACGACACTGATTTCACCGCCGCCCTGCTCGATGAAGCCCATGTCGGCGTCGTCCAGGGCGCGGCCTTCGCCATGAGCCCGCATATCCGCATCTCCACCGCCACCTCTGAGGCCACCCTGGCCCGCGCCTGCGATCGCATCGCCGCCTTCTGCGCCACCCTGCGCTAGCGCGATCGTTTGAGGTTCATGCCCCTGCACTTCTCATGCGGGAAAGATTAGGTTAAATGCATTTCGCCAGGTTCGGATGATTTATTCAAATGGCCCATTCCGGGAGCAAGGATATGCAAATCACACGGCGCAATGCACTCATCGCCGGGGCCTCGTCTGCTTTGTTTTACCGGCAACCAGCCTTTGCAGATGATAATTTTTCCGGCCCACCCTATGCCGACGTCACCGGGCAGCTGCCAAGCCTGGAATTTAACATGCACCTCGCCTCCACCGGCAAACCTGTCACAGCAGCCCATTTCCTGGGTCATCCGGTCATTTTATATTTTGGCTTTACCCGCTGTACCGATACCTGCCCTCTCACAATGGAGAATGCGGCCAGGCTGGTTAAAAAAATGGGCCCGCGCGGGCAGGATCTGCGGGTTTTGTTTGTAACGATTGATCCAATTCACGATACACTGCCGCGTTTGAAAAATTTTATGGCACAATTCGGCCCCCCGCCGGTGATGGACGGATTGCGCGGCGATACCGAACATCTGGCCGTATTCGCGAAACGCTTTGGGGTCCAATACAGCGCCGTGGAAAACGCGGATACGCCCGACCCGGTGAGCAAAATATCGCATAGCATGGCCGTCTACGGTTTCGCGGCGGATGGAAAGGCGCGCTATATTCTGGGGACTCTGGCATCAGCTCAGCCTGATCTTCCCATGGTGGCAACCCTAATGACACCGTTGATAAAAGCATGAGACTGCGCGCAATTATGCTGGCGGCCGCGTTGCCGGTAATGGCCCATGCCGATGTGACCGTAAGCAAGCCATGGATGCGGTTTTTGCTCCCCAACATTCCAGCCGCCGGTTATATGGTTTTACAAAATAACGGCAATAACAACGAAATTCTTACCGGCGCGGCTTCACCCGCTTGCAGCAGTTTGATGCTGCATGAAAGCAAGGATGAGAGCGGCATGGCCATGATGATGGACGTGCCGAGCGTGGTGATCCCCGCTCATGGCACCGTGACCTTTGCGCCCGGAGGGTATCATTTGATGTGCATGAACCCGCACATGAAAGTCGGTGACAACGTACCCGTGACGCTGACCCTGAAATCAAACGTCACACTAAGTTTCTCAGCCAAGGTTTATGGCGCGGTAACAGCGCCCTGAAACCGGTGGTTTGCACCAGCTCTGTTCCGCGCGATCCCGCCTACTCCTTCCCCACATAGGTCAGGTCTGTGGCAATGCCCTTTATATCTGGCATGTTCGTATCCAACCCGGCAATAATGAACTGTGGCTTGCCCTGGGGGTTGAACACATACACGGCTGCGGAGTGCGTAACGGTATAGGTTGGCGTTTTGGTGACCGAGAATACCACGCGGTAACGCCGCGCGAGCGAATATATCTGATCAGCATTTCCGCGCAGGCCGATAAAATTTTCGCCGAATAAACTGGTATATCGTTTCAACACGTCAGGTGTATCACGGCTGGGGTCCACGGTAACAAACAAAACCCGCACATCCCTGCCCGCGGCTCCCATTTTCTTAAAAATCCGGGTCAAATTATAGAGCGTTGCAGGGCAGACATCCGGACAATGCGTATACCCAAAATACAACAGCGTGACCTTGCCTTTGAAATCCGCTGCGCTCACCGGCTTGCCGGTATTCACATCGGTCATGTTAAACGCGAGGTCCGGCACCAGCCCGACGACGCTCACATCCTGCGGCGAGAAGGTATGGTGGCAGGCGCTCAGCGCCAGGCAGGCCAACAACATAAAGGCGCGGCGTATCATCATGCTTCCTCTTCATCGGCTTCCAGCCCGAGCAGGCTCTGCGCCGCCCCGGCTTCCACCATCTCCACCGTGCGCAGCACCCGGCCCACGGCGCGCGTACGCACCCGCGCCTTTTCAATATTGGTCGTCATCGTCGCGGCATTGTTGGCGAGCTTGCCCAGCACATCGTCCATCTTGGTCATCTCCGCGCGCGTCGCCCCCAGCAGCTTGCCGATCTCTCCAGCCCGCTTCTCCAGGTCTAGCGTGATATGCCCAAGGTGGATGGTCTGCAACATCGCGGGCAACAGCGTCGGCCCCAGGATAATCACCTTCTCGCGCACCCGGATCTCGTCGATGAGGTTGGGAATCCGCGCCACCTCGGCAAACAGCCCGTCGCTTGGCAGATACATCACGCCAAACTCCACCGTCTCTGGCGGGCAGATATATTTCTCGCGGATCTTCTTGGCCTCCAGCCGCACCCGCGCCGCGATCCCCTCGCGCGCCACCCGCTCGCCCTCCACATCCGCTTTCTCCGCCGCGTTCAGCAGCCGCTCATAATCCTCGGTCGGGAATTTTGAATCCACCGCCAGCCACAACGTGCTGCGCGCGGGCATCCGCAGCGCGAAATCCACCCGCTCGCGCTGTCCCTCCCGCAGCGCGAAATTGCGCTCGAACGCGCCGGGCGGCAGCACCTGTTCCAGCATCGCGCCCAGCTGCGCCTCGCCCCAGCCGCCGCGCGTCTTCACATTGGAGAATATCCGCTTCAAATCGCCTATCTGCGCGGCGGCGGACTGCACCTCCCCCATCGCCTGCTGCACCTGGGCGAACTGCTCCAGCACGCGGGCGAAGCTGTTGGTCATCTGCTGTTCCACCGCCTCATGCAGCTTTTCGTTCACCGAGGTCTGGATCGCCCCCAGCCGCGTCTCCAGCAGCGCGATGGTGCGCTGCGAATCCTCCGCCGCCGCCCGGCGCAGCCCCTCCACCGCGTTGGCCATGTTCTGCGTCGCCCCGCTTATCTGCGCGAAGGCTTTTGAGAGCGCATCCGTCGTCCCGGTCTGGATCGCCCCGGCCAGCCGCCCCTCCATCGCGGCCAGGCTGGCGCGCAAAAACTCCGCCTCCGCCCGGCTAGCCGCCAGCACCTTCTCCAACCCCAGTTGCAGCCGCGCCGGGGCCGCGCGCGCCGCCCGCCACCCCGCCCAGCCAAAAGCCATGGCCGCCACGGCGATAAGCCCAACCAAAAACAGAAGCAGGAGTTGCATGTTCATGCTAACAGCCTAGCAAAGTTAAACGATTCGCGGGAGCCGCCAGCATGGATTACCAGTACCTTGAGGACTTCCACCCCGGCCAGGTCTTCGAGAGCGAGCCACTCACGGTCAACGAGGCCGAAATCATCGCTTTCGCCGAAAAATACGACCCCCAGCCGATGCATATTGACCCACAGGCCGCCCAGGACATCACCGGCGGCCTCATCGCCAGCGGCTGGCACACCGCGGCCCTCACCATGAACCGCTTCATCACCGCCGGCTTCTACAACCCCGCCCCCGGCGCGCTCGGCCTGGGCTGCGAGTCGCTCAAATGGCGCCGCCCCGTGCGCCCCGGCGATGCCCTGCGCCTGCGCCTCGAAGTCCTCTCCGTGCGGCCCAGCGCCAAGCGGCCCGGCAGCGGCATCGTCACCAACCGCTTCACCACGCTCAACCAGAATAATGATATCGTGCTGGAAATGATCACTTCTGTTATCATCGCCAGACGATCAGCCTGAACAAAGGACCCCCTCCATGAACAGCGCCGTCACCTTCATCGCCTTCCTCGTCATCCTCGCCGGCGCCGCGCTCGGCTACCTGCTGCAAAACCCCGTCATCGGCGGCGTCATCGTGCTCATCGGCGTCATTCTCGCCCTCACCCTGCGCACCGCCGCCGAGTGGGAGCGCGCCGTCGTCCTGCGCCTCGGCCGCTACGCCGGCGTGCGCGGCCCTGGCCTCTACTTCCTCATCCCGGCCTTCGAGCTGGTCTACACCGTGGTCGACACGCGCCGCCAAAGCACCCGCATCTCGGCCGAGGACACGCTCACCGCCGATGCCGTCTCCGTCACCATGGACTCGATCATGTTCTGGCGCGTCTCCGATGTGAAACGCGCCGCCACCGAACTCACCGACTACCGCAACATGATCGCGCAGATCGCCCAGACCTCGCTGCGCGAAGTCATCAGCGCCACCACCCTTAACGACATCCTCTCCAACCGCGAGGCGATGGACGAGAAACTGCGCGCCTTCATCACCAGAAAATCCGACGGCTGGGGCATCGGCGACATCTCGGTTGAAATCCGCGACGTCAAAATCCCCCCCGAACTCAACGACGCGATGAGCCGCAACGCCCAGGCGGAAAAAGAGAAACAAGCCCGCGTCACCCTTGCCAGCGCCGAGGTCGCCATCGCCGAACAAATCGCCGACGCCGCGCGCATCTACGAGAACAACCCCGTCGCCCTGCAAATCCGCCAGATGGGCCTGATCTACGACATGAACAAAGACCGCGGCGTCACCATCCTGGTCCCCACCGGCATGGCCAACGCCCTGGGCGCCAGCATCGCGCTGAACGTCAACAACCCCGACCGCCCAAAGCCACTCCCCGCGACGGTGTTTTCGCCGGCGGCGGCGAGTGGGTCGGTGCCGAAGGCTTGAGAATGATCGAACATAAAACCTCCCCTTCAATGGGGAGTTTTTCCCAGGGCATGACCTGACATCATTGAGGTGAAAACGTGAAAATTAAGAGCATTAACTGGGGTGATGACAGTGCTGAAAAAGACTCACTTCTTCTGGAGTATTTTGTAACTTCAGACTCCCTTGATCGACTGTCCCGCAAAGCAAAAAGTATTGTTGTCGGGCGCAAAGGGTCAGGAAAAAGTGCTCTATTAGCGAAGCTTGCAAAGAACTTCGCCGAACAAGATAATATAGTCGTAAAGGTACTGCCAAAATACAACTCTATCAAGACTATTCTAAATGATGAAACGATCTCCAAAGGATTTTGTCAGGACATTTTTTTCAACATACTTGGTTGAGACATATCTATCTCGATGTACTCTGCGCTATAGGCGACAATGCTAAGAGGCGCGTACTTACATCTGGGAGCATGGAGTATGCGAGAGATGTTGCTCTCCAACAAAACCGTACATCGATGGATCTCGTTGAGAATATAGCCAACGTACTGACGAAAATTAAACTCAGAGCAGGAAAACTTGGGGAACTTGGTTTAGGTATGGAAAAAGCGTTGCGTGATGTTGCTGACGTTGACGCACTTGAGCATCATATAAAAGCACTTGCCGAAGATGACACAAAGGTTGTCGTGTTAATAGACGACCTAGATTTGGGTTGGGACAACTCAGATACCGCAAATACCATGCTTCTTGGTCTGTTGTTGGCGGCTGATCATATAGCAAGTTTGCACGCCAATTTACATCCAGTAATTTTTTTGCGTGAGGATGTCTACACAATCTTGATTGGCCGTACGATGCATGCGGACAAATATCGGAATATCGAACGCATCCGATGGAATAAAGATTCTTTGATCGAAGTGTTGGAGGCGAGAATTAATCACAACCGCCGTATGGCAGGTCTCAATGAAATCGTAGACGCATTCAATACCGTTTTTACGCCGAGCATTGGGGCAACTCATACACAAAATTGGCTAATCGAGAGAACTCTTTCACGGCCCCGCGAATTAATTCAGCTAGTTAGATACTATACGGAAAAAGTCGATGGCATCACTCCATCTGATGAGAAACTTAAAGATGCGGAACCTGACTATTCAAATTGGAAACTGGACGACCTCTGTGCTGAATACACAAACCAATATCCAGCGCTAAACTCAGTGATGGCATTTTGGAAAACAAAATTTTTTCGTCGAAAGTATCATTTTAAGCGTACCGAAATTGAAGAAATGATTCTGCAAATATTTATTGAGGCAACGATTAATGTGCCATGGTTTAATGCGTTAGCGGACGCGGTAGATGTTCGGCGATTTTTAGATATTCTCTATGAAATCGGCTTCATTGGTGACTTCATTCTCGGGGGGCAAGGCGGAAGTCGAACTTACTACTCATACGAGGAGAGTCATGAACCACGATTTGACGAGGTTCAAATACATCCTTGTTTCCGACGCGCGGTAAATACTGTCGAACGTATCCGCGAAAGTTCGGCACACTGAAAATGAAACAACCATGAAGCACCACTCCACCCCCCCGCCCGCCAGCCCACTCACCCC
The DNA here is from genome assembly GCF_028687955.1 of Acidocella sp. GTDB lineage: Bacteria > Pseudomonadota > Alphaproteobacteria > Acetobacterales > Acetobacteraceae > Acidocella. The sequence goes on from NZ_JAQTZC010000045.1 coordinate 18,116, forward strand.
GGTGAAATGCTGCGCGAAGATGTGCTCCCCGCCCTCGGCTTGCCCGTCAACGCGGTGGCGGACAAACTCGGCGTCGCCCGCCAGACCCTGCACAACATTTTAGCCGAAAAATCCTCAATCTCCCCGGAAATGGCGCTGCGTCTGGGCAAACTGTTCGGCAACGGCCCGCAAATCTGGCTGCACATGCAACTGGCCGTCGACCTCTGGAAAGCCGAACAAAAACTCGCCGGTCAGATCAACAAAATCCCAACGCTGGAAGCCGCTTAGAGTCTCACCTGAACCGCCCCGGTTTTCCCGGAGGCCGTTTGGTTTGAGTCACGCTGCCATGGGCTGCTCCTGCAGCGCGGCATAGTAGCGTTCCTCGGCTTCTGCCGGTGGCATGTTGCCGATGGGCTCCATGA